>CACYEN010000015.1 GCA_902773435.1 uncultured Lachnospiraceae bacterium | reverse complement strand
CCGTCAACCTCTTCGTGGCGAAATTCCTCGGGACGCCGCCGATCAACGTGTTCGACGGGCAGGTGAAGGGCGGCAGGCTGTTCATCGGCGAGGAGGGTGTTCTGGACTGCCCCGGGATCGGGGACCAGAAGGTTACGGTCGGCGTGAGGCCGGAGGGCTTTGTCCCCTCCGGGGACGGCGCGCTTACGTGCCATCTGAAGGCGATCGAGGTCATGGGGCGCGATACCAGCGTCGTCGCGACGCACCCGGCATTCCAGGGAGAGGAGATCCGCGCGATCATCCGGTCCGACGAGCGCCCGGAGGCGGAGGGCGACCGGATCAGGTTCGCGCTGAAGCCCGCAAAGGTCCATATCTTCGATCAGGACGGCCTCCGCCTGCGGGTGTGAGACGGTCCTTGCACCTGAAACACGGACACGCCGCCGCTTCTTGCGCGGCGGGCCCGCACTATCTCAAAAGGAGCTTCGGGATATGCGCAGGAACTGGAAAGCCTGGCTCTACCTTCTGCCGGCGATTGTCTTTCTGGGGATCTTCATGGTCTACCCGCTCTTCGACGTGCTGACCTATTCGTTCGAGGAGGGCTATAATTTCGCGTCCCAGTCTTTCTTCGGGACCGGAACTTATAATTATTCTTATATTCTGCGGGATCCGTATTTTCTGCAGGCGCTGAAAAACACGTTCATCATCGTCATCATCACGGTGCCCGTCTCGACCGGGCTCGCGCTGCTGATCTCGGTGGGGCTCAATTCAATCACGAAGGTGAAGGAGTTCTACCAGACGGTTTTCTTCCTTCCCTATGTCACGAACACGCTGGCCGTCGGCCTTGTGTTCATGATTCTTTTCAAGAAGACGCCCTACTCGGACGGCTTTATCAACCTGCTCATCAGGGCGTTCGGGGGCTCGGCTGTCGACTTTATCGAGGGGCCGTACTGGGCGAAGATCCTCGTCATGTGCGTCTACACGATCTGGATCGTGCTGCCGTTCAAGATCCTGATCCTGACGAGCGCGCTGGCCTCGGTCAACCAGGACTACTACAAGGCCGCGAAGGTCGACGGGACGCGGCCGTTCCGCATTTTCACGAGGATCACGCTCCCGATGATCTCCCCCATGGTCTTCTACCTCATCATCACGGGTTTTATCGGCGCCTTCAAGGCCTACAGCGACGAAGTCGCGATATTCGGAACTAACCTGAACGCTGCGGGAATGAATACGATCGTCGGGTACGTCTACGACATGCTCTACGGCGACAGCGGCGGCTATCCGTCGTACGCCTCGGCGGCGGCATTGATTCTCTTTGTGATCGTGCTCACGATCACGTGCATCAACCTGCTCGTCAGCCGGCGGACCGTGCACTATTCATGATGACAGGGGGACAGGAATATGGTACAGAACGAAGAATATTCAAAGATTAAGCGCGCGGCGAAGCGCAGGGGAAAGGTCAGGACCACGGTCACATACGCCCTTCTGACGCTCTGGGCGGTCGTCGTCCTCTTCCCGTTCTACTGGATGATTCTCACCTCGGTGAAGAGCTACAGCGCCTACAACTCGGAGTATGTTCCGAAACTCTACACCCTGTCTCCGACGGCGCAGAACTACAGGGAGGCGTTCACGGCGGTCCCGCTCGCCAGGTATTTCGCCAACACGCTGATCTTCACGGGGATCACCACCGCGCTCATGGTCGTTGTCATCGTACTCTCGGCATATGCTTTCGCCAGACTTGATTTCAAGGGAAAGAACCTGCTGTTCACGCTGTTTCTGGCCCTCATGATGATTCCGAACGAGCTGGTGATCATCACGAATTTCGTGACGATCACGAACTGGAATATGAGAAACACATTTCTGGGACTCATACTCCCGTCCGTCACCTCCGTGTTCTACATCTATCTTCTCAAGGAGAATTTCGAGCAGATTCCCGAGGAGCTCTACAAGGCGGCAAAGGTTGACGGGACCTCGGATTTCCGGTACCTGATACGGGTCATGATCCCGATCGCGAAGCCGACGATCATCACGATTATCATCCTGAAGGTCATCGAGTGCTGGAATTCGTATGTGTGGCCGCGCCTGATCACGGACGACCAGAACTATTTCCTTGTGTCCAATGGCATCCAGGAGATCCGGGAGAACGGATTCGGCCGGGAGAACATCCCGGCGATGATGGCGGCAGTCGTCGTCATCTCGGTGCCGCTGATTATCCTGTTCGTGATCTTCCGGAAGAAGATCATGGAAGGTGTTTCGAGAGGGGGAACCAAGGGATGAGAAAGAGCCTGCTTCTTCTGGCCGCGCTCTCCGCGTGCGCGCTGCTGACCGGCTGCCACGGATCAAAGAACTCGGGGACGTTTGAGGTGCCGGAGACATTTGACGAGGGGAAGCCGATCGAGATCACGTTCTGGGCAAAAAATGACACGAACAAGACCCAGACGAAGATCTACGAACAGGCGATCACCGACTTCGAGGCCCTCTATCCGAACATCTCGGTGAATCTCCGGCTCTACACGGATTACGGGAAGATCTACAACGACGTGATCACGAACATCGCGACGCGCACGACGCCGAACGTCTGCATCACCTACCCCGACCACATCGCGACCTATATCACGGGGGAGGGGGTTGTCGTGCCGCTCGACGACCTGATCTTTAATGAAAAATACGGCCTCGGCGGAAGCGAAGTCCGGTTTGACGCCCCGAAGAGGGGAGAGATCATCGGCGAGTACCTCGACGAGTGCATCCTCGACGGATCCTACTATGCCCTGCCGTTCATGCGGTCCACCGAAGCCTGTTATATCAACAGGGATTTTGTCGAGGCCCTGGGGTATGAGGTGCCCGACGTGCTGACGTGGGATTATATCTTTGAGGTGTCCGAAGCAGCCGCGGAGAAGGACGCCGGCGGCGTCTACAGGCTGAACGGACAGAAGGTCATGATCCCATTCATCTATAAGTCCACCGACAACATGATGATCCAGTATCTCAGGCAGGCGGACGCGGGATACTCGACGGACAAGGGCGGGATCGAGATCTTCAACGACACGACGAAGGAATTTCTTCTGGACATTGCGGGGCATGTGAAGAACGGGGCGTTCTCGACCTTCAAGATCTCCGGATATCCGGCGAATTTCCTCAACGCGGGCCAGTGCGTCTTCGCGATCGACTCGACCGCCGGGGCGACGTGGATGGGAAGCAGCGCGCCTCTCTCCGACATCAGCCCCGACAAGGTGGTGAATTTTGATACGGTGGTCAGGCCGGTTCCCCAGCTCAACCCCGATTCTCCGAAGATGATCTCCCAGGGGCCGTCCGTCTGCGTCTTCAACAAGGACGACTCCGACGAAGTGCTCGCCTCCTGGCTTTTCGCGCAGTACCTGCTGTCGAATACCGTTCAGATCGCGTACTCGGAGACGGAGGGGTACGTCCCGGTCACCTCGAAGGCGAGGGAGTCGGAGGAGTACCGGGACTACCTGTCGCGCGCGGGTGAGAACACGAAGCTCTATTACGACGTGAAGATCGAGGCGTCGAAGATGCTGCTCGACCACACGTCGTCTACCTTCACGACACCCGTGTTCAACGGGTCCACGTCCCTTCGGAACGCGGCGGGGCAGATCATCGAGAATGTCGTCAAGTCTGTCCGCAGGAAGGAGACGGTGGATGACGCGTACCTGGACGGGATGTTCGGGGAAGTCACCTCCCTCTACCGCCTTGACCAGATCGAGGCGCGGACGGCCGGCGCGGAAGGCCGGAAGGTGCTGGGGCCCCTTCCGACGGCCTCCAGGGTGCTGATCGGGCTTCTGATCGCCGCGTGGGCGCTGATCCTTCTCTATGTCGTCCTCATCGAGATCCGTTCGAGGCGGAGGGGAGCGTGAAGCGCGTCCGTGTCTACCGCGGTTTTAACCCGGGTTTTATTATCCGGGTTTCTGATGAGTGGACATTTTAAAAAAATAGGGTATAATGGAGTCTGTACAATTATCCGGCCGGTATCGGCCTGAAAAATCGAAAGGAAGATGGAAATGATGAGAAAAGTACTTGTGACTGCAGTCGTGGCAGCGATGGTTTGTTCCATGGCGGGGTGCGGTTCTTCCAAGAAAGCTGAGACGACGGCCTCTTCGGCCGCCTCCGCGGCGGAGTCGGCGGTCTCCGAGGCGGCCTCCGCGGCAGCGGACGCTGCGTCTGAAGCAGCGGCGGCTGTTACGGACGCGGTCTCTGAAGCCGAGGCGGCGGCAGCGGACGTGGTCTCTGAAGCTTCCGCGGCAGTGGAGGAGACGGTCTCCGCGGTTGAGGAGCTGACGGGCGGCGTGGCAGCGGCGGCGGAAGACGCCCTGTCTGAGGCGGCATCCGCTGCGGAAGCGGCCGTCGTGGTCCCGGTTGAAGACATTGAGGTCTTCAGCGGTGTTTCCGCTGTGGAATCCATGGCTGAAGAAGTCTCCAGCGACACCGGCGCGATGACATACGCGGATTACGCCGCGGCCGATATCGACACGTTCGTCGTGGTCGAGACCTATGTCCAGGCCAAGCAGTCCTGGTGGGAAGACAAGGCTACCCTCTATACGCAGGACGAGGACGGCGCTTATTTCGCCTACAACATCGCCTGCACCCAGGAAGAATATGACCAGCTGGTCGAGGGCCAGAAGATCGTGCTCTCCGGCTACAAGTCGGAGTGGGAAGGTGAAGTCGAGATCACGGACGCGGTTCTCGAGATCGTCGACGGAAACTACATCGCTCCCGCCGAGGATGTCACGGACCTTCTCGGAACGGACGAGCTGATTGAGAAGCAGAACAGGAAGGTCACCTTCAAGGGCATGACCGTTGAGGCGATCAGCACCGGAGACGACAGCGCTGTCGAGTCCGTCGCCGAAGCGGGCGCGGACCAGGCGTTCCTCTACAACTGGGACGGCTCCGGACAGGAGGGCGACGACCTCTACTTCAATGCCTCCTGCAATGGCCAGACCTATTCATTCGTTGTCGAGTCCTACCTGTGCGACAGCTCCTCCGACGTCTACAAGGCCGTCAAGGAACTGAAGGTCGGGGACAAGATCGATATGGAAGGCTTCCTGTACTGGTATCAGGGAGCTCAGCCGCACATCACTTCCGTGACCGCGGCAGCCTGATTCAGCACCTGTAAATGACAGATCCGGCGTCAGGCCGGGTAGAGAGAGGGTGCGCCGGCACATATTGCCGGCGCGCCCTCTCTTTTCTTTTGATGGGGCGCGGCATCTTCCATGCGGCGGGATATGCCGACTCAGTCTTGAATTAAAAATGCCGGAATGCGATAATAATCGAAAGAGCGCGTTCCGGACGCCTCTTCGGGAAACAGTTTCTCTATACAGCATCAGGGAGGTTCAAGAAAATGAGGAAAAGTATAATTGCCACAGCACTCGCCGCCATGCTCATCTCAGCCGCCGCGGTCTCCGCGGCCGGCGAAGAGACCGCGCATCTCCGCTACCAGCTGACGGAGAAGGGCAGTCTCGAAGACGCGGGATTCAACTTCAGGAACGACGCTGTCCTGGTCCAGAACGGGGACATTCTGTCATTCGCGGGTCTCAACGGCGAAATCATCGTTGAGAATATCTCGAACTGCGAACGCATCGACGGGGACCTCTACACGGTCCGGACGTCGATCACGAAGGAGGATGTCAACAAGACGGGAGTCTACACGCTTGAAGGCGAGGAGATCCTGCCGTGCGAGGCGGCATCGGTGATCGTCCCGGATAACCGTGAGAACGGTTTCCGCTTCCTTCCGGTCATCTACGCCGCGGAGCAGACGGATAACGAGGACGAGGCTATCATCTATTTTACGGACAGGCTGATTACCCTCGCCCCGGGGGAAGACGATATCCTCTACAAGGGATGCGCGAAAATCCTCGATGTCAGGGAGAAGCGCCTGGTCGAGGGGCTCGAGTACGACAGATTCAGCAAATATGACTTCATGGATCTCGGGGAGTCGTTCGCATATGAGGAAGACAACCACATCACGATCTACGGACCGGACGGGGGTGTGATCTGGGAACACGACGGATATATGGGATCCTCCTGCAGGGATGCGATCACGGTTTCCTACGACGGGGCGTCGCACATCATCGATGCTTCCGGGAAGGAGACGTTCTCCGCGCAGTCCGTCAGTGTGCTTGACGCGGAGAAGGACCTCTTCAAGATGTACGGCGAGGACGGCGAGACCGCCATCGATATGAACGGGAACAAGCTCTCCGCGGCCCTTCCGTTAATCTATGACGTCGACTGCGGCTACTACCGGCTGGAGGATGAGGATACGGGAACCTACTACCTCGCGGACGCGGACGGAAATCCCCTGGAAGAGAACGTCGACTACCTGAACGAAGTGGTGGGCGGCTACGGCTATATCCGCTGGGAAGACGATACCACCGGGCTTGTGACGCCCGACGGGATCGTGAAGGATGTGGAGGACCAGTATTCCTCCAATCTGCTCTTTTCGAGGGGCGACGACTGTGTCGTGCTCAACCATCCCGACCAGACGCTGAATCTGCCGGAAGACACCGACAGAGTGGACGCGCTCTGCCCCGCCCTCATCAAATACAGGGTGTCGCCCTCCGACGGCTCCAATGATGCGTATGGCCTGATCGACGGGTTTACCGGCGAGGAGCTGCTTCCGGCCGAATATAAAGATATCTATGCCGTCAGCGGGTATATTTTTGCGGAGAAGGACGGAGTGTACGACGTGTACAGCTTTGAGACGGTCAGTGAATAAACCGCGCGAGGCCCGTGCATGAGCGGTGCGGCGGGGGAGGAGAGAAATGGAGTACCTGAATTACAGGGAGAACGGGATCAATATCGTCTTCGGGATCACGGAGGATCGAAGATTTAAGCTGCTGCACTTTTCGACGGCGGAATTTGATCCGGAGAGCCTCTGCCGCCCGCGGCCGTCCCTCTGGCCTGAGGTCGCCGCCCAGAGGGAGCGGCTGATCGACGAGGAGTTCCAGCTTGTCCAGCTCAGGATCGCGGGCCTTGACCTGCCTTACGAGAACCACGGGCGCAAGTATGTCCTGACGCCCCCCGGCTGCTATCTCCGCTATCGGGGGCTTGAGGATACGCGGAACGACAGGGGGCGGTGCCTTGTCATCACACTCGAGGACACGGAGATATCGTTCGTCCGCGTGATCTATACCATGCAGTTCTATGACGGGACCAGGGTCGTCCGCTGCCGGACCTCGGTGACCAATATCGGGGAGGAGGAGCAGACGCTCGAGTATGTGGGCTCGTTTTCCTATACCGGCATCGAGAAGGAGGGGACCGGTCCCGCCGAGGAGCGCATGTACTTCCGCCTGCCGAGGAATTCCTGGCAGAAAGAGCTCAACTGGATCCGCCTGAGTTTCGACGAGATGGGATTTTCTCAGACCCAGCCGGCAATCTGGCTGAGGACATCCCGCGCTTTCGAGATCACGAACACCGGGAACTGGTCAGCGAAGCGCTATCTCCCGATGGGTTACGTGGAAAATGTCTCCGCCGGCACCAGCCTCTTCTGGCAGATCGAGCACAACGGGTCCTGGCACGCTGAGATCGGGGATTCGCATGAGCACTTCTACTTGAGCCTGAGCGGGCCGACCGAACAGCAGAGCCACTGGTTCAGGAGGCTTGCGCCGGGTGAGACATTTGAGAGCGTCCCCGTCGCGGTCGGTGCCGGACGCGCCGATTTTGACGAGGATATGGGGGAACTGACGAAGTACAGGCGGCTCATCAGGCGCCCGAACCGGGACGACCTGGAGCTGCCGGTCATTTTCAACGACTACATGAACTGTCTCTGCGGGGATCCCACCGCGGAGAAGGAATACCCGATGATCGACGTCGCCGCGGAGTGCGGCTGCGAGTACTACGTAATCGACGCGGGATGGTACGCGGACGGAGAGTGGTGGGACGGCGTCGGCGAGTGGAAGGAGAGCCGGAAGCGGTTCCCGGACGGCCTGCGCGCGGTCACCGACTACATCCGGAAGAAGGGGATGGTCCCGGGGCTCTGGCTTGAACTCGAGGTCATGGGCGTCCGATGCCCGCTCGCGGAGACGCTGCCCGACGACTGGTTCTTCGTCCGCCACGGGAAGCGGGTGTACGACCGCAGCCGGTGGCAGCTCGACTTCAGGAATCCCGAGGTCCGGGCCTTCGCGGACGGGACCGTGAAGAGGCTTGTGGAGGAGTACGGCGCCGGGTATATCAAGATGGACTACAATATCGAGCCCGGGATAGGGACGGAGCAGGGCGCGGAGAGCCCCGGACAGGGCATGCTCGAACACGAGCGCGCTTTCCTTGCATGGCTCGACAGCCTCTACGAAAGATATCCGGATCTCGTGATCGAGAACTGCTCGAGCGGCGGGCTCCGGATGGACTACGCGCTGCTCTCGAGACACAGCATTCAGTCGACATCCGATGAGGAGGACTACAGGAACTACGCCGTGATCTCCGCGAACGCGGCGACCGGCTGCACGCCGGAGCAGGCGGCGGTCTGGTCCTATCCGCTTGAGAGCGGGGACCGGGAGGAGACGATCTTCAACATGATAAACGCGATGCTGCTTCGGATCCATCAGAGCGGCCACCTGCTGAACCTCGGGGATGAGAGGCGGGCCCTCGTCGCGGAAGGCATCCGTGTCTACAAGGAGATCCGGGGAGAGATCCGGGTGGGCCTGCCGTTCTGGCCGACCGGCCTTGCGGGATACCGGGACACCTGGATCACATCCGGGATCCGCCGCGGAGACAGGGCTTATCTGGCCGTGTGGCGGCGGGACCTCGGCCGCGGGCTTATGCCCGGGGAGGACCCGGCGTCGAGGGAGACGGATACGCTCAGGGTTCCTCTCAAGGGGCTGGAGGCGTATTTCGGAAGAGCGGCCGCCTCCGTCGAGTGCATCTATCCGCCCGCCGGGGAGGACAGCGCGCACGAGTACCGGCTCGACGGGGAGACGCATGAGCTCACCGTCCGGTTCGGGGAGAGGACGATGGCGAGACTGTACCGCATAGAGGCCTAACGGCAGAAGTTCCCGCTGTGAGAGATCGGCTTGCTGAAGAGAGGCCCCGGGTTTGTGACAGACATCGGCGTGACAGGCATGCTGTTTAATAATTCATTCAGGCATTAACCCCGTATCCTGTAAAGGAGGATGAACGAATGAGAGAAGGGAAGAGAACTTTCGGTAAGCCGGTCCTGTACCTTGTACTGGCTGCCTGTCTCCTGGCTGTCGCGGGAATCGGGAGACCGGTATACGCGTCCGATATATCGAGGGGAAGGGTAAGGCTGTCCCTGGATACCAGCAAGATCCATCTTCAGACGGGCTACAGGGAGGGGCAGGTCCAGGACATTTTCGAGGATTTAGCCGGAACTTCCACCACAGGTGTCTGGATTGACACGGGGAACTGTTTCCTGCTGTACCTTTACGGAAACACTGAATGGTATGGAATCGGGATGGGTGACAGCATGATCGACAGGGACAGAACCTATGCGGTCATGATCGGCCTGGGACTTGATAACGGGTACAAATGGACCGACGCGCTCAGGTCCTGCCCGAGCTACAGCGTCCCTCTGAGCAAATATCCCGGTTTTGAGGTCGTATTTAACGGCAAGGTCATGGACCCGAACAGAACATGGATCGCTCTCAGCACCGACCAGAAGATGCTGCGCGTCACGATCCCCGTGGGAAGACCCGCCGTGACATCTGTCGCAAAGGCTGCCGTGACGGGGATTGCCGACAAGACCTACACGGGGTCTTCGATTACCCAGTCCCCGGTGGTGAAGATAGCGGGAAATACGTTAACCAAAGGTACGGATTATACCCTGGCCTACAGGAACAACAAAAATGTGGGAAAGGCGACCGTGACGATCACCGGAAAGGGACAGTTTACCGGGACCCTGAAGAAAGAATTCATCATCAAGCCGAAGAAGACCACAATCCGGTATGTGGAGAGCAGGAAGAACGGCTTTGCGGTCTGCTGGAACCGCGTCACGGAACAGGCGGACGGGTATCTGGTGCGATACTCCACGGACAGCAGCATCAGGAAAAATCTCAGGAGCAAATGGGTCAGCGGAAACACGAAGAACTTCATGTCATTCACGAATCTTCCGGCGAAGACGAAGTATTACGTCCATGTCGCGGTGTATAAGTGCAGGGACGGGGTCAAGTATTATTCCGACTGGAGCCCGACAAAGGCGGTCGTGACAAAGTAAAAACCGGAAAACCAACGGGCAGAAACAGACGGACCGGCGCATGGAAACATGCGCCGGTTTTTGCGTGCTATGGAATCGAAAAAATCCTTTAGATTAAGGATATATCGATATATTTTAAATCTTAAAAAAAGTATTATAATAATATTGACATTATAAAGACCGGATGATATTATGTACTTAACAACAGCACCAAAGAAAGGATGGTAACCGGCATGAAGGCTGTAGGAAGTTTTGGCATCGTCAACGCCGACACAAGCGGTCCCGGCGCGTTCCTCCGGGCGGCGAAATGGTACTGGGATGAGGTCACCGATATGTTTGCGGCGGCGGGATTTAAATCGATCATGATCCCGATGGTTCCCAACACGGAGAACGTGTCCCGCAACGGCGCTCCGATCTGCACCGCCTCAATCCGTACGCGGTTCGGCTCTCCGGAGGGGTACAGGGCCTATCTCAACGAGAAGGGCATCGACAATGTGGAAGTGATCGGCATTTCGGCACAGGCCCAGTTCAACAGCCTCTTTGAGACAGGCCTCCCCATTGAACAGTTTTTCGACGCCTTCTACGATCACGCGGCCGACTGCACGGACGCGCTGACGCAGCTCGGGGGCAGCACGCTGCTCATCTCACCGACGCCCGGGATCGGCTTCCTCCGGCAGACCTTCGGGGACGACGAGACCAGGATGCAGAAGTTCCTTGAGGACGCGGCGACCTGCCTGAACAGGATCGGCGCCCTCTGCAGGGAGAAGGGCATCAACGCGGTGGTCCGCAACGAGTACTGGACGCTGATGCGAGGCACGGCGATCGACGCCTTCCTTGAGAAGCTGGATCCCGCCGTCGTCAGCTACGCCCCGGATCCGGCGCACCTTGAGATCGCCGGCGCCGATTACGTCTCATATTATGAAAGATACGCGAAACAGGCGAAGGCCGTCTGCTTCACGGACACGAAGTTCGTGGACGAGCTCGGCGTGTACGCGACGATCTCCCCGGAGTTCCCGCAGGACGGAAGGCTTCAGAGAGTATACTACGACCTCGGATTCGGCGGCATTGATTTCGACAGGCTCTATGCGATCCTCAAGGAGAGCGGTTTTGACGGGCCGGTCATCCTGGATTCGAAATATTCGCTTGATATCCCGAAAGGGATCCTCAGAATGCGCACATTCTGGAACAGGCTCGAGAAGAATTACGCGGCAGGGGAGGGGAGATGATGGAGACGAGGAATATCAACTACACCTACATGACCAATCTCTGGGGCAATATCAACTACAGGCAGATCAACAATTTTGACGAGTGGTACATGGGGGACTTTGGCTCCGCCTATTATTACCAGGACTGGGACAAGATCCTCCGCTACTTCGCGGGCGCGGGCTTCAAGGGCATCGAACTCATGGTCTTCTCCGTCCCGAGCATCAGAAACGCGTTCGGCAGCATGAAGAACTTCAAGGAATTCGCGCAGGAGCGCGGTATCGAGCGCATCACCGGCATGTTCTCCCATCACGTGGGCTCGCAGGACAGGAGGAATCACCCCGGTATCTTCGCCTATGAGCAGCAGGCGATCGACGCCCTGGCTGAATGCGACGGCATCAACCTGATCGTGCAGCCTGCGGGACAGTACTACGGAACGGGCCCGCTCGACGACGAGGGACTGAAAAACGTTGCCGAGTGCATGAACACGGTCGGCCGCATGTGCGCGGAAAAAGGCCTGGCGGTCTCCATCCACAACGAGTTCTGGTGCGCTGTCAACAAATACGATCACGAGAAGTTCCTTGAGATGACGGATCCGAGATACGTCTTCTACTGCCTCGATACCGCGCAGGTCTCGATCATGGGCAAGGATATCTGCAAGTTCTATGACGCGTATCACGACAGGGTCCGGTACTTCCACCTGAAGGACACGACCTATATCAATGCCCCGGACGAGAAGCGGTTTGGACCCGGCGCGGAGTTCGATGAGCACGGCGCCCGCTGGTTCTGGGAACCGGGCGGAGGACTTCTGGATTTCAAGGGCCTCCTCGCCCTCATGAAGAAGCACGGTCACAGGGGCTGGGTCGGCATCGAATCCGACGGCACACCGGATCCGCTCTCCACAATTCTTCTGACGAAGAATTACATCGACACCGTACTGGATCCTATCTACAAATAACGGGGAATTCCGCGGGCGGATACCGCCCACGGTCAACAGGGAACATAAAACAGCGGAGAATCCGCGGCACAATAACTAAGGAGGACAGATATCATGATGGACACACAGTTCGCGAAATTTCTTCAGATCGGAATTATCGTAGAGAACGTCGAGGAGACGATCAAAAACTACGAGAAGTACGGGATCGGTCCGTGGAGAGTCAGCCCGTTCGATACAAAGGATCTTCCCGATTTCACGCTGAACGGCGAGAAGAAGCACCTTCACACGATCATGGCGTTCTGCGACTGCTGGGGATTTGAACTGGAACTGATCCAGCCGGTCAGCGACAGCCCGTACAAGACCTGGCTCGACGAGCACGGCCCGGGCATGCATCACATCGCGCTGATCACGAGAGACAGCTTTGAAGATGTTCTCAGGGAGCACAAGGAGAACACGGGCAGGGATCCGTGGCTGTGGTGCAGGGAGCCGAATATCGGCATGGAATTCGCCTACCTGGATCTCCACAAGGAGCTCGGCCTCTTCCTCGAGGTCTACAACGAGGAGAAGCACGGCGGACTTCCGGCGAACTTCAGGCTCCCCGAAGAAGAGCAGAAATAAGAATAATGACAGGGAGGACCGACAGTTATGGAATATACGAACTTTAAGGGAATTGACAAGAAGGTCAGCAAGTTCTTCATGGGCACGTTCGGCATGTTCCCGGACAACATGGAGAAGCATTTCGCAACACTTGACGCGGCCTATGATCTCGGCATCACCTGTATCGACACCGCCCGCGCCTATGACTCGGAGCCGACCGTCGGCGCGTGGATTGAGAGCCGCGGCTGCCGCGAGGACATCGTCCTCCTCTCCAAGGGCGCACATCCGAGCGACGACCGCCAGCGAGTGACGCCCGAGGACATGGATTATGACATGAAGCTGTCGCTGGAAGCCCTGAAGACGGACTATCTCGACATCTATCTCCTTCACAGGGACAATACGGACCTGCCGGTCGGACCGATCGTCGAGAAGCTCAATGAGTTCAAAGCGGACGGAAAAGTGAAGATCTTTGGCGGATCCAACTGGACGCACCAGCGCCTGGAGGAGGCCAATGAGTACGCCTACGCCCACGGTCTCGAGCCGATGTCGGTCTCTTCCCCGAATTTCAGCCTTGCGGAGCAGGTCAAAAATCCGTTCGCGCCCGGCTGCGTGACGATCGCCGGGAATAAGAACGCCGAGGCCCAGGCATGGTATACCAACAACCAGATGCCGGTTCTCGCCTATTCCTCGCTCGCCAGGGGCATGTTCTCAGGCCGTGTCACGAGGGAGCTTCTCGCGAATAATCCGGAGAAGATCGATATGTTCTGCCGCATCGGCTACTGCTATGAGGAGAACTTCGTCCGCCTTGACCGCTGCAGAGAGATCGCGGAAGAGAAGGGATGCACCATTCCGCAGGTCGCGATGGCTTACGTGCTTGACAGCCCGCTCAACGCATTCCCGATCATCGGCGCTGCAAACCGCTCGGAGATCGAGTCCTCGCTCGGCGCGCTCTCCGTGAAGCTTACTCCGCGGGAAGTACTCTATCTTGAGCTCAAGACGGATTCAAGGGTATAATGAACAGAAGAACCCGCGGATGAGATTCTGTTCAGCAGAGTTTTTTTAGAAGGATGGCAGTGGAAATGAAAGCAGCGAATACCATGGAAGTGCGCCGGCAGAACGCGCTCTGTATCATGAAGGATATCGAATGCTTTCCCGGGATCACGATCGCGGAGATCGCGAAGAACCGGGAGGTGAGCGTTTCCACTGTGTCCAATATTGTGAATATCCTGAAGGCCGGAGACATCATAGCGGCCTCCGGGGTCGCCTCGTCCTCGGGAGGCCGGAGACCGGTGCTGCTTACGCTCAACGCCGGCTATCAGGCCTATCTGGGGATCAGTATAGGGAAGCACACCGTCTATATCGCGGAGGTTGACTTCGCGGGAGAGATTCTCCGGAAGGAGAGGTTCTATCTGGATTACACGGGGTCGGATGAGTACTGGGGACAGGTCTATGATCTCGCTGCGGGCTTCACGGATGACTTCCCCGGAAAATGCAGGACAGGCATCGCGCTTCCGGGCTTTGTCGACAGGGAAGAAGACGTCGTGCGCGGAACGGGGACGCTGGGAGAACCGGAGATCCGGCTGGCTGACATCCGGGCGAAGTTCGGAGAGGAGATCTCGGTCGGAGACGCCGGAATGCTCGCAGGTCTGGCCCAGACATTCGGAAAGGCGGATTACCCGGACTGCTACTTCCTTCTTCTGAGCCGCCGGATCAGCGGTTTTCTGATCCGCGGCGGCGAGGCTGACCGGGAGGAGGGCAGCCGGGCGGACGTCGGCGCCATGATCCTCGATCCTTACGGGAAGACAAATTCATACGGGATCCCGGGCAGTTTCCTGGAGCTCTGCTCCTCGAGCCGGATCATCGATCTCCTGAAACAAAGATCGGGGGAGACGTCCTACGAGTCATTCTTCGAGGCGGTCAGGGGAGGAAATGAGGAGTACCGGGAGATCTGGGACGAATACCTCGGTCATCTCGCGGCTGCAATTCACAACCTCTGGGCGGTCTCAGGGACCGACACGGTGATCGGGGGAGAGATGGCGGGGTATCTCAGCGAGTACGGGAAGGATCTGATGGGGAAGATCAGTTCCCTCGGTTCCGGGAGCGGCTTTGGCGCTGAGATCCGCTTCAGCTCGTACGGGAAGTATGACGACGCATATGGAGCCGCGCTCGCGGCAAGACACAGACATGTGGTTGACCTGGTTCCGTCCCTCATGCAGGACGCCTCTTTGCAGCCGGTGCGCAGAAAGAGACGACGCGCCTCGTGAGATCGGAGACCGGAGAGAACAACCCGGGCGTTCGGCCCAGTCAGAGAACATGAAAGTGACATTTTTTACGAGGAGACAGAAATGGTAAAGGGAAAGCTGGGCAAATACTCGCGAAGCGTATCGATCATCGGGATCGGCGCAACCCCCTTCTGTGACACGTCGGAAATCCCGGAGTACAGGGGACTCACGGAAGGCGAATTCTTCGGTCACGCGGCGCTCATGGCGATGGAGGACGCGGGACTGGAGCCGAGGGACGTGGACTACTTCTATCATGGATCCGCGAATCCCAAGTTCTTCAACAACGCGGCGACGCCGAACATGCAGGTCGCAGAGTGGTTCGGAATGAGGGGCAAGGGCTCCATCCATCATTCGGAGGCATGCTGCAGCGGCTACGTAGGTCTGGAAGAGGCTGTGATGGACGTGGCCAGCGGGGCCCACGACATCGTCCTGAGCGGCTGTGTCGAGATGTCCTGCGGCCTTCCGGTAGCGGGAAAGCCGGCTCATATCCGCAGGCCGATCACGACCGACGAGATGATTCCGGACCTTGAGGCAATCATGGACCGGGCCTACACGAGAGCCCTGGGCGGCGGCCATATCGGCCAGGACGACTGGATGGATCTCTACAGACAGCAGTACGGCCTGACCGATGACCAGATCGACCTTGTGCTCAACACGATGTCATACCACGGGAGAAGGGCGGCGGCACTGAATCCGCTCGCCATGCTCCGCACGCCGTTCGAGGAACTCGCGAAGGAAGCGGGTTACGACGATCCGATGGAGTATCTGTCGTCCCCGTTCAACCCGAAGACCACGATGTACCTCCGGGTAACCGGAAATGCCCAGAGCGCCGACGGCGCAGCCTGCTGCATCGTGTGTCCGACGGAGATGGCTCACAAATTCAAGCAGAAGCCGGTCGAGATTCTCGGAATCGGTTCCTCCTGCCTGGAGCTCATGCGTCCGCACAACGAGATGGAGATCACGAAGGAAGCCGCGCGCCAGGCCTATGAGCAGACCGGACTTACGCCGGATGACATCGACCTTCTTCTCGTCAACGATTTTGTTCTCGCGTCACAGCTCTGCGCCGCTGAGGAGGTCGGTTACCTGCCGAGGGGAGAGGGCTGGAAATGGGTCCTCGAGGGAAGGACCGCATTTGACGGCGACCGTCCGATCAATCCGCACGGGGGACGCACGTCCTACGGGCACGCCTACGGCGCGTCGGGCATGGCGGACGTCTATGAGGCAGTGCTGCAGCTGCGGGGCCAGGCGGGCCTGCATCAGGTGAAGAATAACCCGAAGACAGCGATGCTCCGCGGATTCGGCGGCGGGCAGAATTGCCGCATCCCGATCCTCCGGGTGCTTGATTAAGGAGGGCTGTAATCATGATGAAGATCGAGAAAGTTGTCGCCAAATTCTACGAAGGCCTGGAGCAGCACAAGCTTCTCGGCAGGAAGTGCCCCGAATGCGGCGCGATCGAGTATCCCCCCCGCTACGCCTGCAATACCTGCGGTTATCACGCGACCGAGTGGGTGGAATTATCCGGGAAGGGAATGCTGCACAGCGTCATCACTCCCGCGACACTGAACGCGGACCCCTGGAATGACAAGATCGGCCCCTACTGCTACGGCCTCGTCGAACTGGAGGAGGGCCCGATGTTCAACTGCACGGTGTTCGGGATCAAGAGGAAGCAGGCGAAGCTCCTTCGGGATAAACTGCCGATCCCGGTTCACGCGATCTTCGCGGAGCGTGACGGGTTTACGACCGTGTTCTTCGAGGTGGATGAGCTCCCGAAGTGATCGTCCGGGAAAGACGTACTGTTTCCCTTTCTTTTGATGGAAATCTGATGGATGCGGAGTGATAAAATCAAAAAGGAATAATAACCCATGCAGAAATAGAGAAAGATCGGGAAGATGGAGAAAATGCCGGAGATGACCGGGAGCAAATCCGCAGTCAAAAAGAATATAATCATAGTCGCAGTCTGGCTGATCAGCCTGACTGCGGCCATTTTTTTGTATGCGAAGGTGGAGAAGAGGCGGTATACGCGGAAGGCCGAGAAGGAACTGGTCCAGGAAGCCCGGACGCTGGCCGAGATGATTCCGACATTTGTTCAGAATAATTACGCTTCCAACAACTGCCTTCTGAACATGCAGAACGCAAAGCTGAACGCGCTGTCCCTCGCCCTGGAGCAGGCCGGGAATGTCGATGAGGCCAGGGAAATTGTGGAAGAATTCATGAAGGTCTGTGAAATCTCTTCACTGGCCATCTATGATAAAGACGGGAGCGTGATTTATGATTCCGGGGATCCCGTCCTCAGGGAGATGGATTTTGAGACCATGCGGGCCGCCGCGGAATCGGATTACTTCAGTAAGGCGATCGAGTCGGAGGAGAGCGTACCGAAATCGCTGATGTCATATGCCATGTCTTCCGAGGCCTACCGGGAAGAGAGCCAGGTGATTGTAAGGCCGGTCAATGACGGACAGTGGATTCTCGCCTCCGGAAACATATTTACCGAAGAAGAGGAAAAGATCTCTACAGAATATGACTGGAGAAATGTGATTTCCGGGATCCGGGTCGGAAACGCCGGTACCCTGATCGTGGCCGACCGGGAGGACGGGACGATCCTTTCCTGCGGGAATTGGGAAGAGAGCGCAGGGCCCGGCACAGGATCAGGCGGTAAAGCAGGGGATCTTTTTCCGGAATAAAGAACTGATTGCCAGGGTGGCTGTCATCACCTCCCTGATGGTCGCCATCGGATTCCTGTCAGGCCTGTATCTGGAATCCCTGCTGGGATACGCGGAAACCTACCGTTACTGCCGGAACAAGGTGTCGGATGCGGCAGGGATATACACGAAGAGTGAGGACGATTCAGAGGCACTGGAAGAGTGGTACGGGGAAGAATACCTGACCAGGTGCCGGGTTGCCGGAATGATCCTGAAGAGGATGGACCCGGAGGACGTGACCCCGGTCTATCTTCAGAGGCTGTCTGACAGTCTGGGGACAGAGACTGTCTATGTGTTTGATCCGGAAGGAGAGGCGAGGGTCACCAATTCGCCCTATGACAGCGACGCGATTGGTGAGGATGATCCCTTTTACGCGCTTCTGAAAGGCCGCATGGAGATGACCATGGGCCCGGAGGTAGATGCGATTTCGGGCAAAGTGCTGCAGAAAGCCGGAATCGCCGTCCTGGGAGAGGACAACAGGTGCACCGGGATGGTCATGATTGTCGGAAGCGCGTATGAAATCTATGAGATCACGGACAGCATGGATGTCAGCGCGGCTTTCAGGCGGATCGGCCTGATCGACGGAACTTCAATGCTGGCCCTGTATGAAATGGACGCTATGGGGGAGAATATCCGGAGGAAAGCGCCGGAGGAAGCGTGATCACGTATAACGCGCAGGTGAAGAACGGAAAGTATCGGGACGGACTGGATTCCTTCGACTATATCGGGCATCGCGTGCAGGAGGTCGGAATTGATCCCGGAAGGCTCCATGATAATTTCAACGGCAGCCTGACGGTCCTTGGCAGCACAATGCTGGCCTCGGTTCGAAGAGTGAGCGAGTACTTTTTCGTTTTACTGCGCCCGCAGATCAGCATAGGCCCGGAGAGCATTGCCCAGGCAGCGGTCATTGCCGTCCTTATCCTGGCGGTTCTGCTGCTTGTCATCCTGGCCGTCTGCTTTCAGAGAACGCGGTCTTCCCTCGGGGACGGGTCCGGCCGGGCAGGGGCGGAAGGCGCCGGGACCGGTACGGGAGACGGCCTTCCGGTCCGAAGAAAATCCGACTTTGAGGAGAGGTGGCCGGAGGACTGCAGGCGATGGAGAGACAGGACCGATGGTGAAAAATACCGGGTTTCCCTGAAGGGGCTGCTGATCCTGTCACTGCTGATGGTCTTTGTATTCGCGGCTCTTTCCGGAGAGGACTCTGTCTGGTACTGCATCTACAGCGGGGAGTGGAACAACGGGATCAACCTTCATTCGATCACCGCCAGCCTGATCAGTATCTGTATTCTCTTTGTTTTAAAGGGTGTGATCCATAAGGCGCTGTTTCTGCTCGCGAGGAGCCTGGACACGAAGGGTGAAACCGTCTGCATGCTTCTGAACAGCTTCAGCGGCTACGCACTGGTGATCATAGGGATCTTTGTATGCCTGGGGAACTTCGGCATCAACGCGAAGGCGCTCAGCCTGTCCGCGGGTGTAGCCGGTGTGATTTTCAGTATCGGCTGCCAGAGCATCGCCGCGGATATCCTGGCCGGCGTCCTGATGACATTTGAAGGCACGGTGCAGGTCGGGGATTTCCTGATGTTCGACGGGAAGCCTGTCTATGTACAGAGCATCGGCGTTCGGACAATAAGGCTGAAGTTCTTCGGTGAGGTCACGGTTGTCCGGAACAATGAATTCAAGAACTATATCCTGATGCCTCCGGAGAGGGAGAACCTGATCCAGTCGTCCCTTACCGTTGACAGGAAAGAATCTCTGGAACGCATCGAGGAGATTCTTGGCAGGGAGCTTCCCGAAATTCATGACAGGCTGTGCGCTGAGATCCGGGACAGTATCCAGGGACCGAAATACACCGGGGTTTCCAAAATCACGGAGAGCGGCACGGAACTCTCTTTCACGACATTCTGCAAGGGGAGGCATTCCGTAGCAGTCAGAAGAGGGGTAAACCGCGAACTGCTGCTGATGTGTGAGCGAAACATGATTGCTATTGCCATACCCAAGGTCGAGGTGAAAAACTGAAGTCCGGCGCTGCCGTGACCGGTGCAGTGACTGCGCGTTATTCCCGGATATCGAATGAAACCATATCATAGAATCCCGTTTTTTGAAGGATATCCCGCACCGTTTCATTCACTCCGGTTAACGTTATGCCGTTGCTGCACCGTTTCTGCATCAGGAGCAGCACACGAAGCCCTGCGGAGGAGATGTAGACGAGCCCGCTGCAGTCAGCGGTCACTTTCCGGATCTCCTGTTCCGCCGATTCTTTTTCAAAGAATTCCAGCACTTTCGGAGCCGAGAGCGTATCAAGACGCCCGGAAAGTTCCAGCTCCAGCTCCCCGCCGTTTCTTTTTGCCGTGTAAATCTCCGTCTTTGCCGCCGGTTCCCGCTCCGGTCCCGAGGAGCCGTCGGAAGTGATCTTCCAGAAAGCTGTTGTCCGGAAGACGTTCCTCATGTCTTCCTTCTGTTCCTCCCTGACCAGGGAGAAAGAAAACGGCTCCTCCTCCGGCATGTTGTCGGCCACGCTGAGACGCTCGGCCCGCAGCCCGTGGGACCTCAGAAAACCCATCGCCGCAGCCATGTCCTTCTCCCGGCTCTCAAGATGAATTGACAGCGCGTTCTCCCCGAGCGGAAAATCCGACTTCTCCCTGAGAATATCAAATCGTCTCTTCACTATATCGTTATACCGGTCTCCGGTAATCACTTTCAGAAGGGAATAATGCTGTACCTTCACTTCCGGATCAGCGGTGATCCAGCAGCCTCCGTGCGCGTCAAGGGCCCGCTTGATATTGCGCGTCAAGGCCTCCAGCTCCGAAGTGGAGAGGTACATCAGCAGACCGGACGTCAACACGCACAGGTTTCCCTCCGCTTCTGACAGAGCCTTCTCCATTGATTCATCATTCGTGGCATCCACTGCCGTGAATGAGACGGCGCCGCGTCTTTTTTCATCAAGCATCGGAGGAATGATCCGCCGGACATCCGAGATAACCAGCGGAAGATCAAGGCCGAGATATTGTTTCCCTTTCCGGGCAAGCGAAATCGAAAGCGGCGTATAGCCGCATGGCAGATCCGCGACGGTGCGGCAGCCGGACTTTTCCGCCAGGAGCTCCATCGTGCGGTAGCGGACCTCCAGCACGATTCGGAAGGCGATCATGTCCTCCTCAGACATCCGGGATGAACCGGATTCCTGTGTATTCTCAAGTGTCAGGCCCAGCTTTTCCGAGATTGAGGCGGCGTCCTTATCTCCGTTTGCCGCCAGCTGGAACAGCGTTATCCGGGCAGTCTCTGAAACCGGATTAGTCATCTCCTGAATCTCTCTCTTCATGTCTTCCCCCCTCTGCTTCCGGAGTTCCCTGTATTTCCAAAGAGAATATCATAAGAACGCGTGATTTTCCAGACGGCACCTGACTCGGCCCTGATTCGGACACACTGCGTATTTTCGCCCGAAAGCCGCCGGTCCGCGGCCTGTCGGCGCGCCGATGAAAAACTTGACGGAGATGCTTCTGTTTCTGTAAAATTTTTAAAGAGATCAGGGCCCGAAGCCCCTCGGCTGCGCGGGGTAAGCCGTGAGGCTTTCCCGGCTGCACCCGTCGCGCGGGACGGACCAAAAGGAGCGGGGGATACATATGACAGTTCTCGGAATAGACATCGGAACGACGACGATCAGCACCGTCGCGCTCGACACGGCGGACGGAAGAGTCGTGAGATCCGGGACGGTCCTGAACCAGAGTTTTATCGACACAGGAAATGAGTGGGAGAGAGTCCAGGACGTCTCCCTGATCATGGAGACGGCGCTGGCCTCGCTCGATGAGATGCTGGATGAGTGCCCGGACGCCGCCGCGATCGGGCTGACCGGCCAGATGCACGGGATTCTGTATTACAACCGGGACGGCGAGTGTGTCTCCCCGCTCTACACCTGGCAGGACGGGCGCGGAAATCTCGGCGAGAGGAGTGTCGCTGAGGAGATCTCCGATACGTGCGGCATCGCCGCCGCGTCCGGCTACGGCCTCGTGACGCACATCTGCAATCTGCGCGCAGGGAATGTTCCGGAGGAGGCCTCGGGTCTCTGCACGATCGCGGACTACCTCGGCATGAAGCTGACCGGGAGACGGCGCGCTCTCATGCACGCCAGCAACGCCGCGGGGATCGGCTTCTTTGACGTGGAGAGCGGCCGCTTCCTCAGGGACGAACTGCGGGAGATGGGAGCGGAATCCGTGATCCCGATGCTGCCCGAAGTCTGCGGGATGTTCGAGGTGACAGGGAGCTGGCGGGGGATTCCGGTGACCGTCGCGATCGGCGATAACCAGGCGAGTTTCCTCGGTTCCGCGGGAATGAGCGAAGATACGGTCCTCGTGAACATGGGGACCGGGGGGCAGATCTCGGTGCTCTCGGACCGCTGTTTCACAGCTCCCGGGATCGAGGCGAGGCCGTTTGCCGGGGGAAAGTACCTTCTCGCGGGATCATCGCTCTGCGGGGGACGCGCGTACGCGATCCTGGAGCGCTTTTTCAGGAGCTTCGCGCAGGCGGCGGGAGCCGGCGGGGAATCCCTGTACGGCCTCATGCAGGAGCTCGCCGAGGAGGGTGAACGGATGGAGGACCCGGTCCGCGTGGTGACCGCCTTCAGGGGAACCCGCGCGGATCCGGGACTCCGCGGAAGCGTGGCCGGAATCACCGAGGACAACTTTACGCCGGCGTCCCTGACTTACGGGATTCTAAAGGGGATGGCAGAGGAGCTGTTCGGCATGTACCGGACGATCCGCGAGGGCACGGGCGTCCGGGCCGGGAGGCTGATCGCCTCCGGGAACGGGCTCAGGCTGAACCCGGTGCTCCGGAGGATCTTCAGCGAGATGTTCGGGGCCGAGCTTGAACTCGCCCCGTACGAGGAGGAGGCAGCCTGCGGCGCGGCGCTCTCATCGAAGACCGGCGCCGGGCTGTGACGACGGGGCAGCAGGCGGTCTGTATGATGCTCTATGGGTGTATTGGTTTGCAGGGCAGAGGAAAGGAGAGGTGAAATCCATGCCGATTATCGACAAGATCAACATTGCGAAGAAAAAGTACGCTGAAAAACTCGATGAGTTCCGCAGGGCGGCCGGGGGCGAGTTCGATGAGAAGGAGCTGATCGCGATGCTCGCGGATATGATCGGGATCAGGACGGAGATTGATATCCTGACGTAGGTGGAAAACCATCGCAGGCAGTCCTGATCACGTGACGGTTCGGTTTGCGGGAAGAGTCATTTCCAAACAGAAAAGGAGACCTGAATCACTTCAGGTCTCCTTACAGGGGAAGAGGGAGTCGAACCCCCATTGACGGTTTTGGAGACCGCTCTCCTACCATTAGAGGATTCCCCTACTCGCAGCGGAAAAACCGCCGACTTGGGTATTATATCGCAATCGCTCAGGCGCGTCAACGGAAATTTGCTTTTGAATTCTTCCGGTTTTTGGTTTAAAATGGAGCCATGACTGGAGGTATCTGAATGGCCTGGAAAGTGAACGATACCGTTGCCCATACTCGCGACGGCGTGTGCAGGGTGGTTGGCATTGAGGATCTGACACTCGCATCTGACGAACCGTGCAGCTACTTCATTCTCCGTCCGGTTTATGAACCCGGGAGCAAACTCTACGTGCCGGTGGACCGCGCTGATGAGCTGCTGAGAGACCTGATCACGAGAGAAGAGATCGGGGAACTGATCGACATGATGCCGGAGATCGGTTTTGACTGGATCAGCGATGAGAAGAGCAGGCAGAGAGCTCTGCAGCAGGACATCAGGAGCGGTTCACACGAGGTGCTGCTCGGAATCATCACGACGCTCTACCGGAAGAGAGAGGAGATCGGCAGCAGCGGAAGGAAATTCCATTCTTCCGACGAGCATTTTCTCAATGAGGCGGAGAAACAGATCAACCGGGAATTCGGTTACGTGCTCGGTATCGATCCCGGAAAAGTTCCGGACTACATCATCGCAAGGGTTAAGAAGGCGTGAGGCTGCGTCCTCACGCCTTTTGTTATGACGGGGACGTTTCTGATCATAATCTCATTGTTTTTGAACGCGTTTCGATGTAGAATCATTCGTAACAACCGCATAACCGTTTATGGACAGGAGGTACGATGAAAGCTCTCGAGGAGAAGATTCTTCAGGACGGACAGGTCAGACCGGGACACATTCTGAAAGTTGACAGTTTTCTGAATCACCAGATCGATATTGAATTCATTAACGAGATCGGCAAGGAGTTTCACAGGCTTTTCGGGGACCGGCCCATCACCAAGATCGTCACGGTAGAGGCGTCGGGAATCGGGATTGCCTGCATCACGGCACAGTATTTCGGCGTCCCCGTGGTATTCGCCAAGAAAGCCCAGAGCCTGAATCTGGACGGAAGCCTCTATACCACCAAGGTGCAGAGTTACACGCACGGCAGGGTCTATGACGTCATCCTCTCCAAGAAATTCCTGACTGAAGATGACCATGTCCTCATCATCGACGATTTCCTGGCCAACGGATGCGCGGTCCAGGGGCTCGTCGAGCTCATCGAGCAGGCGGGCGCTGTGCTCGAGGGCGTCGGCATCGTCATCGAGAAGGGTTTCCAGGACGGAGGAAAGACGCTCCGGGAGAAGGGGATCAACCTCAAATCCCTCGCCATCATCAAATCCATGACTGATACGAGCATTGAGTTCGAGGAGCAGGAGATATGAATCCCGTGACTGAACAGGAGGCTCGCGAAATGTTGAAGGGGCTCGGTGAAGAGCGCCTTCTTCGCTGTTTTAAAGATCTTTCCCCGGACGAGAGGGAGGCGCTCCTTCGGCAGATCGGCTCGATCGACCTCTCGCTTCCGGCTGCTTTCCGAGAGTACCGCGACGGGAGGAACGGCAGAGGAGAGGCGCAGACCGTGCCGAGGGACATCTCGCCGATCAGGGTCATGCGTCTCTCCGAGATCGGGGAGAAGATGAAATTCTTTCGCGAGAGAGGCCTCAGGGAGGCGCGGACCGGAAAGCTGGCGGCCGTCCTCCTCGCGGGGGGAAGCGGCACCCGGCTCGGAGCCGAGGGACCCAAGGGGGCGTTCGACATCGGGGAGACCAGACATGTCTATATCTTCCAGAGAATCTTTGAGAATCTGAACGACGCCTGCGCGGAGATCGGGCGGCCCGTCCGCCTCTTCGTCATGACGAGCGAGAGCAACCACGAGGAGACGGTCCGGTTTATCCGTGAGCACGGATTTTTCGGGTATCCGGAGGACCTGGTGAGCTTCTTTACGCAGGACATGGCGCCCGCCCTCGATGAGGACGGCCACATCATGCTCGAGAGCGCGGGCAGGATCGCGACGTCCCCGAACGGGAACGGCGGCTGGTTTGTCTCGCTTGAAAATGCCGGGCTTGTCGATCTCTGTGGGAGAGAGGGCATCACATGGCTCAATGTCTTCGCGGTTGATAACGTCCTTCAGAGGATCTGTGACCCCGTCTTCTACGGGGCTGTCCTTGAGAGCGGCCTCCCCGCCGGAGCCAAGGTGGTCCGGAAGACCTCCCCTGATGAGCGCGTCGGCGTGATCTGCCTCGACGGGGGCAGGGCGTCCGTCGTCGAGTACTATGAGCTCTCCGACGCGATGAGAGACCAGAAGCTCGGGGACGGCTCCTATGCCTACTACTACGGCGTGACGCTCAACTACCTCTTCCGGATCAGCGATCTTCGGGCCGTAGCCGGAAAGGATATGCCGATCCATTTTGCCCACAAGAAGATCCCCTGCTACGACGACGCGACCGGAAAGACGCTGAAGCCTGACAGCCCGAACGGATGGAAGGCGGAGTATTTCATTTTCGATATTCTGCGCTCTCTCGACGGCTGCCTGCCGTTCGAGGTCCTTCGGGAGCGGGAATTCGCCCCGGTGAAGAATGCGTCCGGCCCGGACTCCGTGGAGACGGCCAGGGAGCTCCTGCGCCGGAACGGGGTGGAGGTCTAGGCCCGGGTCACGAACCCGGACAAACATACACGATGAAAGGATTTACCAATGGAAGAAGTACGAAAGCTCGCCCTTCTGATTGATTCGGACAATGTCTCCTACAAGTACCTGAACGGGATCTTTGACGAACTCTCGCAGTACGGCACGGTGACTTACAGACGAATCTACGGGGATTTCACGTCCCAGGCGAACGCCAGATGGAGCGGAAAGCTCCTTGAAAAATCGATCATACCGATTCAGCAGTTCTCGAACACCTCGGGAAAAAACGCGACGGATTCCGCGCTGATCATCGACGCGATGGACCTGCTCTACAACTCGAACGTGGACGGGTTCTGCATCGTGAGTTCCGACAGCGATTTCACGAGACTGGCCTCGAGGCTCAGGGAGTCGGGGAAGATCGTGATCGGGATGGGCGAGAAGAAGACGCCGGACTCGTTCCGCGCGGCCTGCACCGTATTCACGGAACTCGAGAACCTGCTCGCGAGCGAGAGCACCGCTTCAGCCGCGAACAAAGAGGCGATTGTCGAGGACATCATCAGCATCATCACGAAGAACGACAACAACGGCAGGCAGACCGGGCCGGGCGAGATCGGCAGCCGCCTGCAGAGCAAGTATCCCGACTTTGACATACGTACGTTCGGCTACAGCCAGCTGAGCAAGTTCCTCGAGGATATCCCCGAGATCACGGTCAACAAGAACAAGAATGTCATCACGGTCAGTCTCTCCGCCGCCGAATCTGCGGAGGACGAAGTGATCCGCGACATCCGCGAGATCGTCAGGAGCCGCGGAAAGAAGGGAATCGTTCTCGCCACACTGGGCCAGGAGATCAGGAAGAGACACCAGAACTTCAACGTCAGGCTCTACGGGTACTCGCAGCTCTACAAATTCATCGACTCGATTCCCGGCCTCACCATCACCGGGTCGGGGACCCAGAGAAAGGTGACATGCGGCTGAAATCCGCGGACGGAGAGCCTGCCGCGAAGGACCGGAAGCCCGTCGTCAGGGTGTCCGTCAGGAACCTGGTCGAATTTATCCTGAGATCCGGCGACATCGACAGCAGGTCCCGGAAGGGAAAGGATCTCGAGGCCGCCCAGGCCGGAAGCCGGATTCACCGGAAGATCCAGAAGAGCAGGAAGGGAGATTACACGGCCGAGTACCGGCTCGCGAAGGATACCGACTGCGGGGACTTCGTGATCAGGATCGAGGGCAGGGCCGACGGCATCATCGGGGGAGACCTTCCTTCCGTGGAGGAGATCAAGGGAACCTGTCTCGACGTGTCGATGCTGGAAGAGCCGGAACCGGTCCACCTCGCCCAGGCCAGGTGCTACGCCGCGATCTACGCGGAGGAGAACGGCTGCGCAGAGATCGGCGTGAGGATGACCTACGTCAACTTCGACTCCGAGGAGGTGCGCCTGTTCGAGTATGAGTACGGAGCCGGCGAGCTCGCCGCGTGGTACGCGGATGTGGTCGGGGCCTACCGCAGATGGGCGCAGTGGCAGATCTCCCACGTCGAATCGAGAAACCGCTCCATGGAGGATCTCCCGTTCCCGTTCCCATACAGGGAGGGGCAGCGGAAGCTGACGCAGGCGGTCTACCTCTCGATCAGGGATAAGCATGACCTCTTCCTCATGGCGCCGACCGGTGTCGGAAAGACCATGAGCTGCGTGTACCCGGCGGTGCGCGCGGTCGGGGAGGGGCACGGGGACCGGGTCTTCTACCTGACGGCAAAGAACGAGACGCTCGCGGCCGGGAGAGAGGCATTTTCGATCCTGATGGACCGGGGGCTCGACTTCAGGACGGTCCTCATCACCTCCAAAGAGAAGATCTGCCCCATGCGGGAGCCCTCCTGCAATCCGGAGGACTGTCCCTACGCGAAGGGACATTTTGACCGGATCAACGACGCGGTGTTTGACGCGCTTCAGGCGCATCGGTTCTTTGACAGGGACGTCATCCGGGCGGTCTCCGAGGAGAGAAAGGTCTGCCCGTTCGAGCTCACTCTCGACATCTCGTCGTTCGCCGACGCGGTTCTCGGCGACTACAACTATGCATTCGATCCGAACGTCAGGCTTCAGCGCTTTTTCGGGGCGGGAAGCGGGGGCGACGGAATCCTTCTCGTCGACGAAGCCCACAACCTCGTCGAGCGCGGGCGGAGTATGTACAGCGCGGCCCTCGTCAAGGAACACGTGCTGGCGGCGAAGAGGACCGCGGGAAAGCTCTTCCCGCAGCTTAAGAAAGCCCTGGACAGGGTAAACAGGCTGCTTCTCTCCCTGAAACACTCCTGTGAGGAGGCCCCCACTTTCGAGTCCCCGGGCGGGCCGGTCAGGGTCATGGACAGGGGAGAGCTGCCTCCGGTTCTCTCCGCGGTCCTGAGGCTGCAGGGCGAACTGCAGGCGTTCTTCGAGAGCTGCGGGGACGGGAAGCTCAAGGATTCCCTTCTCGACTTTCACTTTGAGGTCATGGATTTTATCTCGGCTTCGGAATATCTGGACGAGAATTACGAGGTCTGCTGCGGGGACGACGAGGAGGGAAATTTCGCTCTCAAGCTCTTCTGCGTGAACCCGGCCGCAAGGCTCACGTCCTGCGTCGAGAGGGGCAGGTGCGCCATCCTCTTCTCCGCGACGCTCCTTCCGATCTCCTACTACCGGAACCTTCTTACGACCAGGGAGGACGCGCGCGCGATCTACGCGGAGTCCCCGTTTGACGGCCGGAAGAGGGTGATTCTCGCCGGCGGGGACGTCAGCACGAGATACTCGCGGAGAGGGCCGGAGATGTACAGGAGAATCGCCCTCTATATCTCGGAGATCGCGGGTTCAAGACAGGGCAACTACATGGTCTTCTTCCCGTCCTACAGGATGCTGAACGACGTCCTCCGGATCTACCGGAAAGAGTTTGACCGGGACGGCGTCAACTGGGTCGCCCAGACCCCGGGAATGCAGGAGGACGACAGGGAGATCTTCCTCGAGAACTTCTACGACGATCCGGCGGACACGCTGATCGGCTTCTGCGTCATGGGAGGCATGTTCGCGGAGGGGATCGACCTGACGGGGACGAAGCTGATCGGAGCGGTCGTCGTCGGCGCGGGCATTCCCCAGGTGTCGGGGGAGAGGGAGATACTGAAGAGGCATTTTGACAGCCTGGGCGAATCCGGGTTTGACTGCGCCTACAGGTTCCCGGGCATGAACCGGGTGCTGCAGGCGGCGGGCCGGGTGATCCGGACCGCCACGGATATCGGGGTGATCGCGCTGCTGGACGAGAGATTTCTCTCTGCGGGCTACAGGGCCCTCTTTCCGAGAGAATGGAGGGAGGTCCTGACCGTGACGGCGGACGATGTGAGGAAGAAGACAGAGGCTTTCTGGAGAGAGGCAGACAGAACAGGCACGGACTTGAGAGGATAAGATATGGTCAGAAGAATCTATGTTGAGAAGAAACCGTCGTATGCCGTCGCAGCGGACAGGCTGCGCCATGAGATCCGCCACTATCTGCACATAGGCGGGGTGGAGAGCGTCAGAATTTTTATCCGCTACGATGTGGAGAACGTCTCGGACCGGATCTATCGGGAAGCGCTCGTGACCGTGTTCTCGGAGCCGCCTGTCGACGACGTGTACGAGGAGTCGCTGCCGGAGGTTTCGAACGCCCATGTCTTCAGCGTCGAGTACCTCCCCGGGCAGTTCGACCAGAGGGCAGATTCCGCCGAACAGTGCATCCGCTTTCTCGACGAGAGGGAACAGCCGGTCGTCCGCAGCGCCACGACCTACATGGTGGTCGGGGACGTGAGCGGGGAGGAGATGGAGCGGGTGATCGCCAACTGCGTGAACCCGGTCGACTCGAGGGTCGTCGGTGAGGAGAAGCCGGAGACGCTCGGCGTCGCCTATCCCGAGCCGGAGGACATCAAGGTGCTGCACGGCTTCAGGATCATGGGGAACGGGCCGCTCATGGTGCTCTACAAGAGCCTGAACCTCGCCATGACATTCGACGACTTCAGATTCATCCAGAAGTATTTCGCCGACGATGAGAAGCGCGATCCGACCCTCACCGAGGTCCGGGTGCTCGACACCTACTGGTCGGACCACTGCAGGCACACGACGTTCTCGACGGAACTTAAGAAGATCACGTTCGGGGAGGGCGGAATGAAGCCCCGCATCGAGGAGACCTTCAGGAATTATCTGGCGGACAGGGAGGCGCTCTACGGGGACAGGAAGGACAAGCCGGTCTGTCTCATGGACCTCGGTACGCTCGCCGCGAAGAAGCTGAAGGCGGAAGGGAAACTGGCCGACCAGGAGGAGTCCGACGAGATCAACGCCTGCTCGATCATCGCCCCCGTCGACGTCGACGGGAGGGAAGAGGAGTGGCTGATCAACTTTAAAAATGAGACCCACAACCATCCGACCGAAATCGAGCCTTTCGGCGGCGCCGCGACATGTCTCGGCGGCGCGATCCGCGACCCGCTCTCGGGAAGAACTTATGTCTATCAGGCGATGAGAATCACCGGGGCGGCCGATCCGACAGTCCCCCGCAGCGAGACGCTGCCGGGCAAGCTCCCGCAGAAGAAGCTCGTGCGCGAGGCGGCGCGCGGGTACAGTTCCTACGGCAACCAGATCGGCCTCGCCACGGGCTATGTGAAGGAGATCTACCACCCGAACTACGCGGCGAAGCGCATGGAGATCGGCGCGGTCATCGCCGCCGCCCCGAGAAGCGCGGTGAAGAGGGAGAATTCCGACCCCGGGGACGTCATCATCCTGCTCGGGGGCAGGACGGGGCGCGACGGAATCGGCGGCGCCACGGGATCCTCCAAGGCCCACAACACCGAGTCGACGAACACCTGCGGGGCGGAGGTGCAGAAGGGAAATGCCCCCACCGAGCGCAAGCTGCAGCGGCTCTTCCGCAGGCCGGAGGTCTCCCGGCTCATCAAAAAATGCAATGACTTCGGCGCCGGCGGCGTCGCCGTCGCGATCGGCGAGCTCGCGCCCGGCCTCCGGGTCGACCTCGACCTTGTCCCCAAGAAATACGCGGGGCTTGACGGGACGGAGCTCGCGATCTCGGAATCCCAGGAGCGCATGGCCGTCGTCGTCGCGCCGGAGGACGAGGTGATCTTCCTTGAGTACGCGGCCTCCGAGAACCTCGAGGCGACTCCGGTCGCCCGCGTGACGGAGGAGCCTAGGCTGGTCCTTGTGTGGAGGGGGAAGGAGATTGTCAGCCTCTCCCGCGCTTTCCTCGACACGAACGGCGCCCATCAGGAGACGGACGTGTTCGTCGAGATTCCGGACGGGTCCGTCTCCGAGCTGAACTGCCATCCCTGGAGCTGGTACGACCGGGGGGATGAATCGGTCCGCGGCAGATGGCTCGACATCTTAGGGGATCTCAACGTCTGCTCGCAGAAGGGCCTCGTCGAGATGTTCGACAGTTCGATCGGCGCCGGCTCCGTGCTGATGCCTTACGGCGGCAGGAAACAGCTGACCGAGACGCAGGTGATGGCGGCGAAAGTCCCGGTACCGGGGGGCAGGACCAATACAGTCACGCTGATGAGCTACGGGTTCGACCCGAACCTGTCGAGCTGGAGCCCCTATCACGGGGCCGCGTGGGCGGTCGCGTCCTCCGTCTCGAAGATCGCCGCGGCGGGCGGGGACGTCACGAAGATCCGCTTCACGTTCCAGGAGTATTTCCGCAGGATGTCCGCGGACCCGAAGAGGTGGAGCCAGCCCTTCGCGGCTCTGCTCGGGGCGTATGACGCGCAGATGGGATTCGGCCTTCCCGCAATCGGGGGAAAGGATTCGATGTCGGGGACATTTGAGAAACTCGACGTGCCCCCGACGCTCGTCTCGTTCGCGGTCGACGTCGCGAAGGCGGAAGATCTCATCACGCCCGAGTTCAAGAGAGCCGGAAACCGGATCGTCTGGATCCGCATGAAGAAAGATGAGTGGCAGATGCCCGACTATCAGGCGTTTCTCGGGACCTGTGGCCGCCTGAGAGAGGACATCACCGCCGGGCGCGTGATCTCAGCCTACACCGTCGGGCGGTTCGGAATCGCGGAGGCGGTCAGCAAGATGGCCTTCGGCAACGGCTTTGGCATGAGAATCCGCCACGACGTGAGCCCGATCGATTTCTTCTCCCCGTACTACGCGGATATCGTCTGCGAGGTGAAGGAGGGCGAAGTCGGGAACCTGGCGTCGGAGTACACGGAGATCGGCGAGGTCACGGACGACGGGTGCTTCCGGTTCGGAAATGTCAGCATCTCCGGCGAGGAAGCCGAAAACCGCTGGAAGGGGACGCTGGAAGGCGTGTTCGCGACGAGGACGGGGGACGGCGCGGAACCTGTGGAATCCCCGGTTTTCCGGGCGGACAGCATCGCGGTCTGCGGGCATAAGATCGCGAGGCCCCGCGTCTTTATCCCGGTCTTCCCGGGCACAAACTGCGAGTATGACTCCGCCGCCGCGTTTGAGAAGGCGGGCGCCGAGGTCCGGACCTGCGTGTTCCGGAATCTGACCGAACAGGATATCAGGGAATCCGTGGATTACTTCTCGAAAGAGATCGCGGAGGCCCAGATCGTCATGTTCCCGGGCGGTTTCTCCGCGGGCGACGAACCCGACGGATCGGCCAAGTTCTTCGCGACGGCGTTCCGGAACGCGAAGATCCGCGACGAGGTGGAGAAGCTCCTCGCGGAGAGAGACGGCCTCGCCCTCGGGATCTGCAACGGCTTCCAGGCCCTGATCAAGCTCGGGCTCGTCCCGTCGGGAAGGATCACGGGACAGGACGTCAGTTCACCCACGCTGACGTTCAACACGATCGGCAGGCATATCAGCCGGATGGTCTCGACGAAGGTCGTCTCAAACAAGTCGCCGTGGCTTCAGGGGGCGGCCCTCGGAGGCGTCTACGTGACGCCGGCGTCCCACGGGGAGGGGCGCTTTGTCGCGCCGGACAGCGTGCTCGACGAGCTCTTCCTGAACGGCCAGGTCGCGACGCAGTACTGTGATCCGGACGGCAATGTCACGACGGACGGGGAGTGGAACGTCAACGGCTCCTACAGGGCGGTTGAGGGCATCACGTCGCCGGACGGAAGAGTGTTCGGAAAGATGGCCCACGTCGAGCGGAAGGGCAGCCACGTCGCGGTCAATATCCCGGGCGAACAGGACATGAGGGTGTTCGAGTCGGGGGTCAGGTACTTCAGCTGACAGGGGCCCTGATTCTTTGAATTAGTGCTTGACACTCAAACAGATGGATGGTTATAATAATCAGGCAGTCGCGAAAAAGGCTGTCTGATATGGCGGGGTAGCTCAGCTGGCTAGAGCACGCGGTTCATACCCGCGGTGTCGAGGGTTCAAGTCCCCCTCCCGCTACGCAAAGGGTCGAAATTCCGAATTTACGAATTTCGACTCTTTCTTTTTCATTTTTGTGACGAAATTATGAAGAATCTGTTGTATAATATAGAAGGTCCAATGGAACAGGTTCGCAACAGGAGGCATGGATACAATGAAGAGGATGAATATCAGGACGGCTTTTATACTCGCTGTCATGGCGGCGCTCATCGCGCTCACCGCCGTGCCCGCGTCGGCTGCGCTGAAGAGAGGAGACTACAGGGTCACATCCGCCAGGCTCAACATGAGGACCAAACCGGCCACGACGGCGTCCCTGATCACCACGATCCCGGACGGCGCTTTCGTCCGCATCGACGGCAGCACGGGGACCGGATGGTACAAGGTGATCTACAATTCCTACCGGGGCTACGTGTCCGCAAGTTACATCGTCGACCCGTTTGTGAGATTCGGCAATAAGTACGCGGAGTACGTGACGTCGGCGATCAGGCTGAGGAAGGCGCCCAAGGTCGCCTCCGGCAACGTCATACGGACGATCCCGAAGGGACAGAGGGTGTTCATCATCGCCAGCGTCAGGGGTATGTACTGGTACAAGGTCTATTACGACGGCAAGATCGGCTATATCATGGGGGGCTACTTCCGCAGCATCGCCGGAAACCGGAGAACCGTGGCGGTGAACCTCCAGCTCCGCAGCTCACCGGTCGTGAGCAGCGGCAACAAGATCTGCGTCATTCCGAAGGGGAAGACGCTGGTTCTCATCAGCAAATACAACAGCCAGTGGTACCGCGTGGGCTACAACGGCTATTACGGGTATGTCGCCGCCGGGAACTTTACGACGGACAGGCCGTCCGCGGGCCAGACAGCCACACTGATCACCGACATCAATATGCGCAGCTCGCGCACGACGGAGGCCGACAATGTGATCAGGGTGATCCCGAAGGGTGCGAAAGTCACGATCCTGGGCGTCTATTCGGGGAACTGGTACAGGGTGAGCTACAACGGACGTACAGGCTACATCAGGGGCGGGTATTTCGCCTCCTGATTCTTCGCGGGGACGGGCTGTCCGGCGCGGCGGGCCTCCCCCTTAACGGAATACTGACACATACGGAATCTTATGCGAGCCGGCGGGACGTCCCGCCGGCTCTTTCTTTTTTCCGCCATGAGGTCCTGAAAACAGACCATTGATTTTTGCGATGAAATAGACGATGATTGAAGAAGCCGGTGGCCCCTCACAAGGCTTATCTTCCGGGGGGCTGAGCCTGCGGCTGTTTCCTGTACAGAAAAGGAATTTTCAGAAAGGCGGCCTGTTTATGAGCAGAGAGAATACAATTGACGCAGTAAAGTCCCTGATCGCCTACGCGGTCAGCCACGGCCTCATCTGTGAGGAAGAGATGACCTACGCCGCCAACAGCGTGTGCGACGTCCTCGGAATAGAACCCGACCCGGATTTCTCCGCCGCGGGCGGCAGCGAGAGGCCTCTCCCCGAGATCCTCGGGGTCCTTCTCGACGACGCTGTGGAGAGGGGGAGGATCGAGGACGGAATCGCGAGCCGCGACCTGTTCGATACCCGGATCATGGGCTGCGTCACCCCGCGGCCGGGAGAAGTGATCCGTACGTTCCGCGCGCTCATGGAAGAGAGCCCGAAGAAAGCGACGGACTACTTCTATAAGCTGGCCGGCGACTCCGACTACATCCGCCGCTACCGCATCGAGAAGGACCGCAAATGGGTCTCCAGAACCAGATACGGGGATCTCGATATCACGATCAATCTCTCGAAACCGGAGAAGGACCCGAAGGCGATCGCGGCGGCGCTCACGAGGAAGGGAAGCTCCTATCCGAAGTGCCTCCTCTGCCCCCAGAATGAGGGGTACGCAGGAAGGCTCGACCACCCGGCGAGACAGACGATCCGCCTGATCCCGCTGACCCTCGGGGGCGAGCAGTGGTATATGCAGTACTCCCCGTACGTCTATTACAACGAGCACTGCATCGTGCTCTCAGGCGAGCATGAGCCGATGAAGATCAGCAGGCAGACCTTCGTGAGGCTGATGGATTTCCTCAAGCTCTTCCCGCACTACACGATCGGGTCGAACGCCGACCTTCCTATCGTGGGCGGATCGATTCTGACGCATGAGCATTTCCAGGGAGGAAACTACACGTTCGCGATGGCGAAGGCCCTGGTCAGGACGCCGGTGGCGTTCGCGGGCTTCAGGGACGTGGAGGCCGGAATCGTCGAGTGGCCGATGTCCGTGATCCGCCTCGACGGGGAGAACCCGGACCGCCTGATCGAGCTGGCCGACCGCATCCTCACCGCATGGAGATCCTACAGCGACGAATCCGTGGGGATCTATGCGGAGACGGACGGCGTTCTCCACAACACGATCACGCCGATCGCGAGGAAGAGGGGAGATCTCTATGAATTGGACCTTGTCCTGCGGAACAACCGCACGACCGACGAGTACCCGCTCGGGATCTTTCATCCTCACGATGAGCTCCACCACATCAAGAAGGAAAATATCGGCCTCATCGAGGTGATGGGACTCGCGGTGCTTCCGGCGCGGCTTCTCGAAGAGATGGCGAGGCTCTCCTCGGCGATCGTGTCGGGGGAGGACATCGCGGGCGTGCCGGAACTTAAGCCGCACGCGGAGTGGGCGAAGGAGATCCTCGCGAAGCACCCGGATATCTCCGCGGACAACGTCGACAGGATTATACAGGACGAGATCGGCATCGTGTTCGCGAAGGTCCTTGAACACTGCGGGGTATTTAAGGACGACGAGGAGGGGAGGTCCGCGTTCTCAAGGTTTGTTCTCAGCTGCGGCTGATCCCGGATGCGTGAGGGATGGCGGCGCATAAGGAACAGGCGGCGCTGCCGCGCCGGAGGACCCGGGCGCACGGAGGACTGATATGGATCTTTTGAGCGATCTAAACGAGGCCCAGAGGGAGGCCGTCACATCGACGGAGGGATATGTGCGGGTCGTCGCGGGAGCGGGGTCCGGAAAGACGAGGGCCCTGACGCGGAGATTCGCATATCTCGTGAATGAGCTCGGCATCATGCCGGGCAACATTCTGTGCGTGACGTTCACGAATAAAGCCGCCGGGGAGATGCGCCAGAGGATCCACAACCTGACCGGCGACCGCGACACGGGGTACATCAATACCTTCCACGGATTCTGCGTGTCAGTCCTCCAGGAGGACAGCCACGCGGTGCAGTATCCGAAGAGTTTCCTTGTGCTCGACAACTCGGACATCAACGACATGCTGAAGATCATCTACGAGGAGAGGGGGCTGACGCTCCGGGACATGACGTTCGGAGCCGCCCGGGACATGATCGAGATGCAGAAGTGCGTGCACAGGCCCGATTATTACCTCGACCTGGTCGGGCTGTCCGTTGACGCGCTGCACGAGAAATATCTGGCGGCCTCGGGCGCTTCCGACATCATTTTCTACGGTTATCTCTATCAGGAGAAGAAATGCTTCGGCCTCGATTACAACGACCTGATCAAGTTCACGCTGTACATTTTCGAGGAAAATGAGGACATCCGCCTGAAGTGGCAGGACCGCCTCGAGTACATTATGATCGATGAGTTCCAGGACATCGACCCCCTGCAGTACCGCCTGATGGAGGTGCTCGCGGAACACCACAGGAATCTCTTCATCGTCGGGGACCCGGACCAGACGATCTACACCTGGAGGGGAGCAGACGTCAGGTTCCTACTGGATTTCGACAGGAGGTTTGTGCCGGCGAAGACCGTCATGATGAACGAGAACTACCGGTCGTCGCCCGAGATCCTCGACGCGGTCAATTCCCTGATCGACACCAACAGGCTCCGGATGAAGAAGGACCTGACGGCGCACCTCCCGTCCGGCCCCAGGGTCGTCTGCCACATGGCGGACACGTCGGAGGCCGAGTCCCTGTGGATCGCGAGGGAGATGAAGAGGCTCAGGGACGAGGAGGGCATCCCCCTCCGGGACATGACGGTCCTCTACAGGGCCCACTACGTCACGAGATCGGTGGAGGACGCGCTCAGGAAGGAGCAGGTACCCTACACGATTTACAGCGGCGTCCAGTTCTATGACAGGGCCGAGATCAAGGACGCGCTCTCCTATCTCCGCATGATCACGATGAAGGACGACCTGTCTTTCCGGAGAATTTCGAACAGGCCGAAGCGGAATCTCGGGGAGAAGCGCATGCGCTTCCTGGAGCAGTACGCCTCGGAACACGGGACGACGCTTTACCAGTCCCTCACGCAGACTCTCGAGGACGAGATCTTCCGCGGGACAAAGGCTTCCGCGTTCGTGCGCCTCGTCGAGCACTACTCGTCGGGCCACGAGGGGAGGGCGATCTCGGAGGTCCTGACCGAGATTCTCGACCGCAGCGGCTACGAGGAGATGCTTCGGACGGAGGGGAGCCAGGAGCGGCTCGACAACCTCGCGGAGCTCAAGCAGAGCGTCTTCGAGTACGAGACGACCTGCGGGGAGGAGGCATTTCTCGAGGACTACCTGCGGCACGTCGCGCTCTTTACGAACAGCGACACCGCGGAGCCCGGCGACAAGGTGAAGCTGATGACCGTGCACGCGGCGAAGGGGCTCGAGTTCCCCTGCGTGTTCCTGTGCGGCCTGAGCGAGGGCATCTTCCCGTCCAGGAAGATCGACACGGAGGCGGGAATGGAGGAGGAGCGGAGGCTCGCGTTCGTCGCCATGACGAGGGCGGAGAAGCGCCTCTATCTCACGGAATCCGGGGGACGGAATTTCGATGGGTCGCCGAGATATCCTTCGAGGTTCATTTTTGATATCGACGGAAAGTACCTGGAGTTCACGCATCCGGTGGAGGAGGGGCTCGTGAAGGAGGCCCGCGAGTACGCGGACCTGCAGAGCCGGTTCTACAGGGACCGGAGCGACCTTCTCGCCGAGGGCAGCAGGGTGAGGCACAGCGTGTTCGGCGAGGGCGTGATTCTCAGCGTCAACCTGGACAAGGGGGCCTACAGGGTGCGGTTTGACGGGATGGACACGGAGCGGAATATCTCATTCAGGGTGAGGATGGAGACGATCTGACATGGCAAACTACACCTACATCGTGCGCTGCTCGGACGGGTCGCTCTACACAGGCTGGACGAACCGGATCGGCGAGAGGCTGCGCGCGCACAATGAGGGCAGGGGGGCGAGATACACGAAGCCGAGGAGGCCGGTCGAGCTCGTCTATCTGAGGGAGTTTGAGACGAAGCAGGAGGCGATGTCCGAGGAATTCCGGATCAAGCACCTGAAGAGGAGCGCCAAGCTCGAGCTGATCGGGAACTGCGCGGAGATCCGCCTCTGATCAGCCTGCAAAATGTTCCGGAGCCAGCTTCTTCAGCTCCTGGAAGACTTTTCCGACGGGGAGGCCGACGACGTTCGTGTAATCCCCGTCGATTCCCTCGATGAACGCCGCGAACGGCCCCTGGATCCCGTACGCGCCCGCCTTGTCCATCGGCTCCCCGCTGTTCGCGTAGAGGCCGATCTCCTCTTCCGTCATCGGATAGACGCGGACGAGCGTGCGCTCCGCGAACGTGACGCGGGCTTCCGAAGTCCCGCGCCCGGGACCTCCCGCCGTCCTGATGAGCGTGACCCCCGTATATACTTCGTGAGTCTTTCCCTGAAGCCGCCGGATCATGTCCGCGGCTTCTTCGTGTGTCCGGGGCTTTCCGAGGATCTCCCCATCGAGGACAACGACGGTGTCGGCGCCCAGGATGACTTCCCCGCCGTGGAAGCCGGCGGCTGCCGCCGCAGCTTTCCGCGAGGAGAGGGAGCTCACGATCTCCCCGGGAGTGCCGCCCTCCATTGCCTCGTCGACGCTCGCCGGGACCACAGCGGGGTGGAGCCCGATCTGTTCGAGGAGCTCCCTGCGCCTCGGGGATGCCGACGCGAGGATGAGCGGGGGATAGAGGCGGTCGGAGACAAGGATGTCATTTTCGTCGTAGTGAAGCCTCAGGTGGAAGAAATCGCGGTCCTCGAGCAGATAGTTCAGGAAGACCCGGTCCCCCTCCCAGAGCGGGAGTGAAAATGTCTCCTCCTTCGGAACCCACTTGAGGACGCCCTCGCTGCAGTCGGTGAGTGTCCCGGTGAAGTCGTCGGACGTGTAGAGATACATCGCCTCGTCCTCCCAGCGGTCGCTGATGAAGTCGACGACGCCGCGGAGGCGGACGCTTCCGAGCGTCAGGCCGGTCTCCTCCAGCACCTCGCGGCGCACGCACTGCCCGACGGTCTCGCCGGGTTCGACGTGGCCGCCGACACCGATCCATTTGCCCTCGTTGAGGTCATTTTTCTTCTTGGTCCGGTGCAGGAGAAGCCAGCAGCCGTTCTGCTCGATGTAACAGAGAGTGGTGTCAGTCATGGAATTATCCTCCGGTATATATGACGGGAACCGTCCGCTCAGGCAGAGGGGCGCTCCGCGGACGGGATTTACTGCCGTGCTACGGATATCATCATATTCGCAAATCAGCCGGAGATCAAGGCGGGATATTTGTTTTTCAGCCTGTCTGTGGTATTATGGACACCGGCCTGTCTCAGGCGGGACAGGAACGGCTGATTGAGAAGGACAGACGGCGAACGGCAGCGGGGATTGACGGGCGCCGGGAACAGGATTGTTTTAAGAAGGAGACGGTTATGTCACGTGAGAGAGCAGAGGCGTACCTTGAGGCAGCGGGATTCGGGGACCGGGTCATCCGCCTTTCAGAATCCAGCGCGACCGTGCAGCTTGCCGCGGAGGCGCTCGGGGTCGAGCCGGGAAGAATCGCGAAGACGCTGTCATTTCTGACCAAGGACGGGCCGGTGCTCGTGCTGGCGGAGGGAATGGCGAGAATCGACAACAGGAAATTCAAGGACACCTTTCAGACGAAGGCAAAGATGATTTCGCCCGAGGAGGTGGAGGGGTACATCGGCCACGCGCCGGGAGGAGTCTGCCCCTTCGGCGTGAAGGAAGGGGTTCCGGTCTATCTCGACGAGAGCCTGAAAGTCTTCGACGTCGTGTACCCGGCGGCCGGGGACGACCACAGCGCGGTGAGGCTCACTCTGCCGGAGCTCGAGAAGGCGTCCCGCGCGGCCGGCTGGGTCGACGTGTGCAAAGCGCCGGAGGGCGGACAGTAAGCGGAAGGACTGTGGTGATCCGCCGGACCGGACAGACGGTAAGCGGTGGGACAGCGGTGATCCGCCGGACCTGGCGGACTGCAGGAGGCGGGACGGCGAGGGCCCGCCGGAGCGGAAGAGGTCAGAACGGCAGGGCGCTCCACGCAGCGGCGAAGAGAAGTGCCGGAAGCAGGTTCCCGACGCGGACCTTCTTGCCGAAGAACAGGTTGACGCCGACGCAGAAGATCATGACGGAGCCGACGAGCGAGAGATTCGACATCGCGGCGTCGGTCACGAAGGGACTGATCAGGCGCGCGAGCAGCGTGATGGTTCCCTGAAAGACCGCAACCGGAATTGCGGAGAAGATGCATCCCTTTCCGAGGGACGCGGTCATGACGAGGATGACGATGAGGTCGAGCACGGCCTTCGCCATAAGAATCGAGTGGTTCCCGGCGATTCCGTCCTCGATGGAGCCGACGACCGCCATCGCCCCGATGCAGACGGTGAGGGAGGCGGTGACGAAGGCGTCGACAAACTGCGAGTCGCGGCTGCTGCCCGTCTTCCGCTTCAGCCATTCCCCGAACCGCTCCATGTGATGTTCGATGTTCAGAAGCTCGCCGACAAGGCCCCCGAGCACGAGGGACGCGATCATCATCATCGTGCCGCCCGTCTCAAGACGGGTTCCGTTCACGGTCAGCATCTGGGAGACGGCGCCGGAGATCCCTATGAAGATAACCGCGACCGCGTTGATCTTCATGAGCATCTCGCGGTAGCGCTCCTCGAGGCGCGAGCCGAAAAGCAGCCCCAGGATGCCTCCCGCGACGATAAACAGCGAGTTGAGGATGGTTCCGAGTCCTGGCATAGACTTCTCCTTTCCATGTTTCCCCGCCGGGACGGGTGCGGACGAAACGTCTTCAGAAAGACCTGAATAAATATATCAGAAGATTCAGTTATTTTCTACTGGTTATTATGACGGAACTGGTTTACAATAATATATGCGAAAAGAGAAGGGGCGTAAGGAGACGTGGGATATGCGGACGCTTATGATACTTCTGCTCGCCGTCAGTATAGCGGGTATTATCGCTTCCGAACTCGTGCTCATCTACGCGATGGTGAAGAAGAGCGCGGGAGTTTCGACGAGAACTGCCGGAAAGTATACGATGATCTTTCTCATCATGCTGATTGTCGTCGTCATGGTGTTCATTTCGCTCGGAAGAGCCGGAATGGTCTGATTTAAAGGGCATATACGTGCAGAGGCCCGGGGGGAGCCGGCGCGCGGGACTGGGGAGAACCGCGTATCGGAGAGCCAGCTGCGCTTATCATAAAGGGGTATACAGGGGAGAGAGAATGAAGACGCTCGTAGTCTATTATTCGTTTGAGGGGAACTGCGAGTTCGCCGCGAAGATCATCGCGCGGCGGCTCGGAGCGGATCTGCTGCAGCTCAAGGCGGGCAACGAGCCGCCGTCCGGATTCGGGAAGCACCTGATCGGGGGCCGGGCAGCGCTCAGGGGTGAGAAGGCGATTCTTTACAGAATCAATAAGAATCCGGAGAGCTATGACGTCGTGATCATAGGCGGCCCGGTCTGGGCGGGGACGATCGCTCCCGCGCTCAGGGAATTTATGATTTCATATCCGTTCGAGAAGAAGAGGACCGCGATCTTCGCGAGTTCCGCGAGCGGCAACGCGTCCTCCATGCTGAAGAGGCTGAAGACGATGCTCGCCGGCAACGAGGTCTTAAGCGAACTCAGTCTGAAGAAACCGCTCAGGCACAGGGAGCAGGCGGAGGAGCAGATCAATGAGTTCTGCGACGGCCTGCTGAGCGCTTTCAGCGTCTCCGAGGAGGCGGCGGTCATGCGCGCCGGCGAGGCAGCCGAGGAGATGGTCAAAGCCGTCGAGGGGGAACTGGCGTCGATGGTGGCCGAGGAGCTCAGGAAGAGGAAGTAGGGAAGCGTGCAAAGCGATAAAAGCAGCCGGACAGGGAGGTGATCCCTGTCCGGCCGCTGTGTTATTCCGCGTCATTTTGTGGTGTCATGCCCCGCCTCTCAGATGTCCTCCGGAAGCATCTCATGCGCCAGCGCGTAATTGCGGTATCGCTTGTCGCCCGTCACCTCCCGGATCACCCGGATTCCCTCCGGAAGCGTGAACTCCTCATCTTCATTTTTCAGCTCGATCTCAAGGACCGCCTGCTTCTTCCACTCGGGGTAGATGTCGATCTCGTAGTAGTAATTGTTCTCCGCCAGGCAGAAGCGCGTCTTCCTGATCGGATGCGCGGTCGGATCGGCGTCTTTCAGCATCTCCTCGTAGTCCTCCTTGGAGAGCCTCTTTTCGACCTCGATCCGTCTCATGTCCGAGACGCGGCGCTTCTCCGAGCGGAAGTAGATGGAGTGGCCGTCCTGGCCGCGCTTCCTGACGCGGATCTGCCGGTCGTCGGGACTTTTCAGGTAGGTCTGGACGATATCGACCTTCTTACAGTTCGGGAGGGACTCGAGGCGCTTAAGGTCAGGGTACTCGATCAGGTACTTGCGCTCGATCTCGAAGGGATCCGGCTCGCCGAGGAAAGAGGAGATCTCGGAGATCAGGCGCTCGAGCTTCTTCTGGAAATCCGTGGCATTGTCGATGATCCGAAGATGCGGATGCCCGGTCCAGCAGCTGATGAGCTTATCGTCCAGTTCCACGGCCTTCTCGACGCTCTCCGTCCTCGCGGTATTGTTGGAGAGAGTGTAGGCGTCGACCGCTCCGCGCGCGGCAGTTACGAGATGGAAGACCGCGTCGTAGCTGTCCCTGAGGGAGATCTCATTCGTGTCAAGCCCGCTGAGAACCTCCTGCCACTCGGCGCCGTCCATGTAGGCTTTGTTGTCAAGGGCGCCCCTGTCGCACACGATCAGGATCTTTTCCGCAGGCATTGTGAGCGCCGCTCTGTAAAAGATATCTTCCTTTGTCAGCTGCAGACGGACCTGCCCCTTCTGGTAGTCCACGTTGGTCCCGCAGGTCCAGGGCGCGACGCCCCCGGAGATGAGCTCCGTGGCCGTCTCGGGGACAAACAGGACGCGCCAGCCGCGGCGCGTGAACGCGTTCTGTATCCAGCTGAGGGCGGTGGTCTTCCCCGCGCAGGGCCCGCCGGTGATCACGATCTTTCGAATATCCATGTAAAATGCCTCTCTCAGATAGGATTTAAGTACATTGTCTGGCACCCTCGTCCATTGTAGCAGAACGGCATTTCAAATACCACCCGGGGGGAGAAGATTATCCCGAAAATGCCTTGACCAATTCCCCGTATCCGATATAATAGACAGTGCACACCACAATATCTTGTATTACGGGAGCGAAGATAAGCCAAGATATTGAGAGAATCCATCCATCAGGGGGTATAAAGGGAATGTACATCTACAATGAAGACCTTGACGGCAATATGGCCGTCGAGGAGCCGAAGATATGTGTCATGAAGCGCTCCGGCGAGCGCGTCCCGTTCAACGGGATCAAGATCGCCGAGGCAATTGAGCGTGCGAACAGGGAGGAGGGAATTCTCTCCGAGCGGCTCACGGAGAGCCAGATCAACGAGATCACGAAGGGGATTGAGAAGGACGCGAGAAATGCCGGCCGCGACCTCTCCGTCGAGGAGATCCAGGACAAGGTCGAGGACGCCCTCATGGGCATCGGCAGGCCTAAGGTCGCGAGACTTTACATCACCTATCGCTACAAGCACAACGAGATGCGTAAGATGAGCAACATCGACCAGAAGATCGCCGGTGTCGTCGAGCGCGACAACGAGGAGGTCAAGCAGGAGAACTCCAACAAGAACCCGACGGTCCTCTCCGTGCAGCGAGACTATATGGCGGGCGAGTGGAGCCGCTACTACACGAACCGCTACCTGCTTCCCGAGGACATCGTGGAGGCCCACAAAGAGGGCATCATCCATTTCCACGACGCGGATTACTTCGCGCAGCACATGCACAACTGCTGCCTCGTCAACCTCGAGGACATGCTCCAGAACGGCACCTGCATCTCCGGCACGCATATCGATACGCCGAAGAGTTTCGCGACGGCGTGTACGGTCGCTTCCCAGATCGTGGCGCAGGTCGCGTCCAGCCAGTACGGCGGGCAGACGATCACGATGTCGCACCTCGCCCCGTTTGTCGATGTGAGCCGGAAGAAGATCTCCAGGAGGCTCAAGAGCGAGCTGGCGGAAGCCGGCGTCGAACTGCCGGAGGAGAAATTCAGTGAGCTCGTCGAGAAGGAAGTCCTGACGGAGGTCGAGTCCGGATGCCAGACGATCCAGTACCAGCTGATCACGCTCCAGTCGACCAACGGGCAGGCCCCGTTCGTCACGGTGTTCCTGTATCTCAACGAAGTCCCGGAGGGAAAGCTGAGGAAGGATCTCGCCCTCGTCATCGAGGTCATGCTGCGCCAGCGCATCCTCGGCGTCAAGGACCGCAGCGGCGTCTATATCACGCCGGCATTCCCCAAGCTGATCTACGTCCTTCAGGAGGACAACGTCCGCGAGGGGACGCCCTATTTCTACCTGACGAAGATTGCGGCCGAGTGCACCGCGAAGCGCATGGTCCCGGACTACATCTCGGAGAAGAAGGCGCTGGAGCTCAAGGGGGACGTGTACCCCTGCATGGGATGCAGGAGTTTCCTCACGCCGGACCGGTTTACCGACACGGGAGTCGGCAACCTCGCGGGGGCGGAGAACTACACGGCTGAGAAGCACAAGTACTACGGCCGGTTCAACCAGGGCGTCGTGACACTGAACCTCGTTGATATCGCGTGTTCCTCGGAGAAGGATGAGAACAGGTTCTGGATGATCATGAACGAGCGCCTCGAGCTCTGCCACCGGGCGCTCCGGATCCGCCACAACCGCCTGAAGGGGACGCCGTCCGATGTCGCCCCGATTCTCTGGCAGGACGGCGCGCTCGCCCGGCTCAAATCCGGCGAGACGATCGACAGGCTCCTCTACGACGGATATTCCACAATTTCGCTCGGATACGCCGGCCTCGCGGAGTGTGTCTTCTACATGAAGGGCGTGTCCCATACGAGCGAGGAGGGCAAGGAATTCGGCCTCCGCGTGATGCAGGCCCTGAACGACGCCTGCGCGAAGTGGAAGAAAGCCGAGAACATCGACTACTCGGTCTACGGCACCCCGCTCGAGAGCACGACCTACAAGTTCGCGAGATGCCTGCAGAAGCGCTTCGGCAGGATCCCGGGCGTCACGGACAGAAACTACATCACGAACAGCTACCACATCCACGTGACGGAGAACATCGACGCGTTCAGCAAGCTCACGAAAGAGGCGGAGTTCCAGAAGCTCTCCCCGGGCGGGGCGATCAGCTACGTCGAGGTTCCGAACATGCAGAACAACATCCCCGCGGTCATCCGCGTCATGCAGCACATCTACGAGGGGATCCTCTACGCGGAGCTCAACACGAAGAGCGACTACTGCGACGTCTGCGGGTACGACGGCGAGATCCTGATCAGGAAGGACGAGACCGGGAAGCTCGTGTGGGAGTGCCCGAACTGCGGCAACCGCGACCAGACGCAGATGCACGTGGCGAGAAGAACCTGCGGCTATATCGGGACCCAGTACTGGAACCAGGGCCGGACGCAGGAGATCGCGGAGAGGGTGCTGCACCTGTAAAAGGGATGTCGGGCACCGCAAAAAATCATTTACCCCGTTTCGTAAACAGGCGCTTCAGCAGACCGCGGAGCGCCTGTTCTTTTTCTTTTGGCGCCTCAAAAGCCCCGGTCACGGGCACTTTGTTTCTGGTCAGCTTTTCATAGAGCGGCGTGTCCTTCGGACACTGCACCCTGAGCGACCCGTCTGTGCGGAAAGAGTTCCAGTCGATCCGTACATCCCCGTTTCGGATGATCACCGTGAGATCACTTTTCCCGGACGCGAACGCCGGCCCGATGACCCGGACGCTGCCGGGGAGCGTATATTCTCCGCCCCGGGCCGGCGGAAAAGCGAGAAGCTCTTTTCCGTCCGCGCTCATCAGAATCCCGTCCGGGGAGATGAACCGCTCATTTCCTTCCTCCACCTCAAAGGCGAGGATTCCGCTGCAGCCGGAGAACGCGTCTCCGCTGATATCGCCGGTCCGGGCGGGAATCCGCACGGAGGTAAGGCCGCTGCACCCCTCGAACGCGCTGCTTTCGATGACCGCGAGCGACCCGGGGAGCCGGATCTCCGTGAGACCCCGGCAGCCGCCGAACGCGCTCTTCCCGATGCTCTGGATGCCCTCCGGCACCGAATAGCTTCCCTTCCTTCCTGCGGGAAAGGCCGCGAGCTTATCCCCGCTGAACAGGACGCCGTCGCGCGCCTCGCAGACCGTGCTGCCTTCTTCAAGGACAAAAGCGTCGAGCGATCCGCAGAATGAAAAAGCTCCTTCCCGGATCACGCTCACCCGGCCGGGAATCCGTATCTCCCCCGACAGCGCGCTTCTGCAGAACGCGTTGATCCCTATGCTCTCAAGCGTCTCCGGCAGGTGAATCCGCTCAAGGGATCCGCATCCCCTGAAGGCGTAGTGGCCGATCCCGGTGATGCCGTCGGCGAGCGTCACGGACGAGAGCGCCTCGCAGCCCGAGAAAGCCCCGTCCCCGATCTCCCGGGTCCTGCCGGACATCACCACCTCTTCAAGCCCGGTGCACTCCTTAAACGCCTCCTTCCCGATGCTCATAAGCTCCCCGGGAAGCCGGAGCGTCTTCAGGGAGCGGCATTTGTAAAACGCGCTCTCACCGAGGGACGCCAGGCTTTCCGGCAGCACGGCCGAGACGGCCGACTCGCAGCCGTAGAAGGCCCAATCCCCGATCTCCGCGCATCCCGGCGGCAGCACGATCTCCGAGAGAGAAGAGCAGCCTCCGAAAGCACTTCTGCCGATCTTCCGGAGCGCGGCCGGAAAGCGCACTGAGGCCAGGCCTCCGCATTCACTGAAAGCCTCATTGCCGATTTCCCCGACCCGGTCCGGGATGTCAATTCTCTCGAGCCGGCCCATCTTCCAGAACATCCGGTAGCCGATCTCCCTGAGATCGGCGGGGAGCTTTACGGACCTGAAGGACAGGCTCCTGAAAAACGCGTTTTCCCTTATGCTGTAAACCGTGTCCGGGATGGAGAGGGCTTTGAGGCTTCCGCACTCCGAGAACGCGAATTCCCCGATCTCGAGGAGCCCGTCCGGGAGCGAAACGGACGCCAGCGCCCCGCACTCCGAGAAAAGACCGTCCCTGATCCGGACCGGGCCTTCTCCGATCTCCACCCGCTCCAGGGACGCACATCCCGAAAAAGCATATGCTCCGGGATCCTCAAGCCCCGGGGGAAGAGTGATCTTCCTGAGCTTCGCGCAGCCGCGGAAAGCCTCTCTCCCGACCTTCTTAAGAGTCGTCGGAATGCTGACCGATTCAAGGTTCATGCACCCGAGGAAAGCCCGGCTGCCTATCTCCGTGACACCTTCCGGGATGATGACCTTCCTGAGGGAAGCCCTCATGCTGAAACACTCCGTCCCGATCCGCCGGATTCCATCGGGAATCACGATGGAGCTTTCATTTCCGGGGCATGCCGGGTCGTCCGCCCGGAGTACCGTCTTGTCATATTCGACGGCGGCGGGAGGCGTTTTTTCCGCCTCTTCTCCGTCCGAAACCGCCCCGTCCGCGCCTGAAACCGCGCGGACTTCCAGCCTGACAGGGGTCTTCCCGCCTCCCGGCACGTCTTCCCGGCCCGCTCCGGCCGGAGCGGCATTTCCCGGGGCTCCCGGCGGGAGCGGTTCGTCCTCCGTGATCAGGGCCGCTTCCCCGGCCGCGCCCTCGGGGTCCGCCGTCCCCCGGGGCTTATAGGCAAATTCCAGCTCATAGGTATTGACCCTCTTCTTATCCCCGCGGTCCCTTTCGACGTAAATCATGCGGCCGTCCGGAGAAAAATGGAAGGTATAGTAATAGCTGTAATACTCATCCGCCGAGAACGGCCGGGCCCCTGTCTCCATGTCCAGGATCCTGAACCCGGTGCCGCCGTACATACAGACGAACCGGTCATCGGGGTACCACCATACCGAGGAGAGGGTTATCTTCTTTTCATGCTCAAAATACAGCTCCTCACCGTCCCTGTGGAAGGCATAGAGCATCTCCACGTTCCCGGAGGAGGGAACGATCGCGAGAAAGAACCGGTCCCGGGCGGGATTCATCGAGACGGAGAAGGGGGCTCCCTCCGGATTGCTGATCCGGTAGGACATCAGTTTTCGCCCGGTTCCCTTCTCAAACCGGCTCAGGGTGCTGCCGGTCCGGATGACAAATGTATCATCGTCGAAGTAGCCGTAGCCCGAGTACTTGTCGTGCCGCTCCCCGTAATCCGCCAGCCTGATCACATTTCCCGTATCATAATCCAGCTCAAAGATCCCTGACACGGGGGAAGAACCCTCTGTGTTCTTTTTCGCCATGCCGAAGAGAACATACCGTCCCGTGCTGTCGAGATCCATGATCTTCGGGGACCGGCTGTCGCTGATCCTGTCGGGGGGCGGAGGCCACCCCGCGGGCGAAGAGTGCAGGAGATTGCCCTCGAGATCATAGACGGCGGCATGAAGAGTCGCGGAGATCCACGTAAAGATCCGGTCGCCTTTCACGCGGACATTGTGGGAGAAGGACGGAAGCCGGATCTTCCGGACGAGTGTTCCGTCCGGACTGTACAGCTCGACGTCGTCTGATTCACCCAGCAGCGTCGGGCTGTATACCGCGATCAGCCCGTCGCGGCAGCGGCGCCAGGCCTTTCCGAGGTAGAAGAACTGCGGGAGGCCTTTTCGGTCAGGGAGCTGCCGGACCGTTTTCAGCGCGTATTTCTCGGCGATGGCATCCGCCCTCTCCTCCATCCCCACAGCCGCGGGACTTCCGTGGAAACCGGGTATTTCCCTTGATTCCCGCAGAATGCCGAGGGCTGTATCCGTGTCGCCCGCCTCATCCGCCCGGCGGAATGAATCGAGAAGCCGCGCCAGCCTGTCATCCTCTTCGCTTCGTTTCTCCTCGGTGACGATCTCCGAGAGGCGGTAAGCCGCCGGGCGGTTCTGATGAACGGACGGGAGCGGCGCTGCAGCGCTCCAGCTCGTCCTTCCGTCCTGTACGCGCCACGTCACGACCCGCGTCCCGTCCGGATCCTCAAGGACTCCCGTGATTTTCTCCGTCCTCACTGAAAAAATCCGGTTCATGGTGCGGCTGTCCTTTACCTCGATGAGGTCTGCCCGGCCGCTCCCGATCTTCGGGTCCGTCAAGGTGTAAATGAGCCCCTTCCCGGGATCGTGGAAAAGCACAGTTCCGGGGGCGTTATCAACCGGATGCTTCATGTATTCCCGATCCAGGTAAAAATCCTCGTCCGTCACTCCCGACCTGCCGTACTCGGCAAAACGGAAGTAATACATCCCGCGCAGTTCTTTCTGGCTCTGGCAGAATTCGATATACTGCTTCGGATCCGATCCGAACCGGTAGACTTCGCGCTCCCGCCCCGAGAGGTCCACTTCAAAGAGCGCGTGCGAACCTCCGGCCGCGCGCCCGAGCACGAGCGGGAGGTCATCCGGCGAGAAGGCGCAGAAATGCTTTCCGGTTCCTCCGATCACGCGCATGGAGGGCATCTCCACCATGACCGTCCCGTTCCTGAGCTTCTCGTTGTAAAAAGCGAGAATATGGCCTTTCCGGGACCAGGCGAATTTCAAGTAGAAAAGGCTGCCGAAGACCGCCTCCAGAGTATCCTCCGGAAGCGTGCGCACGGCGCGGAGGAGCCTGTGCTCCCGGGTATCATAGAGGCACAGCGTGCCGTCCTCGAGGAGCACGGCCGCTTCCTCCCTGCCGGGCCTGACCGCGATCTTCACAATCGGGCTCTTAAGGGAAATGATATCCTGAAGCTCATCCTTCTCACCCCCGCCGCTCCCTTCCCGCCGGACCCGGCAGATGCAGGGATTCCTGTCTCCGCCAAAGGAATTCGAGTCGTTGAAGGTGAACAGGATATGTTCATCCGTGAGGACTGCGTCCGTCGCGGAGCCTTCGATCTCAAACGCGACGGGCGGAGGAAGCAGGGGATGGGTGCGGTCCCACTCGCCGAATATGTCCGCCGCCGCGTCAGCCCTCCGGCACGCCTCGTCCTGGTCGAGCGCCTCCAGCACCCTGTAGTCCGCCTTCTGCCCGCTGCGGAGGAAATAGAGTTCACGGTTGTAAAATGAGGGCACGTGATCCGGCGCCGCATAGAGCGCTCTCTCCCAGAGCCGCAGGCTCTCCTCCGGCTGTCCGAGGTCGAGGAAGCTCAGGGCGCGGTTGTTCAGGCTGTCCGGCGTGTCCGAAGCCGCCTTCGCCTCGTCTTTCGGGTAGGGCAGGCCGGTCTCTCTGCGGTAAATATCAAGAAGCGCCGCCTCAATCCCGGCAAACCCGTCGGGCCTCTCCGTGAGACAGGTGTTGAGAAGGGCCTGCACCGCCTCCGGCATCCTCACGCGGAATCCGGGGCCGCGGAGATAAGCGTCCGCTCCGTCCCGGGCATCCGCCCCCGTCTTCCAGAGGCGTTTTCCCGCATACATCTCCAGTACGGTCAGCGCGAACGCGTAGACATCCATCCATCTCTCCGGTTCCTGCCCCGATGCCTGTTCCGCTGGGCAGTACTCCGGCGTATACCCGCCGGATCCCGCGGGCTTTCCGGTCCCGGACCCCGTGCTCTCTTCCTCCCGGTCCGCGGCGGCGCGGGCGATTCCGAAATCCGCCACCTTCACGTTCCAGTTTTTTGTGAGCAGGATATTTCCCGGCTTGACGTCCGCGTGGATGAGGCCGCTCTCATGCGAGTATTTAAGGCCCCTTGCCGCCTGGACTGCCGCGTTCAGGACGCGCTCCGCCACTTCTTCTTCGGATCCCTCATAGAGCGACCCGTCCCGGATCCGGTCCTTCAGGCTTCCTCCGTCCATCCACTCCGAGAAGATCGTCGGCACGCCCCCGATCTCGCGGACATAATAACAGCTCACGATATTGGGGTGGAGCCCAAGGCGGATCCAGTAGTCGCATTCCTCGATGAAATTCTTCCTGCGGGCGCTGCCCGCCTCGGCAAAGAACCTGGCTTTCGGCCGCTTCATCGCCAGGTCCATATCCCAGGCCATATGGTGGACGCGGTAGACACTGCCCATTCCGCCTTCGATCGGGTCAGACATCACCATATAGGTATCAAGGAGCGGAGTGCTGCGAGAGATCCGCTCATTCGAGATGCTTTCGTTCTTCAGTGCGTCCGCCATTCTGGCCGAGGCATCCTGCATGGAGCCGAAGGACATGGACATCTCCTCATCCGGCGCATGTTTGCTCATCGAGATACTGACACTTGATTCCGTGCTCTCCATCATTCACACCTCATGTGTTGTAGGCGGGGTTATCATCCACTGTTATTTTATCCTATAATGGGAGATAGAGAAAGAGCGGGAGATGTTCTTTGGGACGGGGCATGCCGGAAGAATGCCGGGGGAGGTCTCCGGGGAACAGAAACTTGACAGAAAACTTATCCCGTTTTAAGCTGAAAGCCACACGTTGAAGCGGCAGGTTTCATGCCGGATTTACAGGAGGTGTACGGGAAATGATCAGACGAGCGGAAGAATGCGGAGTCGAGTTCAGGGAGCACATGAGGGACGGGGACGGGACCGTCGAGATCACGAACCTGATCACGGGGCCGGAGGAACTCAACGGGAAGGGGAGGCTCTTTGCCAGAATCACGCTGAAGCCCGGCTGCAGCATCGGTTATCACATTCACGAAACGGACGCGGAACTGTTCTATATCCTGAAGGGGACCGCGGAGTACAGCGACGGCGGAGAGATCCGCACGGTCACGGCCGGCGACGTGACGGTCTGCCCGACCGGAACCGGTCACGGAATCGCGAATCACAGCGAAGATGTCGTCGAACTCGTCGCGGTGATTGTCTATCAGTAAAGAGAGCCTGAACATGAAAGAGGGGCGTGCCCGCGGATGGCAATCCGCCGGCACGCCCCTGACCCTGCCTGCAGCGGGGAGGCTTTCCCTCGCTCAGGCCTCTGTTTCAAAAAAGGCGATCCTGCGCAGCACGTCCCCGTCGGTCTTAAACGGCGTGAGCGCGAGCTTCTGCGGGCTCGAGACGAGCTCGTCCACGGCAGCCTCGATGACTTCCCGGAGGAGCGCCCCGTCCGCGTCGATCTCCCCGCAGGCCGCGCGGTACACTGCCCGGTAGTCCCCGATGTCCCGGAACCCCGCTCTCTCAAGAAGGTAGTTCCTGTCGGCTTCATCCGCCTCGGCCAGATAGCCCGCCGTGAAGTAGGCAGTCGCTTTTCCGTGGGGGACGCCGAGTTTCACGGTCATCGTATAGCTGAGGCCGTGCGGGATCGTGGTCGCCGTGTGGGCGATCGCCATGCCGGCCATTGCGGAAGCCCGCATCATGTGGACGAAGTCGCTGTCATCGGGCTCTCTCTCCCCACGGAATACCGGCTGGCTCAGCGCCCAGGTGGCGAGGCCGGCGTCCACGCACATGCGGCTGTAGGCATCCGACTTCGTGTTGAGATAACTTTCAATGAGGTGCGTGAGCGCGTCGAAGGCGGTGTTCGCGATGACGGATTTTCCCGCGAAACGCAGGTATTTTCCGTCGATGAGCGCGAGCTTCGGGAAGATCTCGTGAGGGATGGATTTCTTCCTCTCCTTCACCGGATCGGTCAGGACCGAGACAGCGGTCACTTCGGATCCGGTCCCGCATGTCGTCGGGATCTCGGCGACGGGAAGCGCGGAGCTGTCCCCGTCGGGACTGTACAGATAGCTGATGTCCCTGTCTCTGTGGCGGATCATCAGGGCGACAGCCTTCGCGGCGTCCATGGGAGAGCCGCCGCCGATTCCGATCACGAAATCGGCGCCCTCCTCAAGGCCGAGGTCGCGGGCGCGCATGATGGTGTCCGTGGAGGGATTCTCCTCCACGTCGCGAAAGACCGACCAGGCGGTCCCCTGGCCCTCCAGCGCGCGCGTTACGTCGTCGAAGGAGCCGTTGATAAAGGCGGAGTTTCTTCCGGTGACAATCAGGGCCTTCTTCCCGAGGGCGGCGAGTTCCGCCGCGTGCCGGGAGACGGCCTCATTCTCTTCATAGACTCTGACGGGCATATAAAAGCCGGGCATGTGATACCTCCTCATGGAAAAACGGTCGTGACCGCGTGAGCAGTCATCGCGGATCTTTCTGCCGTGTACTATTATAGCATAAGGGGAGAGGACTGTCCCGTCCGGGAAGCAGTTTCAGGAAACAACGGGACCGCAGCCGATGAGGGGGTGACTGCGGTCCCTGAGCGCCGGTAAAACCGGCTGTGCTTGAAAGCACTTATTCATAATAGCGGAAGAATGTGGACATTTTATGAAGAAAATGTTAAACAGCACAGGAAGCCGCGGAAAAGAGAACGATGATGGAAACAACAGCGGAAGCGATACTGAAGAGGGGCGGCGGCCGGCTCCTGAAGTCCGGCGGCCTGTGGATTTTTGACAACGAGATTCAGGAAATCAGGGGATCCTATGTTAACGGCGCGCTCGTGAGGGTCTCCGACTTTGACGGATACCGGCTCGGCATCGGTTTTATCAACGTGAACTCGAAGATCCGGGTCCGGATGATGACGAGGAACCCCGACGCGGTGATCGACGACGGATTCCTCAGGGCGAGGCTCAGCGCGGCCTGGGAGTACAGAAAGAGGACGGTCGACGTCTCGAGCTGCAGGGTCGTGTTCGGCGAGGCGGACGGCCTCCCGGGATTTACCGTCGACAAGTACGGGGACGTCCTCGTCGTGGAGTCGCTCGCGCTCGGAATCGACAGGATGAAGGAGAGGCTCGTGGGTCTCCTCGGGGAGGTGCTCGCTGAGGACGGGATCCGGGTCCGGGGCGTCTATGAACGCAGCGACGCGAAGGAGCGCCTGAAAGAGGGCATGGAGCGCGTGAAGGGGTTTATCGGTCCCGGGTTCGACACGGAAGTCCTGATCACGGAAAACGGCGTAAAATACTACGTCGACGTGAAGGACGGACAGAAGACCGGCTTCTTTCTCGACCAGAAATACAACCGGCTCGCGATCCAGCCCCTCGCGCGGGGGGCGGAGGTCCTTGACTGCTTCACGCACACGGGCTCTTTCGCGCTCAACGCGGCATACGGCGGCGCGGTCCGCGTGACCGGCGTCGACGCCTCGGAGAGCGCGGTCGCGATGGCGCGGAGAAACGCGGAGCTGAACGGGTTTCAAAACGTGGAATTCCTGAGGGCGGACGTCCTCGACCTGCTTCCGCGGCTGGTGGAGGAGGGGAGGCGGTACGACCTCGTGATCCTGGACCCGCCCGCGTTCGCCAAGGCCAGGGCCAACGTGAAGAACGCGGTCCGCGGCTACCGCGAGATCAACCGGAACGGGATGCGGCTTGTCCGGCCGGGCGGATTTTTCGCGACGTGTTCGTGCTCGCACTTTATGACGAGGGAACTGTTCGAGGAGATGGTGAAGCGCGCGGCGGCGGACGCGCACGTGAGGCTGAGACAGGTCGAGGCCCGGGCGCAGGCGCCGGATCATCCGCTCCTTCTCTCCCAGGAGGAAACATTTTATCTCAAATTCTATATCTACCAGGTCTGCGGAGAATTCTGATCCGCGAAAAAAAGACATGCGGAGGAATTCCGTGCATCTTGGACCCCGTTTTTGCATCTTGGCGCGGGTCCCGTTGTGGCGGCCCCTGGGACGTGATACAGTCGGACTGCAGCAGCTAAGCCACAACTTCTGAAAGGACATAAAAAGATGCACATCCTGATACTGTCTCTGCTTCTCGCGGTCGAACTTGTTTTCTGTATCCTCACGGCGCGGAGGGGAGCCGACTCCCGCGAGGCCTCCCGGGGGAGGCTGATCGCCGACGCGGCGGAACTCCTGATCTTCCTGGTCTTTCTCATCACGCCCTCCGTCAGCCTTGACATGAGGTTCGGGGCCCTGTTCTTCCTCCTGCTCCTCCGAGTCGCGGTCAGGGGAATCCTCATGCTCGCGGGAAGAAACAGGGAGCCGAAGGCGGTGGGGACGGGGAGCGCCGTGCGAAGGTGCGTTGTTCAGATCGTCCTGCTTGCGTTTGCCGCCCTGCCGGCATTTCTGTTCACCGATTACGAGGGGCTTCCGACCACCGGCGGATACGGCGTCCTCCGGGCCGAGACCATACTCACGGACGGAAGCCGCGCGGAGGAACATGAATCGGACGGTTCCAGCCGCGAGGTGCCGGCTTATTTCTTTTATCCGGACGCTGCCGCAGGGGAACATTTCCCGCTTGTCGTCTTTTCGCACGGGGCGTTCGGGTATTATCAGAGCAATATGTCCACCTATATGGAGCTGGCGAGCAACGGCTATGTGGTCGTGAGCCTCGAGCACCCGTACCACTCCCTCTTCACGCACGACACGAACGGAAAGCTGATCATTGCGGACCCGGGATTCCTGAGAGAGGTGATGCTGGTCCAGGACAGCACGGACGTACCGGAAGAAGACATTGCGAAGCTCTCGGGGAAATGGCTGAAGCTTCGCGCGGACGATATGAATTTCGCCGTCGACACGATCCTCGCCGCGGCGGAAGACGGCGGCGCCGCTTCCGGCCTGACGGACGGGGGCAGCGAGGTCCTGGGGAGGGCACTCTCGATGATCGATCCCTCAAGGATCGGCCTTATGGGCCACTCCCTCGGCGGGGCCGCTTCCGTGTCGCTTGGCCGGACCCGCTCTGACGTCGGCGCCGTCATCGACATTGACGGCACGATGCTCGGCGAGATCGAGGGGGTGGAGAACGGACAGGACATCCTGAACGAAGAGCCTTACGGCGTGCCGCTTCTTACGTTTGACAATGAGAGGCACCACGAGGACAGAATGACCTGCCTCGCGGAGCACATTCCCTATGCCAACAACGAAGTGCTGTCCCACGCGGTCCATGGCTATGAGACCTGTATCAGGAATACGGGGCACATGAATTATACGGATCTCCCGCTGTTCTCGCCCTTCCTCGCGAAAAGGCTCGGAACGGGATCCGTCGATCCGGAGGCCTGTGTCAGGAAAATGAATGAGATCACCCTCTCGTTCTTCAACGCATGGCTGAAAGGAGAGGGAGAGTTTTCGGTGGAGGAGTACTATGAACTTCCTTAAAACGGGGATTTCCGTCAGGGTCATCGGCAGGGACGAACCCGAGATGGTGGAGATCCGCTGCCATGAAGAGGACGAGAACGTGAGGGAGATCGTGGCCTTTGTGAAGTCCAGGCAGGGGGTGCTCTCCGGGAACGACGGGGGAAACCGGTACGAGATCCCGGTCGCGGATGTCATCTACATCGAATCCGTTGACAGCCGGACTTTTCTCTATACCAGCGACAGGACCTATGAGACCAGGCAGAAATTATATGAGCTCGAGGAACAGCTCCGGCCCAGGAAGTTCCTCCGCATCTCGAAGGCGATGATCGTCAATCTGATGAAAGTGGAATCGCTGAGGCCGGCCCTGAACGGAAGATTTGCCGCGAGGCTGACAACCGGCGAGGACGTGATCGTGTCAAGAAGTTTTGTCCCGGGTCTTAAGGAGACCCTGAGAGGAGGGTGAAGGGATGCGTTTCAGGACATTTTTGAAGGATCTGCTGGAGACCTATTTTATCGTCGTGACACTGGTCGACGCGGCGATGTTCATTCTCGGGACCGCCTTCCGGCCGGGGGACACGTTCGGGTACGACACGTTTTTATCACCCCTGCTCTACGGGGCGCTCGGTGTCCTCCCCATGCTCGTCACCTATTCCCGAAATGAGCTCAGCGTGAAGCAGATGCTGGTCCGCAAGGTCCTGCAGCTCGTGCTGCTGGAGGCCGTCCTCATCGCCGCGGGACTTGGCTTTAAGACGCTGGATCCCGGGAACACCGCCCTGACCGTGTCTTTCGCGGCGGCCGTCCTCATCATCTTTGTGTCGGCCCATCTCTTCTCCTGGATGCTGGACGCCGGCCAGGCCGGCGTCATGAACAGGGAACTCATGAGAATGAAGGAGGATGCCTGAGGCCGCTCCCGTCCGCGGGAGTATCCTTTTCCCGGGCACTTGAAAACCCAGGCACTTGAAAATTAAAAAACTGTGATTTACGATAGACGGGTATCAGAAAACAAGTGTCTGGAGAACAGCTATGCGGCAGAAGAAGATACTGATATTGATCCCGGCCCTCGCCGCCGTCCTGCTTCTGGCGGCCGCGGGTGCCTGGTATATCCGGAAGACGCGGGTCAGTCCGTGGACGGTCACGCAGTACGGCAGCGGCAGCGGGAATCAGATGATGTTCTACACCATCGAGAATCCGAAGGGACAGCTCGCGATCGTCGACGGGGGATGGGATACCGACGCGGACGGGGTGCGCGAGGTGATCGACCGGCACGGCGGCCACGTCGACGCGTGGGTGATCACGCACCCGCATCCCGACCACGTGGGCGCTTTCAACGCGATCATGGCGGCCAATGTCGACGGCTCCGTTGTGGTCGACAGGATTCTGACGGTTCCGGTGAACCGGGAGAGGTACAGGGAGACGGCGAGATCCTACGACGTGATCGACGCCTACGAGATCTTCTATACCCTGACAAAGGACGCCGACAACGTGACGTATCTCAGGGAAAATGACACCTTCGACCTGATCGGCCTCCGCTGCAGCGTGCTCCACTCCTGGGATGAGCGCGTGGACGCGCTCAAGGACCACCTGTGCAATGACGGGTCGCTGATGTTCCGCGCGGAGGGAAAGAAGGAGAGCATGCTCTTCTGCGCGGATGTGCAGTCGGAGATGGAGCAGTACATCATCCCCGCGCACCGGGAGGAGCTGAAGGCGGATTATGTCCAGTGCGGCCATCACGGGAACTGGGGACTCACGCTCGACTTCTACGATCTCGTGGAGGCGGAGACCGCGTTTATCGATGCCCCCGCGTCGATCATCGACGACGAGGAGAGCAGGTACGACGGGTACCTGCTCAGGGATTATTTCCTCGGGAAAGGAGCGGAACTCAAAAGGCCCGAGACCGCTCCGAACAGCGTGGTCCTCAAGTGACGGTATTCCTTGTGCGGAACCGGCTCTTAAGCGGGGAAAACCCTCGAAAAGAGTTGACCCCTCCGAAAAACGGGGTCTATAATATGGATGCTTACATAAGCGGGAAAGTGAGGTGGACAACTGTTATGGATACTGACCACTATCGACGATGCATTGTATGCTGTGCACACGAAACAGCTGTCCGGTACTCTGTCCCAGGCGGAATGGGCGGCGCGGGCATATTGTCCCAGCGCCTGTAAGGCCGCCTGAGGCCTCCTTGCGGAGCTTTCGCGGAAAGCGGGCTATAGGGGGATCCCGTCCGGACATCCCGTCGGGCTTGTCATGAGCGCGGTTTCGCTGCACGGCGTTTCGTCGATCAGCGGACGCGTTTTTTTTGCGTCCTTTTTTATGACAGCGCATTTTGAAAGGAGGACTGGCCCATTGGATGAGAAGGAACGCATGACAGAGTTCAATGAGGATGATGGGATCCGCTATGACGTGGACGACGCGACCAGCCATGAGCACGACGCGGATGACCACGAGAGAACGAGAAAGCTGAAGGCGTCGCTGCTCTCGTACCTGATGAAGAAGCAGTACAAGGAACTCAGGGACGAGACGTCGGACATGCATCCCGCTGACCTCGCCGCCGTCCTGGAGGAACTCGACGAGAACAACCGGCTTGTGGTGTTCCGGCTGCTCAGGAAGGACGCCGCGACGGAGGCGTTCACGTACATGGCCGACTGGGCGAGGTCGGAGCTCGTGGAGGGGTTCTCAGACGCGGAAATTGTCAATACACTCGAGGAGATCAGCCTCGACGACGCCGCCGATATGCTCGAGGATATGCCGGCGAGCGTCGTAAAGAGAGTGCTCGCTAAGTCGAGCAGGAAGACGCGCGAGAGCCTGAACAAGCTCCTGCACTATCCGGAATACAGCGCCGGCAGCATCATGACGCCGGAGTTCGTCAGGTTCCGGAAGGACATGGCGGTCAGCGACGCGCTGCAGGCGATCAGGAAGCAGGGCCCCGACGCCGAGACCGTGTACCTGGGCTACGTGGTTGAGCACAACATGCTGCTCGGCGTCGTGTCCGCAAAGAGTCTCCTTCTCAGCGACGCGGACAAGCCGATCTCCGAGATCATGGACGACAACCTGGTCACCGTGAAGGTGACGGACGACCAGGAGTATGTCGCCCGTCAGCTGCAGAAATACGACTTCAACGCGATGCCCGTCGTGGACGACGAGGGCATGATGGTCGGGATCGTCACGATCGACGACGCCGTCGACGTCCTGACGGACGAGTCGACCGAGGATATGCAGAAGATGGCGGCCATCATCCCGGAAGACCAGACCGCGAGCTATTTCGGGACGAGTGTCCTGCATCATGCGAGGCAGCGAATCCCGTGGCTCATGATCCTCATGCTCTCGGCGACGTTTACGGGGATGGTGACATCCCACTATGAGGCGGCTTTTGCCGCAATCCCCCTGCTCGTCTCGTTCATGCCGATGCTGATGGATACGCCCGGCAACTGCGGCAACCAGACCTGCACGCTCATGGTCCGCGGCCTCGCCCTCGGCGAGATCACCGTGAGGGATATCGGAAGGGTGGTCTGGAAGGAACTGAGGGTCTCGATGATCGTCGGGGCGATTCTCGGAGCCGTCAATGGCCTCCGGATCTTCCTCATGTACAGCGTATTCGCGAAGAATCCGGATCCGATGACCCTGCGCTACACGCTGGTCGTGTCGCTTGCCCTGTTCGGGGCGATCGTCATGGCGAAGCTCGTGGGAGCGGTGCTGCCGCTTCTCGCGAAACTCGTAAGGCTCGATCCGGCGATCATGGCGACGCCGTTCATCACGACGATCGTGGACGCGTGCTCGCTGATCCTCTACTTCCACATCGCGGAGATCCTGTTCGCGGCGGAGATCATGCAGAAGACGGCCGGAGCCTGAGGGAAGAAGCGGGAGAAAAGAGGGAACAGGAAAAAGCAGCGGGAGCAGGGCAGGAGAGCAGAACAGAAAAAGGACGATGGCCTGGCCGCGGAAGGCGGCGCGGACCATCGCCCTTTTTAATTCACGGAAGAGAGAGCGTCCGGCGGATCCTCAGGAACCGGATTTGGCCTCGTCAAGATAGCTGTACAGCGTGTACTTGGAGATCCCGTAGGCCGCGCAGACCTTCGGACCGGATTTTGTGATCAGGAAAGCCCCGCTCTCGTTGAGGAAGCGGATCGCGCGGATCTTCTCGTCCTTGGACATGAGCGCGGGCGGCTTGCCGATCATACGGATGCTCTGGTCGATCAGGCCGTCGAGGATGTCGGCGACGTGGGTGGAGATCTCCTCGGGCTCCTCGTCCGGCACGTCCGGCGTGTGGAATTCGTGGAGCTGCTTCTCCATGGCGATCGACAGCGTGATGTCGGTGTTTACGCCGAGGATGCCGACAGCCTCCCCCTCGTCGTTCCGGATATAGATGGTGCTGGACTTCAGGACTTTTCCGTCGTCCGTCTTCGTGAGATAACAGAGCCTGTCGTTCAGCTGTTTCGTATCGGATTTCAGGGCTTTCAGGACGATGTTTGAGGGACCGTCGCCGATCTTCCGCCCTGTGACGTGCCCGTTCTCGATGGCCACGATGGAGTGTCCCGGGTCCCCGGAAGTCAGGTCGTGGATAACAATCTCGGTTCCCGAACCGAAATGATACGCGAGGTCTTTGATCAGGCGCGAATACCGGCTGATTTCAGAAGCGTTCATATGAATCCCCTGCCTCCTCTCCAAAAAAATAGTTTGACTGCAAGACTAATTGTAAAACATTTACTCTTCAATTTCAATGTCATTTGTGGTAAATTTAAACAAAAGGGAGACGGATTTGTGTATGCTGCTTGTCGGAAACAGAAAACTATCCGGCTCCGGTGCGAATTCAGACCAGAAGATCTGTGAGGAAAGGAGACTCTTAATATGCTGCTCTTAGGAAACGGCAAGATTATTACAAGGGACGACGCCTGTCCTTTCCTGGAAGACGGCGCCGTCGTCATCGACGGGGAGGAGATTCTGGAAGTCGGCCGGTTTGGTGACATGAAGGCGAAGTATCCGGGCGCGGAATTCGTGGACGCCCGCGGCGGCATCATCATGCCCGGACTGATCAACGCGCACACGCACATCTACTCCGGCCTGGCCCGCGGTCTCGCGATCGAGGGAAACAACCCCACCAACTTCTTCGAGGTACTCGACGGGACCTGGTGGGCCATCGACCGGCATCTCACGCTGGACGGCACGCGGGCCTGCGCTTACGCGACGATTCTCGACTGCATCAGGGACGGCGTCACGACGATCTTCGACCACCACGCGTCCTTCTGCGAGATTCCCGGTTCTCTCTTCGCGATCCGCGACGTCGCGAAGGAGCTCGGCATGAGGGCCTGCCTCTGCTACGAGGTCTCGGAGCGCGACGGCGAGGAGAAGTGCGAGGAGTCGATCAGGGAGAACGCGGAGTTCGCCCGCTGGGCCGCCCGGGAAGACGACGACATGATCAGGGCCATGTTCGGCGGCCACGCTCTCTTTACGATCTCCGACAGGACGTTCGCGAAGATGGTCGAGGCAAATGACGGCCTCACCGGATTCCACATCCACGTCGCCGAGGGCATGAACGATGTCTACGACAGCCTGCGCAACTACGGGACGAGGCCTGTCAACCGCCTGCTCAACAATGGAATCCTCGGGCCGAAGACGCTGCTCGGCCACTGCATCCACGTCAATCCCGCGGAGATGGACATCATCAGGGAGACCGGGACGATGGTCGTCAACAACCCGGAATCGAATATGGGAAATGCCGTCGGCTGCTCCCCCGTCCTCCAGATGATGAAGAAGGGAATTCTCGTCGGGATGGGTACGGACGCCTACACTCACGACATGCTCGAGTCGCTGAAGGTATTCCTGATCATCCAGCGTCACAACGCCTGCCTGCCGAACGTCGGATTCGGAGAAGACATGCAGATGCTCTTCGAGAACAACCGCGCGATCGCCGCGAAGTATTTCAGGAAGCCGCTGGGGATCCTGAAGCCCGGCGCCGCGGCGGACGTAATCGTGATGGATTACAGGCCGTTTACCCCGTTCTCGGAGGAGAACGTAAACGGCCACATGCTGTTCGGCATGATGGGCAGGCACTGCAGGACGACGATCATCAACGGCAAAGTACTCTATAAAGACCGCGAATTCGTCGGGATCGATGAGGACGCGATCAACGCCTGGACGATGGAGCAGGCCAAAAAGCTGTGGGGAGAGCTGAACCACAGGACATACTGACCTGTCCGGGAAGGTTCATTTTCGGAAAGAACTGAACATGGGGAGGAAGAGACATGGGAGATATCATGAGACCGATTCCGTACGCGCAGCTGCTGGAGTGGGCTGTCACGGAATATAAGGAAAAGGGAAGCATTTTCGGTGTGCGCAGGGTCGTGAAGAGGGACGCGGCGAAGGCGCTCCCGATCTTCAATGAGAAGATCGAGACGCCGTTCGGCCCTGCGGCGGGTCCGAATACCCAGCTGGCGCAGAATATCATCGCCTCCTACGCCGCGGGCGCCAGATTCTTCGAGCTGAAGACGGTCCAGAAGATGGACGGCAGGGAGCTCGCCGCCTGCGTGCCGAAGCCCTGCATCGCGGCGGGGGACGAGTGCTACAACTGCGAGTGGTCCACGGAGCTGACGGTTGAGGAGGCCTACGACGAGTACGTGAAGGCCTGGTTCGTCTGCCACATCCTGGCGAAGGAATTCGGCCTCGGAGGGCAGGACGGCTTCGTCTTCAATATGTCGGTCGGCTATGACCTCGAGGGAATCAAACTGCCGAAAGTCGACTCCTATATCGAGGGGATGAAGGACGCGTCCCCGAGGGTCATCTTCAGGGAGTGCGTCAGCGCCTCGAAAGAGGCCGCGGAGAGGGGACTCCTGAAGGAGGTGTGCAGCCGGGACATCGACCTGATTCCCGCGAGAATCTCCGATTCCATCACGGAGTCGACTCTCCACGGATGTCCGCCGGACGAGATCGAGCGGATCGCGACCTACCTGATCACCGAGAAGAACCTGCACACCTTTATCAAGTGCAACCCGACGATCCTGGGCTACGAGTTCGCGAGGAAGACGCTCGACAGCCTCGGGTTTGACTACGTCGCGTTCGACGACCACCATTTCCGGGAAGATCTCCAGTGGGACGACGCGGTCCCGATGTTCGAGCGCCTCATGAAGCTCTGCGCGGAGAAGGGACTGGAGTTCGGCGTGAAGCTCACGAACACCTTCCCGGTCGACGTCAGGGCGGGAGAGCTGCCGAGTGAGGAGATGTATATGTCGGGCCGCTCGCTCTTCCCGCTCACGGTGGAGGTCGCGAGGAGGATCACGAACCGGTTTGGCGGCGCCCTCCGGATCTCCTACTCGGGCGGCGCGGACTACTTCAATATCGATAAGATCTTCGATGCGGGCATCTGGCCGATCACGATGGCCACGACGATCCTGAAGCCGGGCGGCTACCAGAGGTTCAGCCAGCTCGAGGGCCTCTTCGCGGACTGCGGAACGGAGGCATTTTCAGGGGTCAGCCCGGAGAAGGTGGAGGCGCTCTCGGAGTATTCCCGCTCCGACAGGCGCTATGTCAAGCCGATCAAGGGGATCCCGGACCGGAAGACCGGAGACCCGCTCCCGCTTATCGACTGCTTCACGGCGCCGTGCCGGACAAACTGTCCGATCGAACAGGATATTCCGGCCTACCTGCAGGCGATGGAGGAGGGAAGATCCGCGGACGCGCTCCGGATCATCCTGGAGAGAAATGCCCTTCCGTTCATCACGGGCACGATCTGTCCGCACACCTGCGCGGACCGGTGCATGAGAAACCACTACGAGGAAGGCGTCCATATCCGGAGCGTCAAGCTGAGCGCGGCGAAGGCCGCGTACGACGAGGTCCTCCCGGAACTCAAGGCCTCTCCGGCCCGTGAGGGCCGGAGAGTGGCCGTGATCGGGGGCGGCCCCGCGGGACTTGCCGCCGCGTCCTTCCTCTCGCGGGCAGGGGTCCGCGTCACGGTCTTCGAGAAGCGCGACAGGCTCGGCGGGGTCCCGAGATACGTGATCCCGGATTTCAGGATCAGCGGAGATGAGATCGACCGGGACGCCGCGCTCTGCGGCGCGTACGGGGCGGAATTCGTGACCGGGAGAGAGGTCCGGTCGGTCGCTGAGCTGAAGGCCGGGGGCTTCACCGATGTCGTCATCGCCGTCGGGGCCTGGAAAGAGGGACGGCCCGCTCTCAGGAGCGGAGAAGCCGTCGACGCCGTCGAATTCCTGCAGGAAGTGAAAGCGGATCCGGAGGCGTTCGTGAAGGCGCATGCCGGCGGGAACGGCCTGAAGAATATCGCCGTCATCGGGGGCGGCAACACCGCGATGGACGTCGCCCGCGCGGCGAAGAGGATTCCGGGCGCGGAACACGTCCGCCTCGTCTACCGCAGGACCCGCCGCTATATGCCGGCGGATGAGGAGGAACTCCGCATGGCCGTTGACGACGGCGTCGAGTTCATGGAGCTCCTGGCCCCTGAGTCCCTCTCGGGAGGCGCCCTCACCTGCGAAGTGATGAAGCTTGGCGCGCCGGACGCCTCGGGAAGACGGTCGCCGGAGCCGACCGGGGAGACCGTGGAGATCCCCGCGGATCTCGTGATCACGGCCGTCGGGGAGCAGGTCGACACTTCCTTCTACGAGGAGATCGGAGCGGAGCTCGACGGGAAGGGAAGGCCGGTCGTCGATGAGCACATGATGACGAGCGTTCCGGGCGTCTACGCCGCGGGCGACTGCAGAAGAGGCCCCGCCACCGTCGTGAAGGCGGTCGCCGACGCCATGAAGATCGCCGAGGGCATCGCGGGGGCGGATTTCGGGAAGTATGCGGAGGCGAACGCCGCCGGCGACGTGGAGAAGCTGAAGGGGAAGAAGGGGACGCTCGACCGCGAGCTTCCGGACATCCCGGACCACAGGTGCCTCGGCTGCGCGGCGGTGTGCGAGGTCTGCTGCGACGTGTGCCCGAACCGCGCGAATATCGCCGTCAGGGTACCGGGGCTTGCGAAAGAGCAGATCCTCCACGTCGACGGGATGTGCAACGAGTGCGGTAACTGCGCGGTATTCTGCCCCTACAGCGGCAGGCCCTACAGGGACAAGTTCACGCTGTTCTGGTCGGAGGAGGATTTCCTGGATTCGGAGAACGCCGGCTTCCTGCCCCTCGGGGAGGGCATGCGCGTCAGGGTGCGCCTCGGAGACGCCGTGAAGGATTACGACGCGGCCGACCGGGGCTCGGGGCTCTATGAGCCGCTTCGCGCCCTGATCGCGGCGGTGTTTGAGGATTACTCATACCTCATCAGGAGGTGACGCTTTCGCTGTGGAGGTGGTTATCGTGAAGAAGTCCCTCAGAAAAGCGGTAGTGGGATGCGCCGGCGGGTGCCTCATGACGGGGGATGTCCGCGCGTGCGCCGAGGGATGCATAGGATGCGGCGCCTGCGCCGCGGCGTGCAGGCTCGGCGCGGTGTCGCTCGACCCGGGGACCGGGACGGCGAAGGTCGATCCCGGGCTCTGCGTCGGATGCGGAAAATGCGTAAAAGCCTGCCCGCGGTCCGTCATCCGGCTCGTGCCCCGGGGCGCGAAGGTGCAGCCTCTCTGCTCCGGCAGAAAGAGCGGGGCGGAGGCGAGGAAGATCTGCGAAAACAGCTGCATTTCCTGCGGACTGTGCGAAAAGAAATGCCCCTGCGGCGCGATCCGCCTGACGGACGGGGTGCCGGTCATCGACTATGACCGGTGCGTCTCCTGCGGCATGTGCGCGTCCGTGTGCCCGCGCGGCGTGATCCGCGACGAGGACGGTATCTTCGCGGCGGGAAAGACGGGACCTCTCTACAGCTTCACGGTGAACGGCACGGAGCGGACCACGTCGGAGGACAAGCCGCTTCTGCGCTACCTCAGGGACGACCTGAAACTGTATTCCGTCAAGGACGGGTGCAGCGAGGGCGCCTGCGGGACCTGCACCATCCTCGTCGACGGAAGTGCGGTCAAGTCCTGCGTGCTCACGACGAAGCGCGCGCAGGGCAGGGTGATCACAACCGTGGAGGGCCTGAGCCTGAGGGAGAAGGAGGCGTTCGTGTACGCCTTCGGCCGGGAGGGCTCCGTCCAGTGCGGGTTCTGCATCCCCGGCATGGTCATGGCCGGCAAGGCCCTGCTCGACCGGAACCCGGATCCGTCCGAGGAGGAGATCAGGGCCGCGCTCAGAGGCAATATCTGCCGCTGCACGGGATACAAGAAGATCATAGAGGGGATCCGGACCGCCGCCGCCGTCCTCAGGGGCGACGCGGAGATCGACGACCTGGAGAAGGGACTCGATTACGGCGTCGGAAAGCGCGCCTTCCGCGTGGACGTGAGAAGAAAGGTTCTCGGCTACGGGAAATATCCCGACGACATAGGACCGGAATACTTCGTCCCCGCCGGCTCTTCTCCGGCCGTGAATCCCGATTCCGCGTCCGACGCCGGCTGCAGGCAGTACATAGAGGTGGATCCTTCGATGCCGCCGCTCGCTTACGCCTCGGCGGTGCGCTCGAAATACCCGAGGGCGAGGATTCTCGGGATCGACGCGTCGAAGGCGCTCGCCCTGCCGGGGGTGGTAGGAGTCCTTACGGCGGAGGATGTCCCGAACAACAAGGTCGGCCATATCCAGCAGGACTGGGACGTCATGATCGCGGAGGGAAGCGTCACCCGGTGCGTCGGAGACGCGGTCTGCCTCGTGGTCGCGGAGTCGGAGTACATCCTCGCGAAGGCGAAGGCGCTCATAAGGATCGATTACGAGCCGCTGGAACCCGTGCGCAGCATCAGCGAGGCGAAGGCGGAGGGGGCACCCCCCGTCCACTCGAAAGGAAATCTGTGCCAGCAGAGGCACGTGACGCGGGGGGACGCGAAGAAGGCGCTGGCGGAGTCGGCGTATGTCGTGACAGAGACATTTACGACGCCGTTCACGGAGCACGCGTTCCTCGAGCCCGAGTGCAGCGTCGCCTATCCGCTCGGGGACGGCGTAAAGGTCCTGTCGACCGACCAGGGCGCCTACGACACGCGGCGCGAGATCCTGATCATGCTCGGGTGGCAGGATCATCCGGAGCGGGTCGTGGTTGAGAACCAGCTCATCGGGGGCGGGTTCGGGGGCAAGGAGGATGTCTCGGTGCAGCATCTCGCGGCGCTCGCGGCGCTCAGGTACGGAAGGCCCGTAAAATGCCGCCTCACCCGCGAAGAATCGCTCCGCTTCCACCCGAAGCGCCACGCGATGGAGGGGACGTTTACCGTCGGATGCGACAAAGACGGCATCCTCACCGCCCTCGACTGCGAGATCAACTTCGACACGGGCGCCTACGCGTCGCTCTGCGGACCGGTTCTCGAGCGGGCCTGCACGCACGCGGTCGGGCCCTACAGCTACCACAACACGGATATCAGGGGCTTCGGCTACTACACCAACAACCCGCCCGCGGGGGCGTTCCGCGGCTTCGGGGTCTGCCAGAGCGAGTTTGCCCTCGAGTCGCTGCTCAACGTCCTGGCGGACAAGGTGGGAATCTCCCCCTGGGAGATCCGCATGAGAAATGCCATCGAGCCCGGAAAGGTGCTCCCAAACGGCCAGATCGCGGATCTCTCGACGGCGCTCAAGGAGGCGCTGCTCGCCGTGAAGCCCTATTTTGACGCGAATGAGGGACACTGCGGCATCGCCTGCGCGATGAAGAACGCGGGCGTCGGTGTCGGCCTCCCGGACAAGGGAAGATGCCGGATCGCGGTCGAGGGCGGGCAGGCCGTGATCTACGCGGCCGCCTCGGATATAGGCCAGGGCTGCCTGACGGTGTTCTGCCAGGACGTCGCCGAGGCCACCGGGCTGCCGCTTTGCAGAATCCGGAACGCCATCGCCGATACCTCGAACGCGCCCGATTCCGGGACGACGTCCGGGTCGAGACAGACCCTGCTGACCGGCGAGGCGGTCAGGGGCGCGGCGTTCCTGCTCCGGGACGCGATGCTCGCGGCAGTGACCGCCCGGGAGACCGGGGAGGACCTGCAGAGCGTGCTGCTCCGCGGAATCGATGAAAATGACGGAGCCCTCAACACCGAAGCCGCCTACGGGACCGGGACGGAGATGGCTCCCGGGACGGGGAAGACGCCCTATGTCAGCAGACGCATGCACATCGGGGAGGACGGAGTCATCCGCGGCGAGGGCAGCGGCCTCAACCAGGGGACGTACGGGGTGAACGGGACGCAGACCGGGATCCGCGGCGCTTCGGTCGATGACCCGGAGGAGGCGCTCGACCTGCTCGAGGGAAGGGAGTTCTTCTACGAGTACTTCGAGCCGACGGACAAGCTTGGCGCGGACCGCCCGAATCCGAAGAGCCACATCGCCTACGGCTACGCGGCGAACGTCGTCGTGCTGGACGACAGCGGACGCGTCACGGACGTCTACGCGGCCTATGACGCGGGCAAGGTGATCAACCCGATCTCGATCCAGGGACAGATCGAGGGCGGTGTGCTCATGGGGATGGGCTACGCGTTCACCGAGGACTGGCCCCTTGAGGACTGCGTCCCGACGGCGAGATTCGGGACTCTCGGGCTGCTCCGCGCGGACCAGATTCCGGAGATCCACGCGATGTATGTCGAGAAGGACGAGCTGCTCGGCGTCGCCTACGGCGCCAAGGGCGTCGGCGAGATCACGACGATCCCCGCGGCACCGGCATGCGCCGGCGCCTACTACGCGAGGGACCATGTACTGAGGACGAGCCTCCCGATGAAGAATACCTGGTACTCGGGAGGGAAGTAGAGAAAAAAAGACCGGCCCCCTGTCCCGCCCGACGGGCGGAGAGGGGACCGATCTTCCATGAGCGGCGCCGGTTCCTTCTTCGGTTCCGGACGCGGTTATGGGCGCGTCAGTACTTGACCGTCGTGATGGATTTGCGGTAGTAATTCCGGCTGTTCCCGAGCTCTGAGAGTGTCGTGACCTTGACGTAATACGTCGTGTTGTACTGGTAGGGCTTGCCCATGAAGGTCGGGAGCGTGACGCTCGTCACGGAGCCGGAGGCGGTCTTCACTCTCCGGTATCCGGAGTCCTTCGACGTGGAGACGTAGACCCGGTAGGTCTTCGCCCCGGTGACTTTGGACCAGGTGAGCGTGAGCTTTCCGTCCTTCACGAAGGACTTCGTCTTCGCGATGTTGACGATCGGCTGGGGGACCACCTTGGCGGAAGCCCAGGGACCGAAGTAATTCCTGCCGTTGATGGTCAGGTAGGGCCTGATATTGAGCTCGGAGACCTTTGTCACGATGAAGTCGGATATAAAGGAATAATTCGAGATACCGCTCTTCTTCAGCATCAGCTTCCCGTTCTGGTCGCGCAGCGTGAACTGGTACTTCACGCCGAAGGCGTCGCCCAGGGGCTTGTTCCAGCTCAGCTTGAAGGCCTTCTGGTTTGCGCCGAAGCCGACGTTGATGCCGGTCGTCTTATCGGGAAGCGTGAAGACCGGCGTCGAGTACCACGAGTAGGGGGTCTCGCTTCCGTTGAAGTAGTAGTAGACTCTGACCTTGTAGATCGAGTAGCTCGTAAGTCCGGTGATCGTGTAGGACCGGGTGCCGGCCGAGAGATTGGCGCTGCCGATCGGCGTGTCATATGACTTGCCCCAGGTGATCCTGTAGCCGGAGACTTTGTGGTCAGTGAAGGACGGGTTGTCCCAGGAGACGTTCACGCGCGTTCTGTTCGCGCCGGTCTGTCTCGCGTCTGCCTGCAGGACCGAGGCGGTCATGAGAAGCATGACGACGGCGGCGAGCGGAAGCAGTAGACCGCGAATCATTTTTTTCATAGAGAAACCTCCGTGCGCACGGCGATTCCGCGCGGCTTCTTCCGGCGGTGTGCCGGGGAAAAACCTGAAACCGTAAAGAGGCGGCCCGGTCCGGAAAATCCGGAGAAGAACAGCCTGCTGAACATTTATTATAGCGAATCCCGCGGGAAGACGCAAGAGCCGTGAAACCGGCCTACGGAAGGCCTTTTAAGAGGCGGGGAGCGGGAGCCGCGGCCCCCGGTGCGGAGGCTGTGTTTCCGGAAACCCGAACTTCCGAAAAACCGCTTGACTACAGGCGCTGAGATGGTATTATGGAGACAGATATCTAACAAAAAGTTTTGGGAACAAAAAAACAGTCATTGTTAGAAGGAGGGGCACGAATGGAACTCAATTACGAAGAAATCAAAGAGGCGGCAAAAAGTTACGGGAAGGACATGACGGCATTTCTCCGCAGGATGATCTCCCATCCGAGCGAGAGCTGCGAGGAGAAGGAAGTTGTCATGTGCATCAAGGAGGAGATGGAGAAGGTCGGGTTCGACAAGGTCGAGATAGACGGGCTCGGCAACATCATCGGCTGGATGGGGGAGGGCGATAAGATTATCGCGATCGACTCCCATATCGACACCGTCGGAATCGGGAACAGGGCCAACTGGACGGACGACCCGTACACCGGCTACGAGGACGACGAGGTGATCTACGGGCGCGGAGGCTCCGACCAGGAGGGCGGTCTCGCGTCAGCCGTCTACAGCGCGAAGATCATGAAGGAAAAGAACCTGATCCCGGAGGGCTATAAGCTCATGATCGTCGGTTCCGTCATGGAAGAGGACTGCGACGGCCTCTGCTGGCAGTATATCGTCAACAAGGACGGCATCAGACCGGAGTTCGTCATCTCCACGGAACCCACCGACGGCGGCATCTACAGGGGCCACAGGGGCCGCATGGAGATCCGCGTCGACGTCAAGGGCGTCTCCTGCCACGGCTCGGCACCCGAGCGCGGCGACAACGCGATCTACAAGATGGCGGACATCATCAGCGACGTCCGTGCCCTCAACAACAACGGCTGCTCTGACAGCACGGCGATCAGGGGCCTCGTGAAGATGCTCGATCCGAAGTACAATCCCGAGCACTATGAGGACGCGAGATTCCTCGGGCGCGGCACCTGCACAGTGTCGCAGATCTTCTATACGTCCCCGAGCCGCTGCGCCGTCGCGGACTCCTGCGCGATCTCGATCGACCGCAGAATGACCGCCGGCGAGACCTGGGACAGCTGCCTCGAGGAGATCAGGAACCTTCCGGCGGTGAAGAAATACGGCGACGACGTCAAGGTCTCCATGTACATGTATGACAGGCCGGCCTGGACCGGCGAGGTCTATGAGACCGAAGCATATTTCCCGACACGGATCAACAAGGAGAGCGCAGCCCACGTCAAGGCGCTCGTCGACGCCCACAAGGCCCTCTTCGGAGAGAAGAGGCTCAGCCCGGAGAGCCAGAAGGAACTCCGCGACCGTCCCCTGACGGACAAGTGGACATTCTCGACGAACGGCGTCGCCATCCAGGGCCGCTACGGTATTCCGTGCGTCGGCTTCGGACCGGGTGCCGAGAGCCAGGCTCACGCGCCGAATGAGATCACCTGGAAGCAGGATCTTGTGACCTGCGCCGCCCTCTACGCGGCCGCCATCAACCTGTATCCGACAGAGGAGAAGACCGGAGACGTCACCCAGTTCCGCGCGGGAAAGACAGACAACAATATTGAATAAGAGCCGCGCCGGATCCGGCGCAGTATATGGTGAAAGTGAATACAGTCATTTTTAAAAGCGAAGGAGGAAAAATGGACGCTAAACTTCAGGAGTACATTGACCGTTTGAACAAACTGAATTTCAAGGAGATGTATGAGAACAACTTCTTCCTCACCTGGGAGAAGACGGACGACGAGATCGCCGCGGTCTTCACCGTCGCGGACGCGCTCCGCTACATGAGGCAGAACAACATCTCGACAAAGATCTTCGAGTCCGGACTCGGCATCTCCCTGTTCCGCGACAATTCCACGAGAACCCGCTTCAGCTTCGCGTCTGCCTGCAATCTCCTCGGCCTCGAGGTGCAGGACCTCGATGAGAAGAAGAGCCAGATCGCTCACGGGGAGACGGTCCGCGAGACCGCGAACATGATCTCGTTCATGGCGGACGTCATCGGAATCCGCGACGACATGTACATCGGCAAGGGCAACAAGTATATGCACGACGTCGTGGATGCCGTGACGGAGGGAAACCGGGACGGCGTCCTCGAGCAGAAGCCGACCCTCGTCAACCTTCAGTGCGACATCGACCTTCCGACACAGTGCATGGCCGACATGCTCCATGTGATCCATGAGTTCGGCGGCGTGGAAAACCTCAAGGGCAAGAAGGTCGCCATGACATGGGCCTACTCCCCGAGCTACGGCAAGCCGCTCTCCGTCCCGCAGGGCGTGATCGGACTCTTCACGCGCTTCGGCATGGACGTCGTGCTGGCGCACCCGGAAGGCTATGACGTGATGCCGGAATGCGAGGAAGTCGCGAAGGCCAACGCGGAAAAGAGCGGCGGCTCTTTCACCAAGACCAACAGCATGGCGGAAGCCTTTAAGGACGCGGATATCGTCTATCCGAAGAGCTGGGCTCCCTTCGCTGCGATGGAGAAGAGGACGAATCTCTACGGGGATGGCGACTTCGACGGGATTGACAGGCTGGAGAAGGAACTTCTCGCCCAGAACGCGGAGCACAAGGACTGGTGCTGCACGGAGGAACTCATGAAGACGACAAAGGACGGCAAGGCGCTCTATCTGCACTGCCTGCCGGCCGACATCAACGACGTGTCCTGCGAGGAAGGAGAGGTCGAGGCCTCGGTGTTCGACCGCTACCGCGTGCCGCTCTACAAGCAGGCGAGCTTCAAACCGTACATCATCGCCGCGATGATCTTCCTCGCGAAGGAGAAGGATCCGCAGGCCGTCCTGAAGGCGCTTGAGGAGAGAGGAATATCCCGCTGGTTCAAGGGTTGATCCCGGAGAGGCACAGCCATGGGAAAGAAAATCGTAATCGCCCTGGGCGCCAATCTTCCGGAACAGATGAAAGCGGTGAAGATCACCGCGAGGGCGATCGTCGACCTGATCGAACAGGGACATGAAGTCGTGATCGCCCACGGCAACGGGCCGCAGGTGGGAATGATCCAGAACGCCATGGCCGAGCTCGTCCGCTCGGATCCGGTCAAATACATCCCCTGCCCGCTCTCGGTGTGCGTGGCCATGAGCCAGGGATACATCGGGTATGACCTTCAGAACGCGCTCCGCGAGGAGATGCTCGACCGCGGGATCAACAAGGGCGTCTCGACCGTGCTGACACAGGTCGAGGTCGATCCGGACGATCCGGCGTTCAGGCATCCGACGAAACCGATCGGGCAGTTCATGACGAAAGAGGAAGCCGATGCCCTGGTGAGAGAGCGGCAGTACGACGTCATCGAGGACGCCGGCAGGGGATACCGCCGTGTCGTCGCCTCCCCGAAGCCCGTCGGAATCGTCGAGATCGGGACCATCAAGTCCCTGATCGAGACGGACCACATCGTCGTCGCGTGCGGAGGCGGCGGAATTCCCGTCTTCCGGACGGAGGGCCATCACCTCAAGGGTGCCGCGGCCGTCATCGACAAGGATTTCGCGGCCGCGAAGCTGGCCGAACAGATCGACGCCGACCTGCTGATCATCCTGACGGCGGTCGAAAAGGTGGCGATCCACTTTGGAAAGCCGGATCAGCAGGAGCTCAGCGACATCACGCCGGAGACGGCGAGGAAGTACATCGCGGACGGCGAGTTCGCCCCCGGATCCATGCTCCCGAAGGTTGAGGCCGCCCTGGAATTCGTCGAGGGCAAGCAGGGCAGGAAGGCGCTGATCACGCTGCTCGAGAAGGCGAAGGACGGAATCGAGGGCAGGACGGGCACGATGATTCACAGCTGAGCGCGGGACCTGCGCGCCTGATTCTCGGATGGCTGCCGGACCGGCCGGGAAGGAGGATTCTTTGAAGATAATTAAGAATGGGACTCTCGTGACTCCGGATGGACTTAAGAGGGAGGACCTCGCGTTTGACGACGGAAAGATCGTGAAGATCGGGGAGATAAGCCCGGGCGAAGAGGATGAGACCATCGACGCGTCGGGATGCTTCGTCTACCCGGGCTTTATCGACGGCCACACCCATCTGGACCTTCCGGTAGCCGGAACCGTGACGGCCGACGACGTCGGCACGGGAACCCGCGCGGCGGTCTGCGGAGGTACGACCTGCGTCGTCGACTTCGCGACCCAGTACAAAGGCGACACACTTCTCGGCGCCCTCGAGACCTGGAAGAAGAAGGCCGAGGGAAAGATGCACTGCAACATCGCCTACCACATGGCGATCTGCGACTGGAACGGGAAGACGAAGGCGGACCTTCCCGCCCTGAGGGCGGCCGGGGTCACGTCCTTCAAGGTCTACATGGCCTACGATACGGCCCTTTCGGATTCCGAGATCCTGGAAGTCCTCGGAGAGGTGAAAAAACTCGGGGGCATCGTCGGCTGTCACTGTGAGAACGGCGGGGTCGTGACGGAGCTGCAGCTCCGGGAGATTGGAGCCGGACACACCGGGCCGTGGGCCCATCCGCTCTCAAGACCCGCAGAGGTCGAAGCCGAGGCGGTGAACCGCTTCTGTTACCTCGGAAGACTCGCCGGCGCCCCGGTTCACATCGTCCACCTGTCCACGAAGCTCGGCCTCGAGGAAGTGAGGGCCGCCAGGAGGAGAGGTCAGACGGTCTACGCGGAGAGCTGCCCCCAGTACATGCTCCTCGACGACAGCAATTACAGCCGCCCGGGGTTCGAGGGCGCGAAGTATGTCTGCAGCCCGCCGCTCCGGAAGCAGGAGGATATCGAGGCCCTGAAGGAGGCGGTTCTCCTTCACGAGATCGACACGATCGCGACGGACCACTGCAGCTTCAGCTACGAGGGGCAGAAGAAAGCCGGGATCGGGGACTTCAGGAAGATCCCGAACGGGGCGCCGGGAATTGAGCACAGGCCTGTCGTGTTTATGCACATTTTCGGAGATCAGCTGACGCCGGAGGACTACTGCCGGTACCTGAGCGAGGGTCCGGCGAAGATCTTCGGGATGTATCCGCGGAAGGGAGCCCTGCTCGAGGGATCGGACGCGGACATCACGATCTGGGATCCGTCCGTAAAGTGGACGATCAGCGCCGGGAACATGCACCAGAACGTCGACTACACGCCGTTCGAGGGGCTTGAGGTCTCGGGGAGGCCGCGCGAAGTGTTCGTAAACGGCGTGTGCGCCTCGAAGGACGGCGAGCCGACGGAGGCCCTGCCGGGCGCGTATGTCGCGAGATAAGAGGGGCGGAACCGGCGGCCGCATCGCAGCACTATCATAACAGTCAGGAGGAAATGACGATGAGCAAGACAGCTCTTAACACAGACAAGGCACCCGCGGCGATCGGGCCGTATTCTCAGGCCGTAAAGGCCGGCAGCACGATCTATGTCTCCGGACAGCTTCCGATCGATCCGGCGACAGGCGCTTTCGCGGGCGAAGACGTCAAGGCGCAGACGCGCCAGTCGCTGACCAACATCAGGAATATCCTTGAATCCGCCGGGGCAGGCATGGACAGCGTCGTGAAGACGACGGTGCTTCTCGCCGACATCGCGGATTTCGGGGCCATGAACGAGGTGTACGCCGAGTTCTTCTCGGCGCCGTATCCGGCGAGAGCCGCGTTCCAGGTGGCGGCGCTTCCGAAGGCCGCGAGAGTTGAGATCGAGGCGGTCGCCGTGGCGGAGTGAGCCCGGCAGACTGAACGCGGGGCTGGATAAAACCCGGACGGATACAGTGAAAGACTGAATGACCGGATACCGTCGGCTGAAACATCAGCCGGCGGTATTCTTTATGCGGCGGCATTCATATTCCCCAACTGGGCAATTGAAATTGTCGCTTCCGGATGAGATAATACACATGTATGTGCCCGGAAGCCGGGCGCTGCGATAAAAGAGAAAGGCTGGACCTTCACCTGACGCATCTGCCCGGACAGCCGGAACAGGGCATGCAGGCCGGAAAGGAGAGAACATGGAAATTCGCAGAGGCGGTACGGATTATAACAGCACCCCCGAAGACAGGGGCGGAAGCATGCCCGGAGGGGCCCCGGGCGCGGAATCCGG
>CACYEN010000014.1 GCA_902773435.1 uncultured Lachnospiraceae bacterium | reverse complement strand
GCCTGTGGAGATGTGGCTCATCTTATCGCCATATCCGAGCTGGTTGACAGCTGCTGCGGAATCGCCGCCGCCGATGATTGTGGTAGCCTCTGTCTCAGCGAGAGCCTGAGCGACTGCCTTTGTGCCTGCTGCGAGGATCGGGTTTTCAAATACGCCCATCGGTCCGTTCCAGACAACCGTCTTGGCTTCTTTTGCAGCTGTTGCATAAAGCTCGATGGTCTTCGGTCCGATATCCATTCCCATCTTGTCAGCCGGGATCTTGTCAGCGTCCACTACTACGGTAGCGATCTCAGCGTCGATCGGGTTCGGGAACTCGTCTGTGCAAACGGTGTCAACCGGAAGAAGCAGCTTCTTGCCGAGCTTCTCGGCCTTTTCGATCATCTCTCTGCAGTAGTCGATCTTTGTCTCGTCGCAGAGGGAAGTTCCGATCTCCTTGCCCTGAGCCTTGAGGAATGTATAGGCCATGCCGCCGCCGATGATCAGCGTGTCGCACTTCTCAAGAAGGTTGGAGATGACGTTGAGCTTGTCCGCAACCTTCGCTCCGCCGAGGATGGCGACGAACGGACGGACCGGGTTCTCAACGGCGTTGCCGAGGAAGTCGATCTCCTTCTGCATCAGGTAGCCGACGACGTGCGGGCCCTTGACGAACTTCGTGACGCCGACATTCGAGCAGTGCGCGCGATGGGCGGTTCCGAACGCGTCGTTGACGAACGCGTCCGCAATCGAGGCGAGGTCTTCGCTGAAGGAGTCGATATTCTTCGTCTCCTCTGCGCGGAAACGGGTATTCTCGAGAAGAATGACGTCGCCGTCCTTCATCGCCGCGACCGCAGCCCTGGCGTTGTCCCCGACGACCGTGTCGTCAGCGGCAAACTTCACTTCCTGGCCGAGGAGCTCGGAGAGGCGCTTTGCGACCGGTGCCAGTGAGAACTTGGCCTCCGGGCCGTTCTTCGGCTTGCCGAGGTGGCTGCAGAGTATGATCCTGCCGCCGTCTGAGATGAGCTTCCTGATTGTCGGAAGCGCCGCGACGAGGCGGTTCTCATCCGTGATCACGCCGTCCTTCAGCGGAACATTGAAATCGCAGCGACAGAGGACGCGCAGTCCCTTGACGTTGATGTCATCAACCGATTTCTTATTTAATCCCATAGTGTTTATCCTCCTGGTTATCTTTCCGCGCGTAACATCCGCGGATGAATGTACATTTCCTGTAAAAAAGGGTCCGGCCCCAAGACCGGACCCTGGCAGGTCTCATTTCCCTGATTCGCGGATTACTTGTTGAGGAACTTCGCGAAATACTTGATTGTTCTGCACATGTTGGATGTGAAGGAGTTCTCGTTGTCATACCAGGAGACGACCTGAACCTCTGTGAGATTCTCATCAACCGGGAGAACCATGGTCTGTGTCGCATCGAACAGGGAGCCATAGGTCATTCCGACGACGTCCTTGGAGACGATGAGATCTTCGTTGTAGCCGAAGGACTCGTTCTGAGCCGCCTTCATGGCTGCGTTGATCTGCTCTACCGTGACCTGTCCTTCGACGACAGCCGTAAGGATCGTGGTGGAGCCTGTGGAAACCGGGACACGCTGCGCGGCGCCGATGAGCTTGCCGTTGAGGGCCGGAACAACGAGGCCGATCGCCTTCGCGGCGCCCGTGCTGTTCGGAACAATGTTCTCGGCGGCAGCGCGCGAACGTCTCTTGTCGCCCTTCCTCTGCGGGCCGTCAAGGATCATCTGGTCGCCTGTGTAGGCATGGATCGTAGCCATGATGCCGGACTTGACCGGAGCAAGGTCGTTGAGGGCCTTCGCCATAGGAGCAAGGCAGTTCGTTGTGCAGGAAGCCGCGGAGATGATGTTGTCATCCGCTGTCAGCGATTCATGGTTCGTGTTATAGACGATGGTCGGAAGGTCATTGCCTGCCGGAGCGGAGATGACGACCTTCTTGGCGCCGGCATCGATATGAGCCTGAGCCTTGGCCTTGGATGTGTAGAAGCCTGTGCACTCGAGGACGACGTCGATGTCAAGATCTTTCCACGGAAGGTTGGCTGCCTGAGCCTCCTTGTAGATTTCGATCTCCGTGCCGTCAACGATAATGGAGTGATCGGTGCAGGATACGAGGTCCGCCTTCGCGTAACGGCCCTGGGACGAATCATACTTCAGAAGATACGCAAGCATATCCGGGGATGTAAGATCGTTGATGGCAACAATCTCAAAGCCCTCAGCCTGGAACATCTGACGGAAAGCAAGACGGCCGATACGTCCAAAACCGTTAATCGCAACTTTTACTGCCATAATAGTATTTCCTCCTAACTGAGATTAAACAGGTTTGAATATAAAACTCAAAAACATTGTACATAAATAAGGTCGAAAATACAAGTATCAATTCTGTAGGCTTACAAATTTAGGCCTGCGTTTTTCGTAATAAACACAGTGTGTAAAACCGCAGGACCTGAGGACAGCGGCGGCTGTGTCAAACGCGAAGCCGAGACTGAACGGTTTGTGTGAATCTGAGCCAACCGTGACGAGGGTTCCCCCGAGCTCATGATACCGCCTGAGGATGTCCGGATGGGGGTTCGGGAAGCCCAGCTGTCTGCGGAGCCCGGCCGTGTTCAGCTCGAGCGCGATGTTGTATCTGACGAGCAGCTTCAGGATCTCGTCGATCACGTCCGCGAAGGCCCTGTAGGAGTAGACTCCGGACCGCCTCTTCCCGTACCGGACGATGTAGTCGAGATGGCCCATACTGTCGAATTCGTGAAATGCCTTCACTCCCTCCAGCGTCTCCTCAAAATACCTGTGATACACCTCCGCCTCGGACCTTCCGGCAAACGTCTCAGGATAATAGGGATCCATATTGTAGACGAGATGCTGGGAGCCGATCACGAAATCAAAGGGATACTCCCGAAGCAGCCTGCCGTACCTCTCCGCCAGGTGGGGCTGAAGCCCCAGCTCCACGCCGGCCAGTATCCTGATCTCCTCCCCGTATTTCCTCTTGAGCGCGGTGATCGCGTCAAAATATCTGTCGACGTCGAAGTCGTACTCCACATCCGTCACAGGAAAGTCCCAGTCTATGTGGTCCGTAAACGCGATATACGGCAGTCCAGCCGCCAGCGCCTTCCGGATCACGTCCTCCATATCCGCGTCAGAGTCCGCGGAAAAAGAGCTGTGAACATGGATGTCTCCAATCATGTAATCGTTCCTCCGCCAATCAGGTATCCGTCAGAATAGAACACCGCTGTCTGCCCGGGCGTGACCGCTCTCTGGGGCTCCCTGAACACACAGGTGATCTCGTCTTCTCCTGTCTGCTCTATTATAGCAGGCGCTCCCCGATGATTATAGCGTATTTTGGCAATGACGCTCATTTTTCCCGTGATCTCCGGGACCGCCATAAGCGAGATCCCCTTCGCCGTGAGGACGCGGCTGAAGAGGGAGTCGTTCCCGGAGAGCACGACCTCGTTGCTTGAGGGGCGGATCTCCCTGACATAGGCGGGCTGCCCGAGCGCTATGCCGAGATGTTTCCTCTGGCCCACCGTGTAGCGGATGATCCCTCTGTGCCGGCCGAGGACGCGGCCGTCCTCTGAGATGAAATTCCCCCCGGGAGACTCTCTCCCGGTGTCCCTCTCGATAAATCCAGCGTAATCCCCGTCCGGTATGAAGCAGTTCTCCTCGCTGTCGGGTTTGTCGGCGACGGGAATTCCCGCCGACCTCGCGATCTCCCTCACTTCATGCTTGGTGCAGGCTCCGAGCGGCATCAGGGTCCTCGAGATCTGCTCCTGGGTCAGCCTGCAGAGCGCGTAGGTCTGATCCTTCGACGTCTTCTCGTCCCCGGCCGCGATGCCGAGCGTCCACCTCCCGTTCCCGAGGCGCATCACACGGGCGTAGTGGCCGGTCGCCACATAATCCGCGCCGATCTCAGCGGCCCCGGCGAGCAGGCACTCCCACTTCACAAAGCGGTTGCAGATGACACAGGGATTCGGTGTCCGGCCCCTCTCATACTCCTGTTCAAAAGTGTCCACGACGCATCTTCTGAAGCGCTCCCTGTAATCCATGACATGGAGGGGGATCCCGAGCATGTCGGCGACCCTCCGCGCGTCCTCCACGGCGGACGGAGCACTGCTCACCGGGTCACGCCACGTGAGCATGGTCGCGCCGGCCACATCGTACCCCTGCTGTTTCAGGAGATATGCGGCGACGGAGCTGTCGACGCCTCCGGACATCCCGACGAGGACCTTTGCCATATGCGGCCTCCTTTCTGTCTGTTTTGTCGTGTGGGCTTTCCGCTCTGTCATAATAAAAGAGAGGCATCCATGCGGGAATTTCGTCCTGCATGGATGCCGGGAAAATCTTCAAAAGGAACTGTCAGTCAGCTTCTCGGATGTGCGCGCTCATAGACGTCGCGCATGCGGTTGATATTCATATTCAGGTAGAGCTGCGTCGTCGAGATGTCGGAGTGTCCCATCATCTCCTGCACGGCGTGAAGATCCGCGCCGTTCTCGAGCATATGGACCGCGAAGCTGTGCCTGATAGTGTGAGGCGTAATCTCACCGCTGATACCGGCGTCCCTGGCGTAATTCTTCAGGACCTTCCAGAAGCCCTGCCTGCTCATCGGCCTGCCCTGGCAGTTGGTGAACAGGTAGTCGCACTCCTCCCCCGAAGCAAGGGCGTCCCTGGGTCCGTCGAGATATCTCACGAGGGCCTTTCTGGCCGCGCTCCCGAACGGAATCACCCGGTCTTTCGACCGGTCCGAACAGGTGATGTATTCGAGCTTCAGGTTGACATCCGACACTTTCAGGCTGATCAGTTCGGAAACGCGAATACCCGTCGCGTAGAGAAGCTCGAGCATCGCGCAGTCCCTGATCCCCTTGTTGGTCTTCCTGTCCGGCTGCGCCAGAAGAGATGAGACCTGTTCCACAGTGAGAATCTCCGGAATCTTCTTCTCGGCCTTCGGCGGCTTGAGATCCTCGGCGGGATTCCCGTCAATCGCCTTTATCTTCACGAGATACTGGAAAAATGTCCTGATCGCGGCCACGCTTCTCGAGACCGACGACGCGGCGTAGTGCTTCCTCTCAAGATAAAGCATATATGAATTCAGGTTCGTCTGCGTCACGTCTTCCCAACGCGTGACGCCCTGCGAATCCCTGAGATGATCGCAGATCTTACGCAGATCCCGCTCATATGAAACAATCGTGTTCTCCGAAGAATGCCTGACATCCTTCAGGTAGACGATGAAATCAAGAATTGCGTTCTCCATAAATCCCGACGCTCCATCAGTCACTAAGATTTTGTAGAAAGCAATTCACCCCTCAATAACCCTGACCTTATTAATGAGTCAATTATAACCTCAAATTGACATAAAATCAAACCAAAATTGAAGGTTTTGTTTGAACAAATGCTGAAAAATCAGGGTTTTTTACCTTTAACCGCAATATATCGGTTTACATAAATTGTCAGACACAAGATGTAGTATATCACGGCAAAATAAAAAACTGCGGTCAGTCCAAAACCGTCCGCAGTTTCCTGAATTGATTCTCATGCTCTTACTTCGCGTAATCCGTTATCCTGCTTTCCCTGATCACATTGACCTTGATCTGTCCCGGATATTCGAGTTCAGCCTCGATCTGCTTCGCTATATCCCTTGCAAGCAGAACCATGTTAGCGTCATTGATCTGGTCCGGAATCACCATGACTCGAACCTCTCTGCCCGCCTGGATCGCAAAGGACTTCTCAACACCCTTGAAGCCGTTCGCGATATCTTCAAGCTGCTTCAGACGATTCGTGTAGGTATCGAGTGTCTCGCGTCTCGCCCCGGGTCTCGCGGCGGAGATAGCGTCAGCCGCCTGAACCAGACACGCGATGAGCGAAGTCGGTTCCGTGTCCCCGTGATGGCTCTCGACCGCGTTTATCACAACCGCGTTCTCCTTGTACTTCCTGCAGAGATCGGCGCCGATCTGGATATGGGATCCTTCGACCTCATGGTCGATCGACTTTCCGATGTCGTGAAGAAGTCCGGCTCTTTTCGCCAGCCTGACGTCACAGCCGCACTCTGCAGCCATGAGTCCGGTGAGCTCAGCGACCTCGATCGAGTGCTTCAGTGCGTTCTGTCCATAGGACGTGCGGAACTTCATCCTGCCCAGAAGCTTGATGAGCTCCGAGTGCAGATTGTGGACGCCCACCTCAAAGGCAGCCTGTTCGCCCTCCTCGCGGATCTGCGTCTCGACCTCTTTCTTCGCTTTCTCGACCATCTCCTCGATCCTGGCCGGATGAATTCTTCCGTCCACGATCAGCTTCTCGAGAGCGATCCTCGCGATCTCACGCCTGATCGGATCGAATCCGGACAGGACGACCGCTTCGGGCGTATCGTCGATGATGAGGTCCACACCGGTCATCGTCTCGATGGTCCGGATATTCCGGCCCTCTCTTCCGATGATGCGGCCCTTCATCTCGTCGCTCGGAAGCTGTACCACCGAGATGGTGGATTCAGCCACATGGTCCACCGCGCAGCGCTGGATGGAATTCACGACGATCTCCTTCGCCTTCTTGTCGGCGTCGTCCTTCGCCTGCTCCACCAGCTCCCGGTACATCCTGGCGACATCGATCTTGACGTCGTCCTGTACCTTCTTGAGCAGCAGCTCTTTTGCCTCCTCTGAAGTCATCCCGGAGATTTTCTCGAGCTCGGTCACTTCCTGCCGATGCATCTCCTCAATCTGTTTCTGCTTCTTCTTCAGCTCATTTTCTTTCGCGCCAAAGTCCGCCTCGCGCTTCTCCATCTGGTCGATCTTTCGGTCGAGGGCGTCTTCCTTGGACTGAATACGCCTTTCCTGTTTGGAGATTTCCGCTCTTCTGTCCTTGATTTCCCTGTCAACTTCGTTTTTAGCCGCAAGAGACTGTTCCTTCACCTCAAGAAGAGACTCACGTTTCTTATTCTCAGCCGTTTTAATCGCTTCGTCGATGATACCGCGGGCTTTTTCCTCCGCAGTACCGATCTTCTCCGCGTCATCCCTGGTTTTCTTGGAAATGGCCGCTTTCCACGTGATCGGAAGTGCTATGGCGAGAATGACTGCGACGACGATCAGAATTATTTCCAATGGCGTCATAGGAGCACCTCCCTTATTTAGTTTTCATTGTACAAGCTGAAAGACATACAACGAATTAAATATAGCCGTTTTCCGAAAGTGTGTCAAGCACCGAAACAATATCGGAAATCCGAAAGCCCTTCCTCGAAAGGGAGGCGGCGAGCTTCTCTCTTTGCGCGCCGTCAGCCCCGCTCCGCCCTCTCAGGTACTTCTCCGCGAGCTTCCCGATCAGGGGCTTTTCGTCCCACTCCCCGGCTTCGAGGAGCGCGGCGTCAAGCGTCTCCCTGTCGACGCCTCTCTTCCCGAGTTCGTACTCGATCCGCTTCCTGCTCCAGCTCCCGCGCATCACTTCGATATAGTGGGAGGCGAAACGCATGTCGTCAAGATATCCGTATCCCGTGACGTACCCGACTGCGGCATCCGCCGCTTCTCTGCCGTATCCGGCTCTCTCAAGCTTCTCCCTCAGTTCCTTCACTGTGCGGTCGCGGTCCGTGAGAAGGCTGAGCGCCTTGTGCTTGGCCCTCGCCTCCTCGCTCTCCCCGTCTTCCCTGTCCCGTCCGGTCCTTCTCATGGGCATGACAGTCCTCCCGGTATAAACCGGCCGCAGGGGTTATCCTGCGGCCGAAGCGATCCGTCTTCTGCCCGGATCACGGTTTTCTTGCTGCTGCGCAAGGCGTTCTCAGGCCTCACCGTCCTCCGCCGCCGCGGAATCATCCGCAGAGGCCTCTTCGGGAAGCGTCATCGGAAGCCCGCACGCCCCTCTCACCCTCTGCTCGATCTCGTCCATCACGTCCGTGTGGCTCTCGAGATAAAGCTTCGCATTCTCGCGCCCCTGGCCGATCTTCTCGCCCTCATATGCGAACCAGGATCCGCTCTTCTCGACGATGTTGTTCTCGACCGCCAGATCAAGCACGTCGCCGGACCTTGAGATGCCCTTGCCGAACATGATGTCGAACTGCACTTCTTTGAACGGGGGCGCAACCTTGTTCTTCACGATCTTGACCTTCGCCCGGTTGCCGATCATCTCGCCGCCGGCCTTCAGCGTCTCGATCCTTCGTACGTCGATCCGGACCGAAGCGTAGAACTTCAGCGCACGGCCGCCCGTCGTCGTCTCAGGGTTGCCGAACATGACGCCGATCTTCTCGCGGAGCTGGTTGATGAAGACGACGATGCACTTCGTCTTGCTGACCGAAGCCGTGAGCTTTCTCAGCGCCTGGCTCATCAGCCTTGCCTGGAGTCCCACGTGGGAATCGCCCATGTCGCCGTCAATCTCCGCCTGGGGGGTCAGCGCCGCAACCGAGTCGACGACGATGATATCCACCGCCCCTGACCGGACCATGGTCTCGGTGATCTCCAGGGCCTGCTCTCCCGAGTCGGGCTGGGAGATGTAGAGATTGTCGATGTCGACGCCGATATTGGATGCGTAGACCGGATCCAGCGCGTGTTCGGCGTCGACGAATCCGGCGATTCCGCCCCTCTTCTGGACCTCCGCCACCATATGGAGCGCGAGCGTCGTCTTGCCGCTCGACTCGGGCCCGTAGATCTCGATGATCCTTCCCTTCGGGATGCCGCCCACACCGAGCGCGATGTCGAGGGACAGAGAACCCGTCGGCACGGCCTCGACGTTCATGTTCGCTCCGGCTTCCCCGAGCTTCATGACGGCTCCCTTGCCGAACTCCTTCTCCAGCTGGCTGATCGCCGCCTCTAAAGCCTTCTCCTTCTCGTCACGCAGACCTCTGTCCGCGGAATCTGTTCCATTCGTCTTTTTCAAATTCATGTCTCCTTTAATCAATTCCGTATCCCCGGGCGGGGACCAGAACATGTGTTCGCCTCTGATAAAAAAAGATACTACATGCGGGGTTCTTTGTCAACAGAATCCTCCCCCTAAAGCCTCCAAATACCGAAAATCCGAAAAATCCACAAAATCAAACGGGACTGCCCCGTAAAAAGAGCAGTCCCGAAAAACCCGAAGCAGTATCCGTCAGCCGATCAGCCAGTCGTAGAGTTCCTGGTATTGCAGCGCGGAATGTTCCCAGGAGAAATCCTTGGCCATCGCCCGGTCGATCATCTTGTTCCACTCGCGCTTTTTGTCGTAGTAGATCTTCTCCGCGTAGCGGACGGTCGCCATCATCTCGTGGGCGTTGTAGTTCGTAAACGAGAATCCCGTCCCGGTCCCCTCGTACTCGTTGTACGGCTCCACTGTGTCGCGGAGGCCGCCGGTCTCCCTGACGATCGGAATCGTCCCGTAGCGGAGCGACATCAGCTGCGAGAGCCCGCAGGGCTCGAACTGGGAGGGCATCAGGAACGCGTCAGCGCCGGCGTAGATCCGGTTGGCAAGTCCCTCGTTGTAGTAGATCTGCGCGGAAACCTTCCCGCCATACTTCCAGGAGAAGTGCCTGAACATGTTCTCATACTTCTCGTCGCCCGTGCCGAGTACCGCGAACTGGACCGCGTCCTGGCACAGCTCGTCCATCACGTAGGCGATGAGGTCGAATCCCTTCTGATCCGTGAGTCTTGAGACGATGCCGATCATCATCGCCTTCGGATCCACGTTGAGGCCGAGGTCCGCCTGGAGGGCGGTCTTGTTCTTCACTTTCTCCTTGCGGAACGTCCTCGCGTCATAGTTCTTGTAGAGGTACTTGTCCGTGGCCGGATTGAACTGCGTGTAGTCGATGCCGTTCACGATGCCGCGGAGGTCGTTCTGCCTGGCCCGCATGAGGCCGTCGAGTCCCTCGCCGTAGTAGGGCATCTTGATCTCCTCGGCATACGTCGCCGACACCGTCGTGATCGCGTCGGCGTAGACGAGTCCGCCCTTGAGGAGATTCCCGTCCTTCTTGTACTCCATCTTGTCCGGGGTGAAGTAATAATCCGGGAGGCCGACGATGTCCTTCATCGTCTTGACGTCCCAGATCCCCTGGAACTTGAGGTTGTGAATCGTCATGACGGTCTTGATTCCCCGGTAGAACTCGTTGTCCTGGAAGTTCGAGTTCAGGTAGACCGGGACGAGGCCCGTCTGCCAGTCGTGGCAGTGGATGATATTGGGCCTGAAATCAATCGTCGGGAGGATGCTGAGCGCCGCCTTGCTGAAGAACGCGAACCTGCCGAGGTCCCAGGGCATCCCGTCGTAGGGCTTGTCGCCGCTGAAATAGTCCTGGTTGTCGATAAAATAGAAGTGGACCCCCTCATATTCGCATTCAAAGATGCCGACGTAGCAGCTCTTCCAGTTGAAATCCATGTAGAAGTTGGTCTTGTATTCGAGCATATCCTTCCACTTCTGGGCCATGCATGAGTAGTAGGGAAGAATAACCCGGCAGTCAAAATACCGCTTGTCCAGCGCCTTCGGAAGCGATCCGACGACATCGGCAAGCCCGCCTGTCTTGATAAAAGGTACGCCTTCAGATGAAACAAACAGAATGTTTTTCATGATGTTCGCAGTGCCTCCTGAAGAATGTGGTGTTCTTTTCTTCATTTTAACTCAGCGGCTTTGAAATGTCGACACATCTCTTTCATTTCTCCCGCTGCGCCGACCGTATTCGAGGTGATCTCAGCACCCCCGATCAGCCTTGCGATCTCGAGGACGGACTCCCTCTCATCGAGCTGTTCGATATTGGTGATGGCGGAATCGGCGCCGACGTCCTTCGTGATCCCGTAGTGGGAATCCGCCATCGCGGCAATCTGGGGCAGATGGGTGATGCAGATGACCTGGCGCGTCCGTGACACGACGGACAGCTTCTCCGCCGCCTTCTGCGCGGTTCTTCCGCTGATTCCCGCGTCCACCTCGTCAAAAATCACCGTCTCGACCGAATCCTCGTCCGCGAAGAGGGTCCGGATCCCGAGCATGAGCCTCGAGAGTTCTCCCCCCGAGACGACATTCTTGAGAGGCTTTCTCGGCTCGCCGGGATTGGTCGAGATGACGAAATCCACCGCGTCTTTTCCCCCGGCCGTATAGGAGGGGAGCTCCCTCCACTCGGCAGCGAAATCGGCGTTCGCGAAATTGAGGTCCGAGAACTGCTTAACCGCTCCGCGCACGAAGCTCTTCGCGGCATTCTTTCTCTCCCTTGTCAGCTCGGCACAGCTTCCGGCCAGCTTCTCCTCCGCCTCCGCAAAACGCCTCTTCAGATTCTCCCGGTCCTCCTCGTAGGTCTCGAGCCGGCGGAGCTCGTTCCGCCTCTCCTCCCCGCTCTCCAGAATGTCGCTGATCGTGCGGCCGTATTTCGTCTTCAGCCTGTTGATGAGATTCAGCCGCTCCGAGATCTCCTCGAATGAGTCCGTCTCAAACGAAAGATCGCTCCCGTAGGCCGCGACGTCCCTGTTGAAATCGTTGAGCAGGCTGTCGATCTCGCTCAGCTGGTCCGAGAACCCGGCCAGGCGCTCGTCGTAGGCGGAGACGCCGTCGAGTATCCTGACAGCCCGGCCGATGACCTCACCCGCGCTCCCGTCAGAATCGTATCCGGTCGACCGGTGCACCTCCTCGACGGCCTCCGCGATCTTTCTAGCGTTCGACAGGCGGCGGAAGCGCGTCTCCAGCTCCTCGTCCTCCCCCGGGACGAGTCCGGCGGCGTCGATCTCGTCCACCTCATATGTCAGGAATGAGATCCTCGCCGCGCGTGCCTCCGGGGTCATATCCTCGGATTCCAGCTCGCGGCGCAGGTTGTTGTAGGTCCTGAATTCACGCGATACACGTTCCTTCAACGCTCCGATCTTCTTTCCCCCGTACTCGTCGATGAGGGCGAGCTGGCGCTCCGGGAGCAGCAGCTTCTGGTGCTCGCTCTGGCCGTGGATATCGATCAGGAATCCCGCGCACTCCCTGGCCGTGGAGGCGGTCACCGTCTCCCCGTTGATCCGGATCGTGCTTCTCCCGTCCTGGATCTTCCTGGAGATGAGGATGACGCCATCCTCCGGCTCGATGCCGAGCCCGCGGAGGGCGGCGATATTTCCCGGCCCCGAGACCTCGAAGACGAGTTCGACGAGCGCGTAGCTGCCGTCGCCCCTCACGGGGTCTCTCGCGGCCCTCCCACCGAGCGCGAGGCCGATCGCGTCGATCACGATGGACTTTCCCGCGCCGGTCTCACCGGTAAGAATGTTGAGCCCGCCGGCGAAATCGACGTCCACTTCCTTTATGAGCGCAAGATTCCTGATATGAAGATTTCTAAGCATCGCTTCCCGTCCTCATTCCTGCTTCACGATTCCGCCGATCCTGCCAAGCACGGTCTCCGCGTCCCCGGGGGCACGGATCACCGCGATGATCGTGTCGTCCCCCGCGATGCATCCGAGCAGCTCCGGCCAGTCGAAGCTGTCGAGGGCGGCAGCGGCTGCCATCGCCATCCCGGAAACCGTGTGGAGTACGAGAATATTCGCGGATATGTCCATCGAGACGAAGGCGGCCTTCAGCACCTGCCTGTACTTCGTCCCGAGTTTAGATCCGTCACCGGCGTCCG
>CACYEN010000013.1 GCA_902773435.1 uncultured Lachnospiraceae bacterium | reverse complement strand
TTAGGCTGTCAGACGCTCATTCGAGGATGTAACTTTTGATCACATTTTGAGTGTCACGCGACAGATTCTGCAGTTATTCGTACTCGACCGTCGCCGGTGGCTTCGGCGTGAAATCATACAGCACCCGGTTAATTCCCGGGACCTCCCTGATTATCCTCTCAACCAGATGATCGATCAGCTCGTCGGGGAGATGCTCCACGGTCACCTCCATGACGTCGGTAGTATTAATGGCCCTGATAATGCACGGCCAGTCAAACGTGCGCTTCCCTTCCTTCACGCCTGTCGACTTGAAATCCGGAACAACCGTGAAATACTGCCACACCTTGCCCTCAAGGCCGTTCTTCGCGAATTCTTCGCGGAGAATAGCATCGGACTCGCGCACCGCCTCGAGACGGTCACGCGTGATCGCGCCGACACAGCGCACGCCGAGTCCCGGACCCGGGAACGGCTGGCGATAGACCATGTTGTCGGGAAGGCCGAGCGCCTTTCCTACCATGCGGACCTCGTCCTTGAAGAGAATCCTGACCGGCTCAACCAGCTCAAAGCGGTCGGCGATGTCGGCGGGGAGACCGCCGGCGTTGTGGTGGGCCTTCACTCCGGCCTCGCTCTCGAGAATATCCGGCCAGATGGTTCCCTGCGCCAGGAAGTCCACGCCGTCCAGCTTGCGCGCCTCTTCAGCGAAGACGTCGATAAACTCCTCGCCGATGATGTGTCTCTTCTTCTCGGGATCGGCCACCCCGGCGAGCTTGTCCAGGAAGCGGTCAACCGCGTCCACATAGATCAGGTTGGCGTTCATCTCGTCCCGGAAGACCCTGATAACCTGCTCGGGTTCACCCTTGCGCAGGAGGCCATGGTTGACATGGACACAGACGAGGTTCCGGCCGATCGCGCGGATCAGCAGCGCCGCGACGACGGAGGAGTCGACTCCGCCGGAGAGCGCGAGGAGGACTCTCCTCTCACCGACCTGTTCCTTGATCGCCTGTACTTTTTCGTCGATAAATGCCTTCGCGAGGGCCTCCGTTGTTATCCGCTCCATGTTGTCCGGACGTCTTTCTTCCATCAGAATCCTCCTTTAATCTGCGCTGTCACTGTATCGTTTCTTACTTCTTCGCAAACATCTATCAATAAGCCCCGGCTTGCGGAAACCTATCTTCTTTTGCTCAGGCGGCAGGAGTCACATAGCCCTCGCCGTCGATCCTGACCTCCCCCCTGGAGATCTCCTCCAGGTACTCCAGAATCTGAACCCGGCTGCCTTTATCTTCCGGCATCTCCGTGTAGAGATCACGCTGGGTTCCCGGATAGAACCTCGTCGCAAGAAGCGTCACCGGCTTCGACGGGTCGGCGGGAACGTCGAGCGTCAGCTCGGCAAGCCCTGTATAGAGGTCCTTCTCGTTGAACCAGTAGTTGCCGAGACTGTAGAACACAGGCTTCCCGTCTATGAAATTGATCCCCTGCAGGCAGTGGGTATGCGTCCCGATCACGGCATCCGCTCCGGCTTCGACCATGCGCTCCGCCAGCTCCCGCTGCTCGTCGTAGTACTCGCTGTCGTACTCCATGCCCCAGTGGACGCTGGCAACGACATAGTCGGCCTCTTCCTGCGCTTCCCGGATCGCCTTGAGAAAGAGCGTGGGGTCATAGCAGGCGAGAATCCCGGCTTCGCTCTCGGATGCCGCCCTTGTCGCGATCGACTCCGAGTACTCCTCCGCCGACGAAGCCGCGACATAGGCGATCTTTCGTCCGTTTACGGTAAAGCAGTAAGGCCTCATGGCCTCGCCCAGATCGCGCCCGGCTCCGACGTAGGGGATCCCGGAGGCGTCAAGCGTGTCAAGCGTATCGAGGAGCGCATCCTCCCCGTAGTCAAAGATGTGATTGTTTGCCAGCAGCACGATATCCGCCCCCAGCGCGTGGAGATTCTCCACCCTGGACGGATCCGCGCGGAAATGATACGACTTGTCCACCTCCTCGCCCCGCGTGCTGTAGGTGAACTCGTTGTTGATCATGAAAATGTCGAATCCGCGCATGAGATCAAAAAAGTTCCGGGAAATGACCGCTTCGATTCCCCCCTCCTGATCCATGTACTTCGTCGTCATCCAGTTCTCGTCGAAGTTGATGTCCCCCGCGAATCCGAGACGGACCGTATCCGGACCGCCCTCAGCCGGCTGCGGAAGGTTCTCCGCGGAAGACGAGGTCTCCGCCTCTCCCTCTCCGGTCTGCGCGGCCGGCTCCACCCCGGAGATCTCCTCCGGCTGGTCGACTGTGGCAGGCTCCGGCATCTCCTCCTCCGAAAGCCCCGCAGGCGTTTCCACCTGGGAGTCCACCGGGGATTCAAACACGGGAATGACTTCAACTCCCGCGTCATCGCCGACGAGGACATTGAGTCCTGTCGAGGCCGACCCGTAGGCAACCTCAAGCGGTGCGTCCTCCTCCGCGAATGCCGGTGCCGTGCAGAGCACGGCGCAGAGAGCCGCTGCCGCAAATCTCGCAAATCTGCTTCTTACCCTTCCTATATTTCCAGATGATGTCATAAACCCCTTAAATTAAATCCCTTAAATCCCTGAAGTCCGTCTTCCGCAGACTTCGTCTGCCCTCTGTTTCCTCTGAATTATGAGTCATTATAGCCCAGATTCCGGAGATGTGACAACGCAAACGGTTTGATTCGGACATTTTTTCGGAAAGTGACGAATGGAGGCCCGGCGAGCGGATTCTTTTTGACACTTTTTTCCGTCAAAAAAACGGTGACGGCCGCAGACGCGGCCGTCACCGGATATGCTGTTTCTCTCCCGGATCCCGGGGAGACGCTCCCTCAGGAGATGTCACCCGCGATATCCGGATTCTCGCCGATCAGTCCGACCCAGGCACCCTGGGCGGCTTCCGCCGAGTCAGGATGCGCAATCAGCCATTTGTTGGCAGCCCAGAGCAGCTTGTCCTCGAAGGCTTTGCCGGCTGTCTCACATTTTCCGACATTCGTGCCCTTCGGCAGTGCGATCAGGACGCGGAACCCCTTGCCCGGATGAGCCATGCAGGGTGCGTAGTGCAGCGAGTCGGCATAGACTTCCACGAGCACTCCGGCCGGAACACAGAACGCCTTGCAGAGAGACGTATCCAGCTTTCCTTCCTTTACCTGGCCTTCCTTGGCAAGGATGAGGACGAAGTCCTCCGTCCCGAGGTTGAACTCGCTGTCCCTGTGGTACTCGAGGCAGTTCAGCTTCGTGCTGTGTCCGTTGCACCAGCCGAACTCGACCGGAAGCCCGCCGTAGAGCGACGGAGCAAGCTCCTTCGCAGCGGCGAGATTCTGAATCGCCGGCTCCTCGGGGACATAGTCGACTCCGTTTTCCGGAAGCGGTGTATGCTCATTCAGCGCGTCGATGATGGGCTGAACGTCGTAGCCCTCCATGATCTTCCCGTACTCGGCGAATTCTTCGTCGTAAACACTCAGTATCTTCATCTTTCTGACCTCTCTCACTCCCTGAAACAGGACAGGAGTGCTGCCCCCTGCCCTGTCAGATGCTTATTTCCTGAAAGAACGCCTTACGCCCACGGATTCTCCGTCGGATAGCGGACGCCTTCCGGCTGGTTGAAACCGATCTCCTCGACCGGAACGCCGATGTACTTGAAGACCTCGAAGAGAGTCTTGCCGACCTTGCCGAACGCCACGGCGCCGTGGTGCGGGAAGCCCTTCTGGATCAGGACGTGGCGGTAGAACCTGCCCATCTCCTTGATCGCGAAGACGCCGATGGAGCCGAAGCTGTGTGTGCGGACCGGAAGGACCTCGCCCTCGGCGATGTAGGAGCGGAGCTTGCCGTCAGCCGTGCTCTGAAGTCTGAAGAATGTGATTTCACCCGGAGCGATGTCGCCTTCGAGCGTGCCGTTCGTGACCTCGACCGGAAGGGTCCTGGCCATGATCGCCTGGTTCTTCATCTCGCAGAACGCAAGCTTCTTCGTGCAGGTATTGCCGCAGTGGAAGCCCATGAACGTATCCGTGAACTTGTAGTCGAACTTGCCCTTGATGTCGTTCTCATACATCTCCTTCGGAATCGTGTTGTTGATGTCAAGCAGCGTGACGATGTCGTCGCTGACCACCTGGCCGATAAACTCGGAAAGCGTTCCGTAGATATCGACTTCGCAGGAAACGGGGATGCCCTGGCCCGTCAGGCGGCTGTTGACGTAGCACGGAACGAATCCGAACATCGTCTGGAATGCCGGCCAGCACTTGGTTGTCAGTGTGACGAACTCGCGGTAACCGCGGTGTCCCTCGACCCAGTCCTTCAGGGTCAGCTCATACTGGGCAAGCTTCGCGAGAACCTGGGGCTTCTTGTTGCCGGCACCGAGATCCTCTTCCATGTCCTTGACAACTTCCGGAATTCTCTCGTCGCCTTCATGCTTCAGGAAGGACTCATAGAGATCAAGCTCGGAATTCTCCTCGATCTCGACGCCGAGGTTGTAGAGCTGCTTGATCGGTGCGTTGCAGGCGAGGAAGTTCATCGGGCGCGGTCCGAAGGAGATGATCTTCAGATGCTGAAGCGCGTAAGTGGCCTTCGCGATCGGGATGAAATCATGGATCATGTCCGCACAGTCCTCAGCATCGCCGACCGGATACTCCGGAATGTAGGCGTTGACGTTGCGGAGCTGCAGGTTGTAGCCGGCGTTCAGCATGCCGCAGTACGCGTCGCCGCGGTCAGCGGACAGAACAGCGATGTCTTCCTCAGCGGCAGCGACGAACATCTTCGGTCCGTCGAAGTGCTTCGCGAGCAGCGTCTCGGAGATCTCGGGGCCGAAGTTGCCAAGGAATACGCAGAGCGCGTTGCAGCCGGCCTTTTTGATGTCCTCGAGCGCGTTGACCATATCGATTTCGCTCTCGATGATCGTGATCGGACATTCATAGATGTCATTGGCATCGTACTTGGCAGCATAGGCCTTTACGAGCGCTTCTCTCCTCGTCTTTGTGAGGCTGGCGGGGAAGCAGTCGCGGCTGACGCCGACAATACCGATCTTCATAACAGGTGTGTTGTTCATTGCGATCTCCTTTTCTTAAAATGCCTGACGCGCCTTTGATGCGCGGCAGATGTTATCTCAATGCGGGCATCCCTTCCGAGCCCCCGCACAGTTCACATGAATTTCCGTTATTCGCGGGGATGCGCCCATCCCGAAGAACCTTTCTCTCACAGCGCCGGGAAGATCTCCTTCAGCGCCGGGTAGAGCTTCCTGAATGCCTGGTACTTCTCCTCGTATCTCGCCGTGATCTCCGGATCCGGATGGACGGTATCCGTCACCTTGATGAGGGCAGCCGTCGCCTCCGCGACAGACGCGTACTCTCCGCAGGCCACCGCCGCGAGAATCGCTCCGCCGTATCCGGGGCCCTGCTCGGTCTCCGGAATGAGGAGGTCGATGCCGAGGACGTTCGCGATGATCTTCTTCCAGAGCGGGCTCTTGGCGCCGCCTCCGCAGACCATGCTCCGGTCGATGCTGATGCCGAGCGCTTTCGCCGCTTCAAGGGAATCCCTGATTCCGAAGGTGACACCCTCGAGCACCGCCTGCGTCATGTCCTCCCTCGTGGAATCCATCGTCATGCCGATGAAGCAGCTGCGGGCTGCCGGGTCATTGTGGGGGGCGCGCTCTCCCATCAGGTAAGGCAGATAGTAGACGTGGTTCCTGCCGAGCATGTCGTCCGTGATGCCCTCCTGCTCTTTTCCGTATTCCTGCGTGCGGATGATCTCGTCCATCCACCACTTGTTGCAGGACGCGGCGGAGAGCATGCAGCCCATCAGGTGCCAGCCGCCGTCCGCGTGGGCGAACGCGTGGAGTGCGTTCCCGGAGTCAACGCCGAACTTGTCGCTGGAAATGAATATCGTCCCCGACGTCCCGAGCGAGATGTTGCAGCCGCCGGGTCCAACGACGCCGGTTCCCACCGCCGCTGCCGCGTTGTCGCCTGCTCCGGCGACGACCTTGACACTCTCCGGAAGTCCGAGCTTAGCAGCGGCCTCGGGTCTGAGCGTCCCGACCACCTCGTAGCTCTCGAAGAGCTTCGGCATCACGTCCTCAGTGATTCCGCAGATCCCGAGCATCTCCTCCGACCAGCACCTGTTCTTCACATCGAGGAGCAGCATGCCGGACGCGTCGGAATAATCGGTGCAGTGGACGCCGGTCAGCATGTAGTTGACGTAGTCCTTGGGGAGCATGATCTTCGCGATGCGCGCGAAGAGGTCCGGCTCGTTCTTCTTCATCCAGAGGATCTTAGGGGCGGTGAAGCCGGCGAACGCGATATTTCCCGTGTACTCCGTCAGCTTGTCCTTGCCGATCACGTTGTTGAGGTAGTCGGTCTCGTCCTGCGTTCTGCCGTCATTCCACAGAATCGCCGGGCGAAGGACATGATCCTCCGCGTCGAGCGCGACGAGCCCGTGCATCTGGCCGCCCGCGCCGATTCCCGCGACAGCCGCGGGATCCTCTCCCTCGATCAGCTCCCTGACCCCGTCCTCGATCGCGGCGATCCAGTCCTCAGGTCTCTGCTCCGACCATCCCGGATGCGGGAAGCAGAGCTCGTACTCCCTGGAGACGATCTTCCTTATGCCCCCCTTCTCATCCATAAGAAGAAGCTTCACAGCCGATGTCCCGAGGTCAATTCCGATGTAAAGCATAGTGGTTTCCTCCTTCACATAGTATTGCCATAGACTCTTGCATACAGCATTGCCAGAAACTCTTGCGTACCGGTATTTTCGTAAACTGCCGGCCTGCCCGGACAGTTTTATAAAGTTCTTTTATAAATCTACTTTAATGATATTGCTGGAAGTGTCCGCTGTCAATCGCTCCCACTGCGAAATCAGAATTTCGTGAACCTGGACAAAGTTTCCCGCTGTTATTTGTATAGTTTTTCGCAAACGTTTAAGCTGCCACAGGGCACCCCGGGCTGTCAGATCTCGTTGATGAACTGCTCGGTAAAGTGCCATGCGACACCCATCATCCCGGCTTTGGTCGGGTACTTTCCGGGCTTCAGGTATTCGGCGCAGTCCCCGAACGTATTGCGCGCGGCGACCCTCTTTCTCAGGTCGGGAAGATACGGCTCGATCAGACGGCTCACGAAACCGCCGAGGATCACGTTGCAGTCGAATGCCATCCTGAGATTGTTGATCCCGATCGCCAGGTAGTCGAGGATCTCGTCGAGCAGCGCCGCGTAGTCCTCACTGCCCGCCCTTACCCCCTCGAAGAACTGCTCGGCTGTGATCCCAAGGTCCCTCGTAAAGCGGAACGCGCTGCAGTAGGCCTCCAGGCATCCCTTCTTTCCGCAGTTGCACTGCCTTCCCCCGGGGACGATGCACATGTGGCCGAACTCGCCGCTTCTTCCGCAGCTCCCGAGGTAGGGCTTGCCGTTGATGAAGACCGCCCCGCCGATGCCGTTTTCCAGGAAGAGGTAGACGAAGTCCTCCTCCCGCTCTTTCTGCGTGAGGCCGAGCCATTCGGCGGCGCCTCCGCTCGTGCTGTCATTTTCTATGAAAACGGGGAAGGGAATCGGCTTCCTGACCGCGCTCAGGGAGATATCCTTCATGCCCAGCGTCGGCGAGAGAACGATCGAATCCCGCTCCTGATCGATAACGCCGGGAAATGTCACGCCCACTCCGAGAAGCCTGCCGCTGTCGATCGAGTTCTCCGCAAGAAATTTATCAAGCTCCCCGGCGATCTGTTCTCCCGTGTCCGAGCCGTCGGCGGACTCGAGGTCAATCCTCTTAAATGCGATCTCGTTCTGCTTTATATCGGTGATGATCATGCGGAGCTGGGAGGCGGAGACGGCGATTCCGACCGAATAGCGGATCTTTTCATCGACGGTGTACCCCACCGCGGGCCGTCCGCCCGTCGATTTCTGGACTTCGCCCGGCCGGATGAGGCCTGCGGCGAGAAGTTCGGCGATATTCTGATGGACTGTCGGGAGGCTGTATCCGAGTGCTCCGGCGATCTGCTGCTTGCTGACGGGTTTTTCGGAATCATAGATATATCTGAACATCTTGTTCCTGGTATTGCGCCTGCGTTCGGTAATCGTCGATTTCAGCTCTTCCATATAGAATCTCCGGTCGAACGCCGCCTCATATCTTTAAGAATTAAGTCGGCGCTCACTTTTATAAATTATTTTTATATAACAAACAATATAGACAATTCTTCCCCGAATGTCAAACCTCCTATTGTCAAATATTGCTGATGTTCCGGAGTTCACTTAAACGTTTTCGCCAGGACCGCCGGCAACGGCGTCCCCGGGGACTTTCCCCGCTGACTGACGGCATGCCCTGCTCGGGCAAAAAGGACAGGGCTCTCCGCCCTGTCCTCCTCAAACCCGTCATATCAGTTGTCACAGCATCACTCTCACGGGGTAACCGCTGATCCAGGCGGTGACATTTTCAAATGCCATCTCAGCCCTCCGGTCGATGGACTCCCTCGTGTCGAATCCCACGTGGGGCGTGCGCACGACGTTCGGCGCCGTGAGAAGCGGATGGCCTTCCGGAAGCGGCGGATCTTTCTCATAGACGTCGATTCCGGCCTTGATCTTCCCCTCCCGGAGAGCCGCCGCCAGTGCGTCCGTGTCGACGACCGGGCCCCTCGACGTGTTGATCAGGATTGCGCCGGGTTTCATGGCGCCGATCTCCTCCGCCCCGATCAGCCCCTTCGTGTCGGGGGTGAGCGGCGTGTGGATCGTGACGATGTCGGCCTGCCTCATGACTTCGGCAAGCGGCATCCTCTCGATGCCGAGCGCTTCCGCCTCCGGGCGCGCGCTTCTGCTGTAGCCGATCAGCCGGCAGCGGAAGGCCTTGAAGATCTCGGCAGTCCTGCAGCCGATCGCGCCGGTCCCGATGATTCCGACCGTCTTTCCGGCGAGCTCATGTCCGGCGAGGTTTCCCTTGCCCGCCCCGGCCGCGACAGCGGAATCGCACGCGGTGATGTTCCTCAGGCAGTCGAGCGCGAGGCCGACCGCCAGCTCAGCGACGGCGTCGCTGCAGTAGCCGCCGGTGTTCGAGATGCGGACGCCCTTCTCCCTGCAGGCTTCCGTGTCCACGTGGTCGATTCCGACGAACGCGACCGAGACGAATTTCAGGTTCGCGTCCGCGCGGATCACCTCGCCCGGAAGCGGGTGGTTCGCGACCATCAGCACATCCGCGTCTCCAGCGCGTCTTATGAGTTCCTCCGGATCCGCTGAAAATGAATCGTACGCCTCAAACTCATGCCCCCCGGCGCGAAGGGTATCCGCAAGCGCATCAAGCGTCTCCGCGCTGATGCCGAGCGGCTCCATAAGGACGACTTTCATTGCTCTCCTCCTGTCTTACCAGACTGTCACTCCCATCCGTTGAAACTGCAGACTTCCTCGAGGGGCTTGCGGATTTTCTTCCGTGGTTCGGAGACCTTCTCCGGATAGCCGAACGCGATCAGTTCCCGGAGCGTGACGTCCTTCGGGATGCCGAACGCCTCGCGCATCTTCGCGTGGTCAAAGCAGCCGATGATGCAGGAGCCGATCCCGAGTTCCGCCGCCGCGTAGCACATGTTGAGGGAGGCCCTGCCGTTGTCCGCCTGGGCGAATCTCTGGCTGTCGTTGTAGCAGTGCAGGACCATGGGCTTTACTTCAGCCCTCTGCTCGGCGACGATCACGAACGCGCCCGCCTTGTCAGCCCACGGCGCGGCGCACTCATTGTTTCCGAACACCATCGCGTCGAGAAGCTTCTTCTTAGCCTCCGGCTCATCCACCACGACGAATTTCCAGGGCTGCGCGTTGCATCCGCTCGGCGCGAGACGGCCTGCGTCGACGATCTTCATCATGTCTTCCCTGGATACTTCCCTGCCGGAATAGACCCGCGTGCTCTCGCGGGCGAGGAGCAGTTCACTGAAATTCATGCGTTATTCTCCTTTAAAAGATGTAGAAAAATGTAGTTTGATGTATTTTTCTTTGAAGCCATACAATTCAGGTCTCTTTATGTATCATAGTAAAACCCCGCGACGCGCGTCAAGGCTTCGCTTCCCTCTTTGCGCGTTCGCACAGTTCACGGGGGGCCGTAACCGGAACGGTTTCTTTGAATTATAAGGAAAGATCTCATTTGATGAGAGATTTGATATGGATAATCATCCAGATGAAATCCCATTTGGAAAAGAAATTCTTAAACGTTTCGGTGTCTTCTTATATGGTTCAAAGGGAAAGACCCTCGGTTTTTAAGATATATTAAATGAAGGCCACAGACCCCCACCAAAAACCGGCAGAGGCGTGGCCTTCAAATAACATATCTTACCTGTATTATATCCCATTTCATCCAGGATTGAAAGTATATTAATAACCGCGCAAGCGGATTATATAACACTCGCAGGCATGGACTGCAAGGACACAAAACCACTGAATGAGGTTTGAACAGGAACACGCAAAGTCTGCCTCCGATCAGCTTGTGCTTGAGGCCGCATCTGTATAATACTTTGGGCGGTTGTCTGGACGCTGTTTGTGATTTATAATTCACTTTATCAGGGCGGCTTAGTACGGATGCAAAGCGAAAGCCGCATTGTGACGCCCCGGGAAACTACTCATTTTTCATTTATTATCATTTTTGGAGGTAAAAAACTATATGAAGAAACTACTTGCACTCTCAGCTGCCTTCACCCTGCTCCTCGGCACCCTGACGGGATATGCCGCAGAGCCCGCCGAGAGCATAGAAGAGCCGGCTTCCGAAGTACAGGCGTCAGATGAAGGACTGGCTACTGACCCCATCTCAGACGGACTTCGCACACCGAGTGAAAGACTTGGCATCGAACCGCAGCTCTCGCCCGACTGGGTCACGGCACTCCCTGAAGCCTCAACGGCACAGCAGCTCTTCGTGGTCGCCCAGGCGAGCGGTGAGAACACCGCATGGGTCTCGATGCACCAGAAGGAATCTGACGGCAAATGGTACATGATCATGACCACGCCCGGCTTTATCGGCATGAATGGTCTCGGTAAGACCAAAGAGGGCGATGCCAAGACCCCCGTCGGTACATTCTCCTTCAACAGGGCGTTCGGCATCGCTTCCGATCCCGGATGCGCGATTCCCTATGTCAAGGTTGACGAGAACTCCTACTGGTCCGGGGATCCGGATTACCACTACAATGAACTCGTCGACATCAGGGACTATCCCGAGCTTGCTCAGGATGACAGTGAGCACATCGTTGATTACATCTATGAATATGAGTACTGCCTGAACATCAGTTATAACGCGGACGGCACGGCGGGCGCGGGATCCGCGATCTTCCTGCACTGCCTTGGCAACAGGAAGCCGAGGACGGGCGGCTGCGTCGCAATCCCCATGGACCAGATGTACTTCGTCATGCAGAACGTCGACCCTGACTGCGTCGTCGTGATCAATTCCCTTGAAAGCATGGGCGGCGATTTCTAAACCGGTCGCGGATCATCTCGGAAAGTAAAAAATCATTTCGGTTATACCCGGCCGTGAATCGCGCGGGATCAGCTCTGCGCGGTCCGGCCGGGTTCTTTGCGCGCATTCCACGCTGTGAATCATTCGAGCTCGATTGTTCCCGGCGGCTTCGAAGTCACATCGTAGAGCACCCGGTTCACCCCCGGCACCTCATTGATAATCCGGTTCATGCACTTCTTCAGCACGGGCCAGGGCAGCTCCGCCGCCTCCGCCGTCATGAAGTCGCTTGTCAGGACCGCCCGAAGCACGACCGCCAGCCCGTAGGTTCGGTGGTCCCCCATCACGCCGACGCTCCGCATGTTCGTGAGTGCGGCGAAGTACTGGCCGAGATCGCCGTCGACACCCGCTTTCGCGAGCTCTTCCCTGAAAATATAATCCGCCTCCTGGACAATCCTCACCTTGAGCGGCGTGATCTCCCCCACGATCCTCACCGCGAGCCCCGGCCCCGGGAACGGCTGCCTGTAGACGAGCTCACGGGGAATCCCGAGCTCAAGCCCGACGCGCCTCACCTCGTCCTTGAAGAGCATCCGGAGCGGCTCGATCGGCGTCTCGTCGAAGCCCAGCTCCTTCACGAGCTCAATCGGCAGTCCTCCCACGTTGTGGTGGGATTTGATGACGTCCCCGCTGCCTCCGTCCCCGCTCTCAACGACGTCCGGATAGATCGTCCCCTGGGCGATATAGCGGACGATTCCCTTCACCTTCCTCGCCTCGTCCCCGAAAACCTGCGGGAAGACGGATCCGATGACCTTGCGCTTTGACTCCGGGTCGGACTCTCCCATGAGCTGCATGAAGAACCGCTCCCTCGCGTCCACCCGGGTGAAGTTCAGGTCGAAACACCCGTCAGGACCGAATATTCTCCCGACTTCGTCCCCCTCGTGTTTTCTCATGAGTCCGTGGTCGACGAATACGCAGTGCAGCTGCTTTCCAATCGCCCTGGAGAGAAGAGCCGCCGCGACGGAGGAATCCACACCGCCCGACAGGCCGAGGATCACGTGGCTGTCCCCGATTTTCTCCCTTAGCTCCGCAACTGCCTGGTCGGCAAACGAATCCATCCGCCAGTCGCCGGCGCATCCGCACACGCCGAGAACAAAGTTCCGGATCATCCCGGCTCCACCCTCCGTATGCACAACCTCCGGGTGAAACTGAACGGCGTACAGCTTCCTGGACGCGTCCTCCATCGCCGCGGCGGGACAGTGGCCGGTGAATGCCGTGATCCGGAATCCTTCCGGCACGGCGGAGATATAATCGGTGTGGCTCATCCATGCCCTTATTTTCCGGTCAATTCCGCGAAAAAGAACAGATTCCTCCCCGCTGACCGTCACCTCGGTGTCCCCGTACTCGCTGACCGGCGCGCTCTTTACTTCCCCTCCAAGCCGCTCCGCCATCAGCTGAGACCCGTAGCAGATGCCGAGAACCGGAATTCCGAGTTCAAACAGTTCCCTCGCGCAGGACGGCGACTTCGGATCGTACACGCTGTTGGGCCCGCCCGTGAGAATGATGCCCTTCGGAGCCATTTCGGCCAGTTTCGAAACCGGCACCGTGTGCGGAACAATCTCCGAGAAGACGCCGCACTCACGCACCCGCCTTGCGATCAGCTGCTTGTACTGGCCGCCAAAATCGATGATCAATACTCTCTCCCGAACTGTCTGATTCATGTCTCCGCCTCCTCCCCTGATCTGAAAATCAATTATAACAGACTTCCCTTTCCCGGCAAACAGCGGCACCGGAAGTCGTCCTTCCCGGGGTTGTTTTTGAGCAAACTGTTTATCACCGGACATTTTTCTGATATACTGTACGGAAATAGCGCTGTAAACAAAGAAAATGAGGTCACAGATGGCTAACAGACGCAATTCAAGACGCCGCCGGAGGCAGCGCCAGCTGCGAATCATCTACGCGAGCGTGCTCCTTCTGGTCGTCGCCGTCGCCGCACTGGCGGTCGGCAGCTCCATTCATTCCAGCCAGAAGAAGAATGACCAGCTCCGTGCGGCAAGGGCCGCCGAGATAGCCGCCGAGGAACAGGAGATCGCGGACAGGCGCGCGGCGATCGCCGAGGCGGAGGAGGTCGCCTCCACCTACGATTATGACGGGGCAATCGCCCTGCTCCAGCAGCAGGAGGACTACGACACCGATACCGAGCTGATCAACGCGATCGCGAAATTCACCGCGTCAAAGTCGATGTTGGAGGCCAAGGATCCGCTCAAGGTCCCCCATATCTTCTATCACTCGCTGATCGTTGACCCGGACAGGGCGTTCAACACGTCGATGTGGGGTGAGGAGACGGTCGCCGGCATCAACGCGTGGATGACCACGGTCGACGAATTCGACAAGATCACGCAGCAGATGTACGACAACGGATGGATTCTTATCCGCATGCGCGACCTCGTCACCGAAACCACAGACGACGACGGAACGGTCCATCTCAAGCAGAACCGCTCCCTCCTCCTTCCCGCCGACAAGCATCCCTACGTCCTGTCGATCGACGACTGGAGCTACTACCACTCCTATGAGGGGAAGGGATACGGCGACAAGGCCGTCGTCGACGAGAACGGCGAGGTGAAGATCCAGTACACGGACGCGAACGGAAATGTCGACATCGGAAACTACGACGTCGTCCCGAGACTCAACGACTTTATCAAGGCGCATCCGGACGCCTCCTACCGTGGGGCCCGCGGCCTGATCGCGATGACCGGTTACAACGGAGTTTTCGGCTACCGCACCGACGTCGCCTACAAGACGCTGGAGAGGCTTGACCGGGATCAGGGGGAATGGCTCGACGCTCACCCGGACTTCGACTGGGACAAGGATGTCGCGGAAGCGAAGAAAGTCGCGGAAGCCTGCAAGGCTGCGGGCTGGGAGTTCGCCTGCCACACCTGGGGACACCTGAGCGTCACGGACAAGAGTGTCGAGACGCTCTCAACCGACCAGGACAAGTGGCAGAATACGGTCGCCAACATCACCGGAAAGACCGACACGATTATCTTTGCCCACGGCAACGATATCGGGAGCTGGAAGCCCTACGACGCGTCCACGAATGACGTCTACGCCTACTTCAAGAAGATGGGCTACAACTTCTACGCCAACGTCGACGCCTCCAACGAGTACTGGGTGCAGATCCAGGACGGCTTCTGCAGGCAGGGCCGCATCGACTGCGACGGCCTTCAGATGTGGAGGGCCAAATCAGGCGCTGCCAAGAAAAATGTCTTTGAGAGTCTCTTCGACGTCAACTCCGTCTTTGATTCGCGGAGGCCCACGCCTGTATCCGCCTCGGGCAAGGCGTGATGCCATAAAGGCAAGGCGCGATGCCGTTGTAACAGGGCTTGGCACCGTTGACCTTGCGGGCTGTCATTTTTCATGTTATGATTCTGTTTGCGCCGGGAGGCGCGGCATAATAAGAATTCATTATTTTCGTCTACGGAGGAAGAAGAAGTGCAGGTCTGGCATGTATTACTGATCATACTGGCGATCCTGGTGGTCGTCCTCATCGTACTTTATTTTCTTGGAAAGAGGCTTCAGAAGAGGCAGAACGAGCAGAAGGCTCAGATCGAAGCCGCGAAGCAGCAGATGACGCTGCTGATCATCGACAAGAAAAGGATGAGAGTCACCGAGTCGGGGCTTCCCCAGTCAGTGATTGACCAGGTTCCCAGGCTCATGCGCCGCAGCAAGCTCCCCGTCGTGAAAGTCAAGGCCGGCCCGAAGATCATGACGATGATCGCCGATGAAGCCATCTTCGATATCATCCCGGTCAAAAAGGAAGTCAGGGCAACGGTCTCCGGCATCTATATCACCGACGTGAAGGCGGTCAGAGGAAAGCTTCCGGTTCCCGAAAAAAAGAAGAAGGGTATCCGCGCGAAGCTCGCCGCCTGGAGATCAAATGCCAGCAAGGAGCTTGAGGCCCAGGCAGGAGGTTCCGGGAAATCAAAGAAGTCGAAATGACGGGATCCGGCAAATCCAAAAAATCAAGCTTGCGAAGTAAAGCCGGAAAAATTGATATAAATATATAGAACTGTGGTTTCGCACCGACTGTTACCCGGTGCGAAACCACAGTTCTTTTTATGATATCCTCTCACTTGCCGTCTTTGCACATGCCGACCGTTGGGATTCTTCAGCCTGGCACCCTCAAGCTCGGTACTCTTTAACCTGGCCGCCTCCTGCACGGAAAAATCTTGATTCTTGGTGGCCCGAGCGTGAGGGTCCGGCCACCGGGAAACCAGATTTCATCTCCCCGGTTGCTTTGTCTCACTGGTCAGACCACCGGTTCAACCGTCTCTGCTCTCACCCTGATCCAAACCTCCGACACTGCCGTGCCCCCGGACCTGATCGAGTAGCGGATCTCCACCTCCGGTTCCTCGTCGGATATTACGGTTCTGAGTTCCGAGGTGAAGATATCAAGTTTCATCTCCCCATAAGTCGTCCTGTAAGTTCCCGCAAGCAGTTCCCCTTCCCTGAAGAAGAGGTCGGCGTATACCTCGCCCCGCTTATGCAGCTCGGCTCCCCCTTCCCCGAACACCAGATGATTTTTGGTCAGCGGGGAATCTCCGCCCAGCTGTTCCCTGTAGAGAAGATGAACCCGTCCGCCGGAGCGGCTCACAACCCCGGAGATCGAGAGAGTTTCCGCCTTCAGCCCGCCGGGTTCCTCTCCGGGCTGGGCGTGGAAGCTTTCAATTGTGATGATCGCGGTATTTTTCGCCATTTTTAAGATTTCAGGATTTCGGTCCCAGTATTCTGATCCCGGCATCCAGATTTCTGTATTCCAATCTCAGTATCAGTATTCATCGATCCGGACGAGCCGCGCGGTCTTGACGTCAATCGGAAGAATCGAGTTCGCGAACTCGGCGAACCGCCTCGCGTCGTCGCTCACAAAAAACCGGTAAGGCATAGGATCGTCCGGGTTGACCGGTCCCTGCGCCTCAAGATGCCGGTCGTTCAGGAGGGCCTTCAGTTCTCTCGCGGTCTCATAAGCCGGATTCACCAGCGTGATCTCGTCCCCGATCAGTCTCCGGATCGTGTTGCGGAGCAGCGGATAGTGGGTACAGCCGAGAATCAGGGTGTCGATGTCGCGGCGCATGAGGTCGTCGAGATAGCGCATGAGCACTTCCTCGGTGATCCTGTCGTGGAGCCACCCCTCCTCCACAAGCGGGCAGAGAAGCGGACAGGCCTTTCCGATCACGCTGACATCCGGGCGGATTTTGCGAATCGCCTCCACATAGGCTCCGCTCTCGATCGTGGCCTTCGTCGCGATGACGCCGACCCTCCCGCCCGAGGTATTCTCACAGGCGACTTTGGCGCCCGGGTCGATCACACCGATCACGGGGACCTCCGCCTCCTCCTCGACGACGTCCGTCGCGGAGGCGGTCGCCGTGTTGCAGGCGATCACGATTGCCTTGACTTCCTGGGTTTTCAGGAACCGCACGATCTGGCGCGAGTAGCGCTGCACCGTCTGCTTCGATTTCGAACCGTAGGGGACACGGGCGGTGTCCCCGAAATATACAATTTTCTCATCCGGAAGGTTCCGCATGATCTCGCGGGCTACGGTCAGTCCTCCCAGACCCGAGTCAAACACTCCGATCGGCGCGTCATTGCGGCTGTCCATCCTCTGCCTCCTCTCCGTCCGTGTCCAGGGCGCGGTTGATGGATCTGAACTGATTATCGATGTGAAGGGAAATGATGCGGACCGCTTCCGCCGTATCCCGCTTCTCGAGGGCTTTGATGATCGCGTCGTGCTCCTTGACGAGCGTCTCGCGGACCTCGGTGTCTTTCAGGTACTCGACGCGGAAGCGGTACATCTGTTCACGCAGATTGTTGAGGATCTGGATCAGGCGGCGGTTCCCGGTCCCCCTGTAGATGACGTCGTGGAAGCGCTCGTCGAACTGTCCGAGCGCGGCAGGATCCGCATCCTGCTCCCTGACCCTGGCGGCAAATGCCTGCTCCTCCGTCCGAAGCTCATCGACGTCTTCATCCGTCATCCGCCCGCAGGCTTTCGTGATGGCGAGTACCTCCAGGCTCTTCCTGACCTCCAGCACGTCGTTCAGCTCCTGCCGCGTGATCTCCGCGACATGGGCGCCCCGCCTCGGGATCATCACGACCAGGCCCTCGTGTTCAAGCTTACGGATCGCCTCACGAATCGGGGTCCGCGAAACTCCGAGCCTGTTAGCGAGGCCGATCTCCATCAGCCGCTCGCCGGGTTTCAGCTCGCCCCGCAGGATCTGCCTGCGCAGACGAAGGAAAACGACTTCGCGGAGAGGCATATATTCCTCCGGGTTCAACAGTCTGTCATGGTTGTCCGCTGTCATTTGTTCCGATCCCTCCGCTTCTCTTTGGCCATGTGAGAAATGTTCTCGATGCGGGATACTTCCGCCTGAGCAGGTTCCGGCAGGCTTCCGCCCTGTCCCTGTCCGTAAAAATGCCGAACACCGTCGGCCCGCTCCCGCTCATAATCGCGTTGAGCGCTCCGTTTTCCTTCATCACGTCCTCGATCTCCCGGATCACGGGGTAGCGGGCGGCGGTGACGGTTTCCAGTACATTTTTCATCAGGTCAGGCGCCGTCATATTCTCCACGCTTCCGCTCCGGATCGCCCCAATCATCCCGTCGACGTCCGGATGGACGGTTTCGGGTGTGAGGACGAGTCCTCCATAGACGTCCCTGGTCGAGACGCTGATATTCGGCTTGCAGAGCAGAATACGCGCCTCCGGCATCGGGGGCAGCGGGGTCAGAAGCTCGCCCGTGCCCTCCGAGAGAGCCGTCCCCCCGAGGATACAGAAGGGAACGTCCGCTCCGATCTTCCTTCCTCTCTCCATCAGCTGCTCCCTTGTGAGGCCCAGGTGAAAGATCGAGTTGACACCGACCATTGTCATCGCGGCGTCGGAGCTGCCGCCGGCAAGCCCGGCGGCAACCGGTATGAATTTCTCCAGCTTAATGCTCAGGCCGTCGCCGACGCCGAATTCGTCCATCAGCATCTTCGCGGCCCTGACCGCCAGATTGTTCTCGTCGCAGGGAATGTAATAAAGATTCGTCTCGAGACTGATCCCCGGATGCCCGATTCTGGGCGTCAGCAGGAGCCGGTCATACATCCCCGTCATCTGCATGATCATGCGGACGTCGTGGTATCCGTCGGGCCTCCTTCGGAGAACGTCGAGACAAAGGTTGATTTTCGCTGTTGCTCTCAGATACATGGCAGTCTGACCTGTCCGTTTTCCTGTTGTTTCCTGATAATTTTCCTGTTGTGTTGTCTGCCGGCGTGTTTGCCGATGGTTTCCGGCTGTATTTCCCGATTGTTTTTCCATGTTCTTTGTATACAAAACATTATATGCATTTCCGGGAACCCGCGCAAGGACAACTTGCGGGATTCCCGCGGAGGTCCTATAATGGATGGAACATGGAAAAAACCTGAAAACGAAAGGAATCGTCATATGATCCGGGCTCTCATCGCTGTTATCTTCGTCATACTCTACTGCATCATATCTGTTCCGATTCTCCTCGTCGAGACGGTGATCCGGAAGTTCAATCCGTTCCTGGCGGAGACCTCCATGTTGAGGATCGTACAGGGGGCGTTTAAATTCCTTCTTTTTATCTGCGGCACTAAAGTGACCGTCAAGGGGCTCGACAACATCACCGAGGGCGAGGCCGTCCTCTTCGTCGCGAATCATCAGAGTTTCTTCGATATCATCATCAGCTACAGCCAGATGAAGAACCGCTGCGGCTATATCGCGAAGGACAATCTGGAGCACATCCCGCTTCTCAGCTGGAACATGAAGTTCCTCTTCTGTCTGTTCCTGAAGCGCGACGATCTCCGCCAGGGCATGGAGACGATCAAGAAGGCCATTGACTATATCAAGAACGGCATCTCGGTCTTCGTCTTTCCGGAGGGGACCCGGAACAAGAGCGGCGTGGATACGGAGCTGCAGCCATTCCACAGAGGCAGTTTCAAGATCGCGCAGCGGACGGGCTGCAGGATCATCCCCGTCTCCTTCAACAGGACGTCGGATATTTTTGAGGCCCATTTCCCCGTCGTAAAGCCGAGGGAGGTCATCGTGGAGTACGGGGCGCCGATCGCCTATGGGGACCTGTCGAGGGAGGAGCAGAAACATATCGATGAATATTTCCGGACGATCATCCGGGACATGGTCGAAAAAAATTCGCGCGAGGTCTCCTGACCCCGCGCGTTCTTTATGTGTGTAAAACCTGTTATCGGTTCTCTCTTCTCTCCGCTCTCTTCTTTCCGGTCCCGGCCCGCCTTCAGACCGCGCTGTCCGGTCCCTCCGGCATCCAGCCGTCGGCGTCGATCCCGGTGCTGCCGTCCTCCGAGTCCGTATTCGCGAAAATAACCCCGATCCGCGGATTCTCCGACTCGGCATCCAGCATCACGCGCTTCAGTCTCTGCAGGTAGCGGCCCGCTTCGCTGTCCGTCTCCCCCGTCCCGAAAAACCCGATGCAGGTGTACTCGTCGATATCGGTCAGGCAGTCATAGAGCGCGTCGAGATTCATTCCGTAGTAGTCCGGGAAATCAAACTTGAAAGCCAGGTACTCCTGGATATCCTCGGAATTCTCCATACCCTTAAAATCGAGAACGATCTTTTTCACAGGATGTCCTCCTCTCCGTACAGCAGTTCAAATGTCCTGTAGTGATCCTCGGTGTAGAAGATCAGTCCGTCATTTGAGAAAACGATCCTCTTCGCACCGCGGCGCCCGCCTTCGTAGTCGATGTCGCACTCGTAGTATTTCCTGCCGTTCGCTTCCGGCAGATTTCCCTCGTAATTGCCGAAGCGGCTTCCGCCGATGCTCTTCCCGGGGGCGACATCCCAGAGATTTCCCGCCGAGGAGGACCAGCCGAGATCCTCCGCCTCGCGCTTCGTGATGTAGTTGTCGGGGAGCCTTCCGTAGGTGTGGATGTAGAGGGCTACCTCCTCCTTCGACGTATAGGAGCCGTCCTCCTCGACGGTGAGCAGGTCCGATGCGGAGCCTGTGCCCTGGATCGGTGCGCTCTCCTGGCCGCTCCCGGTACTCAGGCTGTTCTCCCCGTTCTGGCCGTTCCCGTTCCCGTTCTGG
>CACYEN010000012.1 GCA_902773435.1 uncultured Lachnospiraceae bacterium | reverse complement strand
GGGCTAGTTGGATTCGAACCAACGAATGCAGCAGTCAAAGTGCTGTGCCTTACCCCTTGGCGATAGCCCATCAAGCAAGTACTGCAACTGCACATGAACTGCAGAGGGTGAATGGTGGGACTCGAACCCACGATCTCCAGAGCCACAATCTGGCGCGCTAACCAACTGCGCCACACCCACCACAACCGTGCCTGAAGGGATTCGAACCCCTGACCCACGGCTTAGAAGGCCGTTGCTCTGTCCAGCTGAGCTACAAGCACATAAAAAATGGACCAAAAAACAAAAAGCGGGTGATGGGAATCGAACCCACGTGTCTAGCTTGGAAGGCTAGTGTTCTACCATTGAACTACACCCGCATAAGTAAGACTCAATCGGGGTGACAGGATTCGAACCTGCGGCTTCCTGCTCCCAAAGCAGGCGCTCTAGCCAAGCTGAGCCACACCCCGTCACCTCAAAGCCGTATTCCGGCCGCGCTTCAAATCACGCAAATGTTATTATATGGTCCGCATCCTGTTTTGTCAACAAGAAATCACAGAAAACGCACATGACCGCCGCCCCGCTCCCCTCTTTCATGTATCGTCTAATTTCAGCGCGGGATTTCCGCGGATTTCTTGAAAAATGGGGCTCCGGATAGTAAAATTACAGTATATATTCTCTTTGCGCGTTCCGAACACACGAAACGGGAGGATCAATATGAAAAGAGGTACCAGGATCAGCATTCTCGGAGCCGGCAGGGTCGGCTCGGCTGTCGCACATTCACTCGCGGTCACCGGTCTCGCTTCAGAAATCATTCTTCTGGACGAAGCCGCGGACAAGGCGCGCGGGGAAGCCCTCGATATCCGTCAGGGGGCCTCTGTCCTTGATCATCCCGTCACGGTCTCCGCGGGAAGCTATGAGGATACGGCTGAGTCCGATATCGTCATTTTCACGCTCGGGGCGCCGAGACAGCCGGGCCAGTCCCGCATGGACCTCGCCGCGCAGAACGTCGACATCGTCGAGTCCGTCATCCCCCGAGTCGCGAGACAGTCCCCGAACGCCATCTACATCGTCGTCAGCAACCCTGTCGACATCATCACCTATACGATCTCCCGCGTCTCCGGCCTTCCGGAGAACCAGGTCATCGGCACGGGCTGCCTTCTCGACACCGCCAGGCTTGTCAGCGAGATCGCCCCGCGCATCAAGGCGGGGCCCAAGAGCATCCGCCTCCTGGTCCTCGGGGAGCACGGCAGCACGGCGATGATCCCCTGGTCTCTCTGCACCGTCTACGGGGAGAAGTTCGATTCCTACTTCGAGGCGCGCCCCGAGCTCAGGATTCCGACGCACGACGAGCTTCTCGCCTCCGTGAGATCCGCCGGCGGCCAGGTCGTCCGCCTGAAGGGGGCCACGTTCTACGCGGCGGCCGCCGTGACCGCGCACATCTGCAGCTGCGTGGTCCGCGACACGAAAGAGATCCTTCCCGTGTCAACCATGCTGCACGGGGAGTACGGGCTTGAAAATGTCTGCCTGTCCCTCCCCTGCGTTGTCGGCGCGAACGGCATCGAGCGCGTCATCGCCCCGAAGATGACGATGGATGAGCGGGATCAGCTCGTCTGCTCCGGCGAATCACTAATCAAGGTGACGGCGGGGCTTCTGATCTGACCCCGGGATTTCTCCCCCGCTCCTTACTCCGCCCGCTCCCTCCTGGACTCTCTCTCAGCGCTTTCAGCCGCTCTCTTCGTGGAGATCCTCTCGCGTTCGCTGACCTCCGTCAGCGTCTCGCCCTGCTGGATCTGGAGGTCAACGCCGGTTCTCATCGGCGGCTCCGACGGGATACGGTAATCCTTGCCGGGCAGGGCCGCGTTCAGGATGATGCCGACAAGCGACCCGACCGCCAGGCCTGAGAGGCTGATATTCATCGTCCCGATCGAGATGTTGACCGATCCCACCGCAGAGTAACTGATACCGATCGAAAGAACAAGAATCAGGGCCGCGACAAGAACGTTGCGGCTCTTGGATAAGTCGACTTTCGTCTCCACGAGGTTGCGGACGCCGACCGCGGAGATCATGCCGTAGAGGACGAGCGAGATGCCGCCGATCGTCGCTGCGGGCATCACCTCGATGATCGCCGCGATCTTCGGGCAGAATGAGAGCAGGACCGCGAATCCCGCCGCGATTCTGATGACGCGGGGGTCATAGACCCCGGTCAGCGTGAGCACGCCGGTGTTCTCGCCGTAGGTTGTGTTCGCCGGGGCTCCGAACAGGGCCGCGAGCGTCGTCGCGAGGCCGTCGCCCGCGAGGGTCCTGTGAAGTCCGGGGTCCTTGATGAAATTCTTCCCGACCGTCGAGGAGATCGCGCTCACGTCGCCGATGTGCTCCATCATCGTCGCGAGGGAGATCGGGACGATCGTCACGGCTGCGCTGACGAGAAGCGCCGTATTGGCCTTGCCGCCGCTGTAGATCGAGAAGACCGTGTTCCCGTAATGGACGGGGATACCGATCCAGGCCGCCTCCTTCACGGGGGTGAAGTCGATGTAGCCCGCAGCCGCCGCGCAGAGGTAGGAGCCGAGCACGCCGAGAAGAATCGGGATGACCTTGATCATGCCCTTGCCCCAGATATTGCAGACGACGACGATGACGATCGCGACGACCGCCACCCACCATGTGTTCTGGAGGACCGGGGCGCCGGCGGCGTTCAGCACGGCCTGGCCGTTCTCGTCCGTCAGGGGGACGAAGATGTTGTTGAGCGCCGAGGGAGCCAGATTGAGGCCGATCGCGATGATGATCGGGCCGGTGACGACGGGCGGGAAGTACTTCATGACCCTGCTCGGACCGTAGGCCTTGAAGAGAGCTCCCAGGACAAGGTACATAAGGCCCGCGCAGGCCACGCCGAAGCACGCGTACGGAAGGAGCTCACTCGGGGTTCCGTCGGCCGAAAGAGGCGCGATCGCGGCATAACCGCCGAGGAACGCGAATGACGAACCGAGAAACGCCGGGACTTTCCCCTTGGAAAGCACGTGGAACAGAAGCGTTCCGAGACCCGCGAACAGGAGTGTCGTCGAGACGTCGAGGCCCGTAATCAGGGGAACGACGATGGTCGCCCCGAACATCGCGAACATGTGCTGAAGACCAAGCACCAGCATCCGTCCCGTTCCGAGACTCCTCGCGTCATAGATTGCCTGTGTACCGATTTCGCTGCTCTTACTGCTCATTCAATCCTCCTTTGTGGTGTTGACGGAAACCGGCGCCTGCCTCCTCTCCTTCCCCGGAGAGGGCGTCGCCGATGAAAGCCCGGAGGTCATCCGGAACCGGGGCGGTCACTTCAATCCGCTCGCCGGTAAACGGCTGGCCGAATTCGGCTTTCCACGCGTGAAGGGCCGCCCTTCCGGGGCCTTCCGCTCCGCGCGCTCTGTTGTAAATGGGATCCCCGACCAGCGGATGGCCTATAGATTCCATGTGCACCCTGATCTGATGTGTCCTCCCGGTCTCCAGCGTCAGCAGGAGGACCGCGTACCCCTCGCGCTGCGAGACGACCCGGTAATGCGTCACGGCCCTGTCCCCGTCGCTCCTGACGACGCGCCGGATCTTCTCCTCGTACTCTCGGCTGATCGGCTTTTCGATCGTGCCGGACCGCTCTTCGAAATAGCCCTCGGCGCAGGCGGCGTAGACCTTCCTGATGGGAAAGTTCCCGGTCTGCCCCTGGAGATGCGCCGACGCGGACCGGCTCTTGCCGAAGACAAGGACTCCCGAGGTATCCTTGTCGAGCCTGCCCGCCGGCCTGACCTCATGGGCCTCCCCGCGGCTCAGGTAATACCAGGCCACGCGGTTCGACAGCGTATCCGAAAAATGGCCGTGCGACGGGTGGACGACCATCCCCGCGGGCTTGTTGACGCAGAGGACGTCCTCGTCCTCGTAGAGGACCATGAGATCCCCCGGGACCGGGACGATCTTCTCCGGCTCCTCGCTGTCGAGGATGACCCTGAGCTCTTCTCCGGCTCTCAGGGGCCTGCTGACGAGCGCCTTCATCCCGTCGACGGTGATGCCGTCCGCTGTCCTGTACTTGGCGCGGGCGATGTCGTGGGCGACGAGCCGGAAGTCCTCCCGGATAACATCGCGGACGGTCCTCCCCTCGTCATCCTTCCCCGCGCGGTAGATCAGTGTTCTGGACATATCAATACTATTTTATTCAAAATAAAGTGTTTTTCAAGCTGTTTTAATTTTCAGACCGGATCTTCCTGAAATACTCGCGGATCGTCTGCTCGTAGCCGATATCGGTGGGCTCGTAGAACGTCTCCCCGACAACCTCGTCGGGCAGATACTGCTGCTTCACGTAGTGGTTCGGGAAATCGTGCGCGTAGAGATACCCGACCCCGTGCCCGAGACTTTCGTGCCCCCTGTAGTGGGCGTCCTGGAGGTGGACCGGGACGCTCGTCCTCCTCGACCTGACGGAATCCGAGGCGGCGGAGATCGCGTTCGTGCAGGCGTTGCTCTTCGGCGCGCAGGCGACGTAGATCGCAGCCTGTGCCAGGATCAGCTGGGATTCCGGAAGCCCGATCCTCTCGCAGGCGAGCGAAGCGGCGACCGCGAGCGGCAGCGCGCGCGGGTCCGCGTTGCCGACGTCCTCGGACGCGCAGATCATAATCCGCCTGGCGATGAATTTGATATCCTCGCCCGCGGCAAGCATCTTGGCCAGATAGTAGACCGCCGCGTCCGGGTCGGAGCCGCGCATGCTCTTGATGAAGGCGGAGATCGTGTCGTAGTGCTGGTCCCCGGACTTGTCATATCTCACGGACCGCTTCTGTATGCAGTCCTCCGCCACGCCGAGGTCGATCGCGATCTTTCCGTCCGCCCCCCGCTCCGTCGTGAGGACGGCGAGCTCGATGGCGTTGAGGGCCGCCCTGGCGTCCCCGCCCGCCACGTCCGCGAGGAAATCCCTGGCCTCGTCCGTGATGGAAGCCCCGTAGCTGCCGAGGCCCCTTACCGGGTCCGCCATAGCCCGGTCGATGAGCCCGGCGATCTCCTCCTTCGTGAGAGGAAGCAGCTCAAAGACCGTCGATCTCGAGAGGAGGGCCGAATTCACCTCAAAATAGGGATTCTCCGTCGTCGCCCCGATCAGGATGACCGTCCCGTCCTCGACAAACGGCAGAAGATAGTCCTGCTGGGACTTGTTGAAGCGGTGGATCTCATCGATGAAGAGGATCGTCCTCCTCCCGTAGCCGCCGAGCTGCCCGCGCGCGAACGCCGTGACCTCCTCCATCTCCTTCTTGCCGGAGGTGGTGGCGTTCAGCTGCCTGAAGTTCGCCCTGGTCGTTCCCGCGATCACTTTGGCGAGCGTCGTCTTTCCGGTCCCCGGAGGGCCGAAAAATATGACGGACGTCAGCTTGTCCGCCATGATCGCGCGATAGAGCAGCTTTCCCTTTCCGATGATGTGCTGCTGCCCGACGACCTCGTCGAGCGTGACCGGCCTCATCCTCATCGCCAGGGGCGATTCCTGCTCCTTGTTCTTCTCAGACATGTATTCAAAAAGATCCATCGGACCTCCTTCCCGCGGGCTGTCACAGACACGTCCGGCGGTCATGAGCGCGTCCGGGCAGCCTCAGACGCGCCCGGCGCTCATAAATACATCCCGAAGGAATTCCCCCGGGATGTGTGATCTGTCATTCTCTTTATGCGGCCGCTTTCTTCGCTGCCTCGACGAGCGTCCTGAATCCTTCCGGATCGTTGACGGCGATGTCGGCCAGAACCTTGCGGTTGATCTCGATGTTGGCGAGCTTGAGTCCGTGCATGAACGAGCTGTAGTTCATCCCGTTCATTCTCGCGGCGGCGCCGATACGGGCGATCCACAGCCTGCGGAAATCCCTCTTCTTCTGCTTGCGGCCGGCATACGCGCTCGCGAGGGCGCGCATAACGGACTGCTTCGCGATCCTGTACTGCTTTGACCTTGCGCCGTAGTAACCCTTGGCGAGCTTCAGTGTACGATTATGTCTCTTTCTGGCGTTGAGTCCGCCCTTAATTCTTGCCATCTCTTATACCTCCAATCTATATCACAGATACGGTAAAATCTTCTTCATAACCTTGGCGTTCGACGGATCGGTGATCGTCGCGTGCCGAAGGTTTCTCTTCATCTTGCGATCCTTCTTGGTTAAGATATGGCTCTTATAGGCTTTCATTCTCTTGAGCTTTCCGCTCCCCGTCACGTGAAAACGCTTGGCAGCCGCTCTTTTTGTCTTCATCTTGGGCATGGTACTGTACTCCTCTCGTTATTTTTTCTCGGTCAGGAACATCGTCATGAAACGACCTTCCATCTTCGGGGGTTTCTCGACAACGGCAATGTCGGAAAGCTGGGCCGCAAAATCATCCATCATCGGTCTGCTCGCTGACGTATGCGTCATCTCGCGGCCGCGGAAACGGATGCTGACCTTGACCTTGTTGCCCTTCTGCAGGAACTTCCTTGCAGCGGCAACTTTTGTGTTGAGGTCGTTCGTGTCGATATTCGGGGACATACGGATCTCCTTGATCTCCACGATCTTCTGCTTCCTGCGCGCTTCTTTCTCCTTGCGGGACTGCTCATACCGATATTTGCTGTAATCGATAATCTTGCAGACCGGCGGCTGAGCCTTCGGCGCGATCTTGACCAGGTCAAGGCCTGCCTCATCGGCTTTCGCCTGCGCTTCACGGGCAGACATGATGCCCAGCTGTTCGCCGTTTTCTCCGATCAGACGGATCTCGCGATCACGGATCTGTTCGTTAATCATTAAGTCGCTAATCTTCGTTTCCTCCTCAGATTTAAGGCCTGATGCCTGCGTTCCGTCCGGTGCTCACCTCTTCTGATAAATGCCTGGATCTCCGCTCCGACGCGCGGCGCAAAAAAGCGGCCAGTCAGAGACTGTCCGCTGTGGATACCAGAAATACCGCTGAAATCCGCATGCCTCTCGGCACGCTCTCAGGGCTTCTTATCAACACCCGTCGCTGTCAACAGACGCTCCGGGGTGAGAGTGGACACTCTGCTTGTTTTTACCTGTGCTACTATATCACATCCGGATATGGCAGTCAACATATATATTCCGGACTTTTCCGGGGCCATCTTCCTGAAGGTTCCGGCAGGTCCGGGACATTTCCCAAATACCCCGGCTCCGGTCAGGCGTTCCTGCCGCAGCAGTACTTGTACTTCTTGCCCGACCCGCACGGACAGGGGTCATTTCTCCCGATCTTCTTCGGTTTGACGATCGTTCCCGACTTCTTCTGCTCCATGTAGAGCGTGTGCTGCTCTTCCTTCGTGTAGATCGCGTCCCACTCCGGCAGTTCATAGAGCCAGTCGGCCTTCGCGTCGACCATGTTCTTGTAGAGGCGCTCTTTGTCGAACGCGAGGCTCACCTCGGTGTCCTCGTCCATGGTCTCGATCGGATTTTTCTCCTTCAGGGAATCATTGATTCCGTCGAGGAAGCCGGTCATGATCTCGACGGGAACCTCGAACTTCTCCGCGAGCCCGGAGACCGTCCCCTTCACTTCCTCGTCCGGATTCCTGAGGAGTTCCGCGTAAATCGCCTTCTCCTTCTTGAAATAGTCGTCCCAGAACCGGTTCAGCCAGTTCTTGTCGGCGTTCTCGTCGTAGGCTTTCTTACGCCATTTTCCGAGAAGCGTGTTCTCATCCACCTTCAGCTCTTCCTGAAGCGCGTCGTTCATGTTGTTTTTCTCAGCCATGGTTTCATTCTCCATTCTTCTCACCGCCGGCGGCCATGCCCTCCGGCCCTTAAGATCCGGATACACTCCGCATCCCGCGCGCCCGCGGGATGCTCTCCCTTCCGCGAAAACGCGCTGTCCTATGACTATATCACAGCGCCTTTTATTTGACAAGAATCCATTCGCGGTCGACAACAAAGTTCCGATTCGCTATAATAGAGCGGAATTTAGAAAGGAATATAAGATGAAAAAGACAAAACGCATTCTCGCCTGGATCGCGATCATCCTTCTCGCGTCCATGTATATCCTGTCGCTTATCTTCGCCCTGATCAGGAGTGATCTCGCGCAGTCGCTCTTCCGGGCAAGCCTCGGCTGCACGATCATCGTCCCGGTCTTTCTCTACCTGGTCCTGCTCATGGCGAAGGCCGTTAACCCCTCGAAGTCCGCGATAATCGACTGCGTCGTGTTCGATCTCGGGGGCGTCCTCGCCGAATTCGCCTGGGAGGAGCGCGCCGAGGAACTCGGGATCTCCGACGGATGTATGCAGGTCATCCGCGAGAAGATCCTCTTCTCGGGTCTCTGGGAGGAGTTTGACCTCGGGAACAAAGATTACGAGGACGTTCTCAGCGACTGCGCCGCCGTTTCGCCCGAATACGGGGACGAAATCATGCGGTATCTCAGGAGCCTGGTCGACTGCATCTCCCCTTACTGGTACACGGAGAACCTGGTCAGGGAACTGAAGAGACGGGGCTATAAGGTGTATTACCTCTCCAACTGGGAGAAACACTCCCGCGAACACAATGAGGAGAAGGGCGTGTTTGATTTCCTCCGTTACATGGACGGCGGCGTCTTCTCCTACGAAGTCCACATGACGAAGCCCGGCCGGGGCATCTACGGGGAGCTGGTCTCGAAGTACAACCTGACCCCCTCGAGGTGCGTCTTCATCGACGACAATGCCCCGAACGTCGACACCGCGAGAGAGCTCGGCTTTGCCGCGATCAGGTTCACCGGCTACAACGACATGATGGAGAAGCTCGCCTCCGTCGGCGTGAAAGTCCCCGCCTGACCGGAGCGGTCCTCTCCACCCTCCGTCATCTCATGATCCGCAGGGAATTCACGATCCTGTCGAAGACGAGGCCCATCTCCGCGGCCCTGTCCGCGCCGGTCCAGCAGAAGAACTGATAGTACTCGCGCACGCCCTCGATCGCGTAGAGCCTGCAGATGACGTCCACGGTCCGCGTCTGCCCCGCTTCCGGGGCGGGCGCGGTTTTTTCCGCGATCGATTCCGCGACAGACTCCGCGGCCGACTCCACGGCAGACTCCGCGATCGGCTCCGCGGCTGACTCCGTCATCGGTTCCGCGGCAGACTCCGCGATCGGCTCCACGGCCGATTCCACGGCAGACTCCGCAGCCTCCTCTCCGCCCTCATCCTCCGGCGGCACGTCGTACTTCGCCGTGAACGAGGTCATCTTTCCCCTGAGTCCGGGCCCACGGATAATGATGTCCATGGAATTCGACACCCTGACGTCCCCGAAGAGGGGGCTCTCCGTCACGCCCTTCACAAGCCACTCCTGATAATCATCGAAGCCTCCGAGCACCTCCGGGTTCTTCTCCTCACAGCCGAAGAGAAGGAAGGCGGGCTCCCGCGCGCTCCCGCACCTGATCAGGAACGGGGCGTCGGCCCTGCCCTGCGTCAGTCTTCCCGCAAGGTCCTCCCATCCTTCCGGGACGGTGATCTCAAACCTGAGGTCCCTGCTCCGGAGTACGGTCTCTTCCGCGGCCCCCGCGGCACTTCCCGTCAGAACAAGCGCGAGCACGGCCGCGCAGCATTTCCCAAGGATACGTCCTGTCATCTGTCCTACCTCTGTTCCCGCATATCCGGCGCCGCCCTGTTCCGCCGGCACAAAAACATGCCCCGCATTCACGTCCCTGAACACGGAGCACTGTCTGTCACCTGTAAATGATATCCTCCCGTCCCGGCCCGTTGGAAACCATACTGACCGGACAGTCGATCTTCCCCTCGATAAACTCGACGTACTTCCTGCAGTTCTCAGGCAGGTCCTCATACCGCCTGATTCCGCGGATATCGGTCTTCCAACCCGGAAGAACCTCCCAGACCGGCTTCGCCCTCCTGAGCTCCGTCGTCGCAGGAAACTCGTCTGTCACCGTACCGTCGATCTCATAGCCGACGCAGACGGGGATCTCATCCAGATAGCCGAGGACGTCGAGAACGGTGAGAGCCGCCTCCGTCGCGCCCTGGAGCCTGCAGCCGTAGCGCGACGCGACCGCGTCGTAGAAGCCGACCCGCCTCGGGCGTCCCGTCGTCGCGCCGTACTCTCCTCCGTCGCCGCCCCGTCTCCTGAGCTCCTCGGCCTCGTCCCCGAAGATCTCGGAGACGAACTCGCCCGCGCCGACCGCGCTCGAGTAAGCCTTGGTCACCGCGACGATTCTCCTGATCTCATAGGGCGGAACGCCGGCGCCGATCGCGCCGTAGCCCGCGAGCGTCGAGCTCGACGTCACCATCGGATAGATGCCGTGGTCGGGATCCTTCATCGTCCCGAGCTGCCCCTCGAGAAGCGCGGTCTTCCCCTCCTTCAGGGCCTTCCCGATATAGGAGGCCGTGTCACCGACGTACGGGGCCAGCGCCTCCCTGTACCTCTCGAGTTCCGCCATGATGTCATCCGCCCTCAGTTCGGGCTGCCCGTAGAGGTGAGTGAGAAGGACGTTCTTACCCACAAGGATGCCCTCGACCTTCTCCCTCAGCGCGTCCATGTCGCGGAGCTCACTGACCTGGATTCCGATCTTCGCGAATTTGTCGGAATAGAACGGCGCGATGCCGGATTTTGTCGAGCCAAAGGATTTTCCCGCGAGTCTCGCCTCCTCCAGCGCGTCGAACAGCACGTGGTAGGACATGACGAGCTGGGCCCTGTCCGAAATCATAAGCTGCGGGGCGGGCACGCCCCTCGACGTGATCTCACGGAGTTCCTCCGCGACCCTGTCCACGCTGAGCGCGACGCCGTTGCCGATGATGTTCATCACGTCCTGGTGAAACACGCCCGAGGGGAGCGTGTGAAGTGCGAATTTCCCGTAGGAATTCTTGATTGTATGTCCGGCGTTTGCCCCGCCCTGGAAACGGATTACGATGTCAGCCTGCTCCGCGAGCATGTCCGTAATCTTGCCTTTTCCCTCGTCGCCCCAGTTTGCTCCGACTACAGCTGTTACCATCTCACATCTCCTCCTCTGGAATTGCGGATTCTCCGGACCTGTGGATTTCCGCTCTCATTATACCCTGATCTCCGGCTGCCGGCTGAGATCGTCCCCGCATGCCTCAAGCAGGGGTTTCACGACTTCGTCGAGATATTTCCGAGTCTGATAGGGTGCCCGCCCGACGTAGCGCGACGGGTCCATCGACGCCTCGAGTTCCTCCCTCGTGAGGCCGAACATCGGGTCCGCGGCGATCAGGTCGAGCAGGTCGTTGTCCCTGCCCTCCTCCTTCACATGCTTTCCGGCGGCCATCGACAGCTCGCGGATCCTCTCGTGGAGCTCCTGCCTGTCGCCTCCCGCCTTCACAGCATCCATCATTATATTCTCCGTCGCCATAAAAGGCAATTCCGACATCAGGTGTTTCCGGATCACCTTCGGGTAGACGACGAGACCGGAGGCGACATTTGACACGAGATCCAGGATCCCGTCCGCGGCCAGAAAGCCCTCCGGGACTGACAGCCTCTTGTTCGCCGAGTCGTCCAGCGTCCGCTCGAACCACTGCGCGGCTGAGGTCACCGCCGGATTCATCGCGTCCGCGAGCAGATACCGCGAGAGCGAGGCGATGCGCTCGGACCTCATCGGATTCCTCTTGTAGGCCATGGCCGAGGACCCGATCTGCTGCTTCTCGAACGGCTCCTCCACCTCCTTCAGGTGCTGGAGCAGGCGGATGTCATTTGAGAATTTCGTAGCGCTCGCGGCGATCCCCGCCAGGACGCCCAGCACCCTCGTATCGACCTTTCTCGAGTAGGTCTGGCCTGAGACGGGATAACAGCCGGGGAAGCCCATCTTCTCCGCGATCATCGGGTCCAGCCGGTCGCATTTCTCCTGGTCTCCCTCAAAGAGTTCGAGAAATGACGCCTGCGTCCCCGTCGTCCCCTTCGACCCGAGGAGCCTCAGGGAGCCGAGCACGTAGTCGAGATCCTCGAGGTCGATCATAAACTCGTTGATCCAGAGCGTCGCCCTCTTGCCGACCGTCGTCGGCTGCGCGGGCTGGAAATGCGTGAACGCCAGCGTCGGAAGATCTTTATACCGGTCAGCGAACTCCGCGAGATTCGCGATCGCGCCGATGAGCTTCTTCCTGATGAGGCGGAGCGCGTCGCGCATGAGGATGAGGTCGGTATTGTCCCCCACGTAGCAGGACGTCGCCCCGAGATGGATGATCCCCTTCGCCTTCGGGCACTGCAGCCCGTAGGCGTAGACGTGGGACATGACGTCATGCCTGACCTCAGCTTCGCGGCGCTTCGCGTCCTCGTAATTGATGTCGTCGGCGTGCGTCCGAAGCTCTTCGATCTGCTCGTCTGTGATGGGAAGCCCGAGTTCCTGCTCGGTTTCGGCGAGGGCGATCCACAGTTTTCTCCACGTGCGGAACTTCCTGTCTGGAGAGAAGATCCCCTGCATCTCCCTGCTCGCGTACCGCTCGGAGAGCGGGCTCACATATCTGTCATTGTCGTCTTTCATACCGGTCCTCCTGCTGTTGATCGTCCTTTCAGTCCTGCTGTCTGTTGTAATTGGCGAGGAACCGCTTCGTGCGCTCCTCCTTCGGGTTCTCGATCACCTCGCGGGGATCCCCCTGCTCGACGATCCTGCCCCCGTCCATGAAAATGGCGACATCCGCGACGTCGCGCGCGAACGCCATCTCGTGCGTGACGATGATCATCGTGGTCCGGTTCCGCGCAAGTTCCCGGATCACCTTCAGCACCTCGCCGGTGAGCTCCGGATCGAGCGCCGAAGTCGGCTCGTCGAAGCAGAGGATGTCCGGCGAGAGGGCGAGCGCCCGCGCGATCGCCACGCGCTGCTGCTGGCCGCCCGAGAGCTGGTGGGGATAATTGCCCGCCCGGTTCATGAGTCCCATCTGGTCGAGCAGCCTCTCCGCGTTCTTCCGGATCTCGTCCTGGCCGGACCGCCCGCTCCTCTTCATGGCGAGCGTGGGCGCGAGCATGACATTTTCAAGGGCGGTGTACTGCGGGAACAGGTTGAACGACTGGAACACCATGCCGAAATGCAGCCTCTTCCTGCGGATCTCGTCCTCCGTGAACCGGGCGGGAACGCTGCCGTCGAAGAGGCGCTCCCCTCTCACGTCGATCGTCCCGCCGTCCGGTCTCTCCAGAAAATTCAGGCAGCGCAGGAGCGTCGTCTTCCCGCTGCCGGAGGAGCCGATGATCGAGACCGCCTGCCCCTCCTCCATTGTAAAATTGATATCGGCCAGGACCTCCGTCTCGCCGAAGCTCTTGCGTAAATTCTTGACCTCGAGAAGTGCCATGTCTTCATCCTCTCCGCCGTGTCTTAAGGTTCCGGCTCCGGATCACCTGAAATAGTTGAGTTTCCTCTCTATGTAGTGGAAGAGAATCGTCAGCAGGCCGCTGAAAATCAGATAGAAGGCGCCGGTGTAGAAGAGCGGCCAGATGATGCCCTCCGCCTTGATGAAGGACTGTCCGCTCCAGATGATCTCGTAGACCGCAATCACCCTGGCGAGGGAGGTGTCCTTGACGAGCGTGATGATCTCGTTAGAGATCGGGGGCACGATTCTCTTGATGACCTGCAGGAAGATGATCTTCCTGAAGATCTGGCCTTTCGTCATCCCGAGCACCTGCCCCGCCTCGTACTGGCCGACAGGGATCGACTGGATTCCGCCCCTGTAGATCTCGGAGAAATAGCAGGCGTAATTGATCACGAACGCCGCGAGGGCCGCGAAGAACCTCCCTGAATCCCCCGATCCCCACAGGTTCGTGTGGAACAGGATGCCCGGCCCGTAGTAGAAGACCAGGAGCTGCAGGAGGAGCGGCGTTCCCCTGATGATCCAGATCAGGAACCTGAACGGAAGCCTGAGGACCGGGTTCCTGCTCATCGAGTTGAAGCAGATGAAGAGCCCGAGCGGGAGCGAGAAGAGCAGCGTCAGCCCGAACAGCTTCAGGGTCATGAGAAACCCTCGGAGGAGGGAGATCGTTACGGTCCAGAACATGGGATTCTCCTTGGAATCTTCTTTTAAAAACGCTCAAATCGCGCGGCACAATCCTGTACCGCGCGATATTGGGAACTGAAAAGTTGTCCTGCCTGCCGGTTACTCCTGCGGAATCACCGCATCCTCAAGCCCGTACTTCGCGGCAGTCTCAAGGAGCGTCCCGTCACTGTAGAATTTCACGAATTCCTGGTTGATGAACTCGGCGAGGTTGGATCCCTGCCTGCAGCCGATCCCGTACTCCTCGGTCGTCAGCTCGAGCGTGTGCGTGAGCTCCGGATAGCTCGTGCCCTCTCCCGTCATCGCGCTCGCCATGAGGAGGTCGATGATCGACGCGTCGGATGTCCCGGCGGACACTTCCATCAGCGTGTCGGACTGGGCCGTGACGGCCGTGTAGGAGAAGCCGTTCTCCTCTGCCGCCGCCTCGCCGGCCGAACCCGCCTCGACGGCAAACTGGAGTTCCTTGAGGCTCTCCACGTCGGCGTAATCCGCCGCCTTGTCAGCCGGAAGCACGACGACCTGGGCGTTGTTGCAGTAGGCGTTCGTGCAGTCCATCGACTTCATCACCTCGTCGGTCAGCGTCATGCCGTTCCAGACGCAGTCGATGCTCTTGTTGTTGAGCTCGAGAATCTTGTTGTCCCAGTCGATCTCGATGAATTCGGGCTCCACGCCGAGGTCCTCGGCGACCTTCCTTCCGAGGTCCGCGTCAAAACCGATCCATTCCCCGCTCTCGTCCTTGTAGTCCATCGGCTCGAAGTCCGTGATGCCGATCACGAGTTTGCCCTTCGCCACGATATCGGCGACGTCGCCGTCAGACGGCACCTCGACGGCGGCGGGCTCGGCCGCGGATTCAGCGGCGGACGCGCAGACCGGAAAAGCCGCGATGGCGGCGGCACAGACAGAAGCGGCAAGAATGATCATGCTTTTTTTCATTTTACATACCCTCCGTTCGTGAAAGCACTTTGTTGTGCTAATACGCTAAAGCAAAAGCATCATAGCATACCCCGGTTTTTCCGTCAAGTGCCGCGCGGCCCGCGCGGATCCCGTGCCGCGGGCGATCCGGCCCCTTCACCGCCGGGTCAGGTCCCGGACTCGCTGTGGTATTCCCGCCTCAGCTTCACGACTTCCTCCGCGGGATCCTCCGGTTCGGGGAACTTCTTCTCCATCGCCTCGAAGAGCTTCGTGTCCACCCTCCGGATCATTTCCTCGTCGGCCCTGAGCTCCCGGGCCGCCTCCATGAACTTCTTCTCGGGCAGCATGAGCCGGAGCGCCGTGAGGCAGGTCTCCCTGTTCTCCACGCTGTCGTCGTATTCGAGCGCTTTCCTGAATTCCTTCAGGGCCTCCCCGTACTCGAGCATCCTCGCGGCGGCGACGCCGCAGTTGTGGGTGACGAGTGCGAGGAATTTCCTGTCCGCCGGGTCCGCCGTCTCCTCGGCAAGGTGGTAGTACTGCTCCGCCTCCCCGTACTTGCGGTTCCTGGTCAGGGCGTCCGCCTTCATCCTGTAGCGCTCGGGCTGGGGCGCCGACTCAAGGGCGGAGAGGCGGGCGGCGAGCACCTTCATCTCCGCCTGCGTGTAATACCCGGTCTCCACGAAGAGCGGGCTCAGGAAGCCGGAGAGCCCCCGGCCCTCCCTGAGCTCCTTCTCCATGCGGAGGGAGACCGGGGTCATGTGGAATTCCTCGGTGAGCCAGCGCGTCATGCGCGTGCCGGCGATGTCCGCGTCGATGAGCGGCAGGTTGTTCGCGAGAAAGAAACACAGCTCCTCTACCGACCAGAGCGATATTCCCGCCGCTCCGGCGTAGAAGGGCTTCTTCGCGAT
>CACYEN010000011.1 GCA_902773435.1 uncultured Lachnospiraceae bacterium | reverse complement strand
GGAATCCGGAGGAGCTTCTCATCCGGATTCCGGAGGGGCTCCGAAGGTGAAATTCGGAAAGGGCCGGCGCGCGGGGGCGGGAGGAGGCCCCGGGAAGAGGCCCCCGGTCCTGAAGAAGAACGGCGCGGCGGTCGGCGCCATAACTGCCGTCATCATCGCCGCCCTGTTTCTCGTGATGGGCGGGATATACCGCGTCGACGAGCAGGAGACCGCCGTCGTGACCATGTTCGGCGAAGTCGTGAGACAGGACACGGCCGGTCTCTATTTCAGGATCCCGTTTATACAGAACGTCGAGAAGGTCGACACGACGACCCACGGGACGGGAATCGGATATGCGGTCAACAATGACGGGCAGACATTTACCGTCGATACGGAAGGCATCATGATCACGTCCGACTTCAACCTGATCGACATCGACTTCTACATGGAATACAGGGTTTCAGACCCGGTCGCCTACCTCTACAGCAGCCGGAGTCCGGAAGTGATCCTGAAAAATATGGCGCTCGCCGCGATCCGCTCCACGGTGATCGATTTTACGGTCGACGACGCGATGACGGTCGGAAAGTCCCAGATTCAGGCGCAGGTAAAGACGAAGCTGCAGGAGATGCTGGCGGAGCAGAACATCGGGCTGCAGGTCGTGAACATAACCGTCCAGGACGCGGAGCCCCCGACATCGGAGATCGTCGGTGCCTTCAAGGCGGTGGAGACCGCCAAGCAGGGAAAGGATACGGCGGTCAACAACGCCAACAAGTACCAGAATGAGCAGATCCCGGCGGCGGAGGCGAACGCCGACAAGATCATCCAGACCGCCGAGGCGAAGAAGGAGTCCCGGATCGCGGAGGCGGAGGGCCAGGTCGCGAGATTCAACGCCATGTACGACCAGTACAGGCTGAATCCGCTGATCACGAAGCAGCGGCTGTTCTATGAGGCGCTCGAAGAAGTACTCCCGAACGCGAAGATCGTGATCAGCGACGGGGATACGGAGACACTCTATCCGATTGAGAAGTTCTCAGGCACTCCCGAAAAAGAGGAGTGACGCTCTGTCCGATTGAGAAGACATGTCCCTGATTCATTCGCCATCCGGAGGTTTATGATATGGAAAAACAGATGAAGACGAATTCCATGAGGTCAGTCCTCATCACCGCACTCGTCATCGCGGCGGTGGTTCTGCTGTTTTCGTCATTTTATACGGTAAGAAGGAATGAGTACGCGGCGGTCCGCCAGTTCGGCAGGATCGTCCGCGTGGAGGACAGCGCCGGCCTCAAGATGAAGGTGCCATTCATCCAGAATACCCAGAAGATTTCGAAGAGCCTCAAGCTCTACGACGTCCCGCTGTCGGACGTCATCACCCGCGACAAGAAGAGCATGATCGCCGACAACTACGCGCTGTGGCGGGTCATCGACCCGGTGAAGTACATCCGCACGCTCGACGCGGTGGACGTGCGCGCTGAGGAGAGAATCGAGGCGGCGGTGTACAACGCGCTGAAAAATGTCATCTCCTCGATGAACCAGGACGAACTCATCGAGGCGCGGGGGGAGAAGCTCACACAGCTGCTGACCGATGAGGCGAATTCCGATATCGGAGATTACGGGATCGAGATCGCCACGGCGGAGATCAAGTCCCTTGACCTGCCTGATGACAACAAGGAATCGGTGTACAGCCGAATGATCTCCGAGAGACAGAACATCGCCGCCTCCTACACCGCCCAGGGCGAGGCGGAAGCCCAGAAGATCCGCAACGAGACGGACAGGAAAGTCATCGTCATGAAGGCGGACGCCGAGAAGCAGGCCGAGATCCTCGAGGCCGAGGGCGAGGCGGAGTATATGAAGGTCCTTGCGGACGCCTACAATACCGACGACAAGGCGGATTTCTACAATTTCCTGAGGTCGCTCGACGCGTTCAGAAAATCCCTGTCGGGGAAAGACAACACGATCATCCTGAACCGCGATTCGGAGCTGGCGAAGCTTCTGTACATGGATTTTTCAGAGTGACGGCCGTGAGATAAAGAGGGAAGAGCCGCAAAGCCGGGAGAAGAGAAGCCCGGACAGAAGAGAAGGTTTGAATCATCGAGAAGGAGGATATCAGGATGATGGAGGTAAAGGAAATCCTGTCCCATGTCGACCACACGCTGCTTTCGACGACCGCAACGAGGTCCGAGATCCGAAAGCTCTGCGACGACGCCATCCGCTACGGGACCGCGTCCGTGTGCATCCCGGCCTGCTATGTCGAAGACGCGAAGCGCTATGTGGGAAACCGGACGAAGGTCTGTACCGTGATCGGCTTCCCGAACGGCTACGACACGTCGTCCGCCAAGGCATTCATGGCGGCGGACGCGGTCAAGAACGGCGCGGACGAGATCGACATGGTAATCAATCTGTGCTGGGTGAAGGATGAGAAGTACGCGGACATCGAGGCGGAGATCGCGATGGTGAAGGCTGCCTGCGGCGACAGGATCCTGAAGGTGATCATCGAGACCTGTTCCCTCACGGAGGGCGAGAAGATCCGCCTCTGCGACGTCGTCACGAAGGCGAAGGCGGATTACATCAAGACGTCGACCGGGTTCGGGAGCGGCGGAGCGACATTTGCGGATGTGGAACTGTTCGCGAAATATACGGGACCGGACGTGAAGATCAAGGCGGCGGGAGGCATCTCCTCTCTCGAGGACGCCGAGAAATTCATCGAGCTCGGCGCGGACCGCCTCGGGACGAGCCGGGTCGTGAAGATCGTGAAGGAAATGGAGACACAGGGGAACTGACCTTTATGGAGAATCACAGAGTCAACGCGGGCGATGCCGGGCCGGCCGGCATGGCGGCGCTCTTCGCGAACAGGAAAGCGGCGCCGTTCCTCGCGCTTCTCGCCGCGTTCGTCTGGGGCGCTGCCTATCCGTTCATCAAACTCGGGCTCGCGCAGTTTGCGATCGACGGCGCCGACACAGGCGGAAAGACGCTGTTTGCCGGGATACGATTCACGATCGCGGGGATCGTCGTGCTCGGGCTTGCGCTTATGGAGCGGAGGAGTTTTCATTTTGAGAAGAAAGACGGTCCGCTGCTGCTCGCCTACGCGCTGGTCAACACCGCCCTCCACTATTTCTGCTTCTATATCGGCCTGTCGAACAGCGCCGGATCGAGGGCATCCGTCCTCAACAGCCTTGGAACATTTCTTCTTGTGCTGCTGTCCTGCGCGGTCTTCAGCGAGGAGAAGATGACGGGCGGGCGCGTGCTCGGCTGTGTCGTCGGCTTTTCCGGCCTTCTCCTCCTGAATCTCGGAGACGGACCGGGGGGCGCCGTCACATTTATGGGAGACGGCATGATCATACTGAACGCTGTCTGTTCGGCGTTCGGCGGTATCCTCGCCCGGATTCTCGGCAGAAGGATGGACGCCCTCTTCATGACCGGCGCGGGGCTGGCCGGCGGAGGCGTCATGCTGATTGCCGGGGGCCTCGGCATGTCAGGGAGAATCACGCGGGTCACCCCGGGGGGAATACTCGATCTTGCGGTCCTTGTCGGGATCTCCGTGATCGGGTTCTCCGTCTACAATCAGCTGCTGCGCTGGCATCCGGTCGGAAAGATCGGGATCTACAATTCCCTGATCCCGGTGTTCGGAATCATTCTCTCCTCGCTCATGCTCGGGGAGCCGTTTCTCTTCAAATACATAGCCGCCGCGGCGCTCGTTGCAGCGGGAGTTTTCATCATTAACAGGGAGAAGGAACAGTAACATGCAGAAATTCGAACAGAACAGTGACTCCCGCGATTTTGTCCTGCTCTCGGACTATGTTCCGGGAATTATCCAGGAGATCCGCTATTTTTCAACCTATAATTTTGTCGGCGAGCGGATCGACGGCTATGAACAGCCCGTCGCCATCGTGACCAGGGAGGCTGCCCGGGCGCTGAAATCCGTCAGCAACGAGATGAACGTGATGGGATACAGGCTGAAGATCTTTGACGCCTACCGGCCCTGCCAGGCTGTCGTTCACTTTGTCATGTGGGGGATAGAGGACCAGGATATCAGGATGAAGCCGTACTTCTATCCCGAGGTGGAGAAGCAGGAGCTCTTTTCAAAGGGCTACATCGCGGGAAGGTCGAGCCACAGCAGGGGGAGCACCGTCGACCTGACGCTGCTGGACATGGCGACCGGCCGCGAGCTGGATATGGGAAGTCCGTTCGACTTCTTCGGGGAGAGGTCCCATCCCGATTACAGGGACATCACCGACGAGCAGTACGGGAACAGGATGCTGCTCCGCAGTGTGATGATGAGGAACGGCTTTCTGCCGATCGACTGCGAGTGGTGGCATTTTACTCTCGCGAACGAGCCCTTCCCGGAGACTTACTTCTCGTTCCCCGTCAATTCGGACCTTCTGAAGGGCAGATGAGCCCCCGGGGCGGGAAATCCCGGCGGCGAATTGCCGATGGTCACACGGGGAAATCCATGTTATAATGAACCTATCTAAATCCAGCAAAGGAGATACCAGCCTATGAAAGAATTCAATTACACGATTCAGGATCCGCTTGGAATTCATGCCAGACCGGCCGGAGAGCTGGTGAAGCTCGTGAAGAGCCTGGCGAGTGATGTGACGGTTTCAAACGGAGCGAAGTCCGCATCCGCCTCCAAGATCTTCGGCCTCATGGGTCTCGGGATCAAGCAGGGGGACATGATCACATTCAAGGTCGAAGGCGCTGACGAGGAAGCAGCCGCTGCCGCGGTCGAGAAGTTCATGAAAGAGAATCTTTGATCTGAAGAAATGCTTGAGGGGCCGCGGAGAATTACTCCGCGGCCCTTAAAACAGCTGAAGCAGCAGGAGAGAGGAAGACGAATGGCGAAGCAGATAACGACATTTATCCCGAACAAACCCGGCACACTGGCGGAGTTCTGTTCGATCCTGAAGGAGCACGATATCGACATGCGCGCGATGAACGTCTCGGACGCGATGGATTTCGGAATCGTGCGCGTGATCACAAACGATACGGAGAAAGCCCTCGAGGTCCTCGGGGAGAGGGGCTTTGTGTGCCAGCTCCAGGACGTCCTGGCAATCGAGGTCGAGGATCACCCCGGTTCCCTGGTGGGACTCCTCACCGCGCTCGGTGAGGCGGGGGTAAATCTCGATTATACCTATGCGCTTTTCTCGCGGCACGAGGGAACGGCCGCGTTCATCATCAAGACCGGGGACAGGCAGCGCGCCGAGGAGGCGCTTAAGACCCTGGGAGTCCGGTTGCTCCTTGACGAAGACCTCTGAGCGGAAGAGAGCTGCCGCATTTCCCGGAGCAGCCTGCTGCCTGAGGGATCTCTCCCGCCGGAGGGATATTGCGGCGAAATGACGGACCCGATCGATCGGAGCGCGGACAGGTACCGCTGCCTGCCCGCTGACAGGCCGCTGCGAGTGCCCCCCGGGGCGCCTGCAGCGGCCGAATTCAGAACCACACGGAGTAATCGGAACACATGATAGAAGTAAAACGGCTCACAAAGCGCTACGGCGATCACCTCGCCGCGGATGAAGTCAGCTTTACCGTAAAAGACGGGACTGTATGCGGGTTTCTGGGCCTCAACGGGGCCGGAAAATCGACCGTCATGAATATGATCACGGGTTATCTCGGGCCGACGTCGGGCACGGCGTCCGTGAACGGGCACGACATCATTGAGGAACCTCTCGAGGCGAAGAGGGAGATCGGGTATCTCCCCGAAGTGCCGCCTCTCTATCCGGACATGACGGTGGGGGAATACCTGGACTTTGCCGCCCGCCTGAAGAGACTGTCCCGGGCAGATGCACGTGCCGAGACGCGCCGTGTGATCGAAAGGCTGGGTCTCGACGGCGTGGAGCACCGCCTCATCCGCAACCTCTCCAAGGGTTACAGGCAGAGGGCCGGTTTCGCGCAGGCCCTCATCGGAAACCCGCCGGTACTGATTCTGGACGAACCGACGGCGGGACTCGACCCGAAACAGATCATCGAGTTCCGGAACCTGGTCAGGGAGCTGAAAGGGGAGCACACCGTGATCCTCAGCACGCACATTCTCGCGGAGGTGGGCGAGGTCTGTGACGAGGTGCTGATCATGAACGCGGGCAGGATCGTCCGCGGCTTTTCGCTCGCGGAGATCGGCGGGCAGGGAGAGAGCCTCGAGGAGATCTTCCTCGAGGTCACGGGAGAGGACGCGGAGGACGGCGCGGCGACCGCCCGGGAGGTGCTCGGGGCGAAGGCCGGCCGCGGGTCCGGGGAGAGCGGCGGCGAGACGGAAGAGAAGACGGAGGCGGCGGATGGGCGCGATCTATAAGAGGGAACTGAAGGCCAGCCTGAACGGGCTGTACGGAGCGGTTGCCGTCTCGGTCATGCTGCTGGTCGCCGGACTCATGTTCCGGTTCTACAACCTGTACAACGGGGCCCTGACGCTGCACTATGCCGTCAGCAACTCGACCCTGATCTTCTATATCGTCATCCCGATCCTCTCCATGAGGGTCTTCGCGGAGGAGAAGCGCCAGAGGACGGACCAGCTGCTGCTGACGTCCCCCGTCGGGCTCCCCGGGATCGTGTTCGGGAAGTACCTCGCCCAGGTCACCGTATTCGCGGTACCCGTCGGCGTGATGTGCCTCTACCCCCTCGTCATGACGGGCTTCGGGCAGGAGACCGTGCGCTGGGACTACGGGTGCATCCTGATGTTTTTCCTCATGGGATGCGCGTATCTCTCGGTCGGCATGTTCATCTCGTCCGCGACGGAGAACTCCGTCATCGCCGCGATCCTCTGCCTCCTCTTCGTGTTCGTGACCCAGATGATCGGCAGCGTCTTCACGATCATCGTATCGTCGGGATTCTCCGCGCTGATCTTCCTGGTCGCGCTCGCCGCGCTCGCAGGCCTTCTGGCCTGGTTCATGACAGGCAATTTCTATCTGAGCTTCGGTATCTTCGCGGGGCTCGCGCTGCTCTTTATCATCCTCTTCCAGGTGAAGCCCGGGTGGTTCAGCGGGCGCACCGAGTCGGTTCTCCGGGTCCTGGATTACTACACGCATTTCCAGGATATCGCGGCCGGGTCGCTCGGGATCTCCAACGCCGCTTTCTTCCTCGCGTGGACGGCGGCGGGAATCGCGCTCACCTTCTCGATGATCGGAAGGCGGGGAGTGCACGGGACCTACACGCTCGCGATGACCGCGGGCGCGATCGCCGCGTCGGTGATCGCCTGCATGATCGTCTCCTCGCTGCCGGCGGACCGCGGGACGCTCGACCTCACGGACCAGAAGCTGTTCTCGATCGGGGACGAGACGAGGGAACTCCTCGGGTCGCTTGAGCAGGACGTCACGCTCTATTACATCACGGAGAGCGGAGAGGAGGACGAAGGGGTCGAGAAGCTGCTGGACGTCTATGAGGCGGCGAGTCCGCGCGTCTCCGTCGAGCGGGTGGACGCGGTGAGAAGCCCGGCCTTCACGAAGCAGTACACAGATGAAAATGTCTCCCTCAACAGCGTCATCGCCGTATCCGGCGGGAAAGCGGCGGTCGCGGACTACAGCCTGTTCTACCGGTACGCCTCCGGCGAAGTGACCTACACCGCCTACGCCTACGACGCCGAGGGCCGGATCACCTCGGCGATCCTCGCCGCCTGCGACGACACGGTGACGAAGGTCTACTGCACGACCGGACACGGGGAGCTCGCGCTCGGTGCGGAGTTCACCGACGCGATGGAGAAAGCGCACATCGAATCGCTTTCAATCAACCTACTGAGCGAGACGATCCCGGCGGACTGCGCGGCGCTCATCATCTTTGCACCCGGCCAGGACCTCACCGCCGCGGAGGCCAACAAGGTTCTCAAATATCTCTACGCGGGGGGACGCGCCCTGATGGTCTCGATGCCCCGCCTTCTCAGCGGAGCCGATACGCCGAATTACGACTCGGTCCTCTCCGCCTACGGGATCACCCGCGCGGACGGACTCGTCATGGAGGGCGATGTGAGCCGGTTTGTGCAGGCCCCCTACCTGGTCATTCCCGGGGTGTCGGATGTCTCGGACGTGACCGCCGGGGCTGCCGGGACGAATATCGTCTGCGCACTCGCGGAGGCGCTTAACGTCGAGGAGGACGAGGACGCCGCCTACTCGGTCACGCCGCTGCTCTATACGTCGGACAGCGCCTATCTTAAGACGGATATCGACACGACGGTGGAGAAAGAAGCCGGCGACCCGGCAGGGCATTTTGTGCTGGCAGTGGCGGCGGAGCAGACATTTTCGAGGGATACGTTCGGGAAGTCCGATATCCCTGAGGACAACGCCGACGAGGAGGAAGAGGAGGAAGAGGATCCGGGGGTGACGAAGCTCTTCTGCTTCACGACGCCCTGCCTCTTCAGCGCGGACGCGCTGTCCCTGCTCATACAGCAGAGCACCGCGCTTCCGGAGGGCAACAGCTCCCTCCTCACGGGGGTGCTCAAGAGCCTGACGGGGCGCGAGACGGCCGTATCGGTCGCGCCGAGGCTCCTCACGACGCCCCAGACGACGATCAGCGCGGGCGCGGTGAACGCGCTCGGCATCCTCTTCATGCTCGCGCTCCCCGCCGCGGTGCTCGCCGCGGGAATCGCGGTCTGGGCGGTCAGGAGGCGGAGATGAAGATGACGAGACGGGCGGCCTCCCTGGTCGCGATGGCCGCCGTGCTTCTGGCACTCCTCCTCTGGCTAGCCGCCGTCAGGCGGAGCGGGTCCCAGGACAGCGCACCCCGGAAGGACCTGATTATCCCCTATGCCGCAAATGAGATCAAGTCGATCAGGATCGACGGCGGCCCCGACGGCTCGCTGGAATTTGAGCGGAACACCGGCCTGTGGAGCTGCGTGTCCCACCCGGAGATCCGGGTCGACCAGACGAAGGCGGGAACACTCGCCGCCTCGGTGACGGGGGTCTCCGTGGAGCACGTGATCGACGACCCGGAGGACCTGGAGGAGTACGGACTTGAGAAACCCGCGATGACGCTCGAGGTGAGAAAGAGCGGTGGCGGGAGCGTCTCGGTCTCGGTCGGGGACACCAATGAGACGACGCTCGACGTCTACTGCCTGAAGGATGGGGACCGGAGCACGGTTTACGCTGTGTCGACAGCGCTCACGGTCTGCCTGGACCAGCCGGCGTCTTATTACATGGAAGAGGAAGGAGCGGACTGAAGATGAGCAGGATCGGGACAGGATACGATGTGCACCGGCTCGTGAGCGGAAGAAAGCTGATTCTGTGCGGCGTGGAGATCCCCTGGGAGAAGGGGCTTCTCGGGCACTCGGACGCGGACGTCGCGGTCCACGCGCTGATGGACGCGCTTCTCGGGGCGGCGGGGCTCGGTGATATAGGGCTTCATTTTCCGGACAGCGACCCTGAGTACGAGGGGATCTCGTCCATGAAACTCCTGAAGAAGGTCGGCGGGATGCTGACAAACCGCGGGTACCGGATCAACAACGCGGACATCACGATCGTCTGTCAGGAGCCGCGTCTCCGGCCTTATATCCCGCAGATGAGGAAGAACGTGGCTCTCTTTCTCGGCATTCCGGAGGACAGGGTCAACGTGAAGGCCACCACGGAGGAGCGGCTCGGGTTTACGGGGAGCGGGGAGGGAATCTCCGCGCAGGCGGCCGCCTCGATCGACCCGCTCGTGTGAACGACCGGGAGGAGACGGCGGCACCGCTGACAAAGCATTGACAAAGACCCCGCATGTGGTGGAAAATAGACCGTACACCGGCGGAGGGCGCCCGCCCTTCGAGCCGGCGGGAGTGCGCAGCAAATGTATCAGGAAGAGGGATCTCTATGAAGATATTTAATTCACTCACAATGACGAAGCAGGATTTTGTTCCGATTGAGCCGGGAAAGGTCAGTATGTATGTCTGCGGCCCGACTGTCTACAACCTGATCCACATCGGCAACGCCCGCCCGATGATCGTCTTCGACACGTTCCGCAGGTATCTCGAGCACAGGGGCTGGGAGGTCAACTACGTCTCCAATTTCACGGACGTCGACGACAAGATCATCAAGGCCGCCAATGAGGAGGGAGTCTCCGCCGAGGAGATCGCTTCCCGCTATATCGAGGAGTGCCGGAAGGACATGGCCGCGATGAACATCAGGCCCGCGACGACGCACCCCCAGGCGACGCTCGAGATCGACGGGATGATCGACATGATCGGGAAGCTGATCGAGGAGGGGCACGCCTACGAGAAGAACGGGACGGTCTACTTCTCCACGCGCAGCTACAGGGATTACGGCGAGCTCAGCCACAAGAACCTCGACGACCTGAGATCGGGTTTCCGCGACCTCAAGGTGAGCGGGGAGGAGGAGAAAGAGGATCCCCTCGACTTCGTCCTCTGGAAGCCGAAGAAGGAGGGCGAGCCGAGCTGGAAATCCCCGTGGAGCGACGGGCGGCCGGGCTGGCACATCGAGTGCTCAGTCATGGCGAAGCGCTACCTCGGCGACACGATCGATATTCACGCCGGAGGGGAGGACCTGATCTTCCCGCACCACGAGAACGAGATCGCCCAGTCGACCTGCGCCAACGGAGTCCCGTTCGCGCACTACTGGATGCACAACGCGTTCCTTAACATCAACAACAAGAAGATGTCGAAATCCCTCGGCAACTTCTTCACGGTCAGGGATATCTCAAAGAAATACGACCTGCAGGTGCTGAGGCTCTTCATGCTCTCGGCCCACTACCGCAGCCCGCTGAATTTCAGCGAGGACCTGATGGAGGCGGCAAAGGCCTCCCTCGAGAGAATCCGCACGGCAGCGGAGCGGCTCCGCGACATCGCGGGTGACGCGAAGGCAGATGTCACGGTCCTAAACGGGGACGACAGAAAGACGGCGGAGGAGGCGGCGGAATTCGTCCGGAAGTTCGATGAGAAGATGGACGACGACGCCAACACGGCAGACGCCCTGTCGGTGGTCTTCGACCTGGTGAAGTTCGCCAATGTAAATGTTGCGGACGGGGCTCCCGGGGAACTCGCCGCGGAGGTGCTCAGGATCCTGCTGGAGCTCGGGGATGTCCTCGGCCTGATCCTGCTCCAGGGCAAGACGGATCTCGACGCTGAGATCGAGGCCCTGATCGCCGAGAGGCAGGCCGCGAGAAAGAACCGGGATTTCGCGACCGCCGACCGGATCCGGGACGAGCTGAAGGAGAGGGGCATCGAGCTTCTCGACACGCGCGAGGGAGTCAAGTGGAAGAAGATCTGAAGAAACTGTTTATACCGGATTTTACAGCGGCGGAAGCGGGGAACTATTCCCCGCTTGTGCTCGCTTTCACGGGTGACGCGGTCTATGAGCTGGCCGTCCGGACCATGCTGGTGAAGAGGGGAAATGCCCGCCCGAACGACCTCAACCGCAGGAAGGCGAGCTACGTCAAAGCCTCCGCGCAGTCGAGAATGATGGCCGCCATCGAGCCCTGCCTCACGGAGGAGGAAGACGCGGTATTCCGGCGCGGCCGTAACGCCAAGTCGGCGACGGTCGCGAAGAATGCCGACCCCGTCGACTACCGGCGCGCGACCGGCTTTGAGGCGCTGATCGGCTGGCTGTATCTCAAGGGTGACGCGGAGAGACTTTTGGAGATCATCCGGACCGGGATCGAGAGTGAAGGCTGGAAAAAGGAGCTGGGAATCAGAGATGGACAGAATTGAGGGGAGAAATCCGGTACTCGAGGCGTTCCGCTCGGGGAGGACGGTCGACAAGCTGTTTGTGCAGGAGCATCTGGGCGACGGACCGGTGCGTACGATTCTCCGCGAGGCGAAGAAGCAGGACGTCATTGTCAGCTTCGTGAAGAAGGAGAGGCTCGACGAGATGTCGGAGACCGGCCATCACCAGGGGGTGATCGCCCAGGTTTCCGCCTACGACTACGCGAGCGTGGAGAGCATCATCGCGGCGGCTGAGGAGAGGGGGGAGGCCCCGTTTCTCATCCTGCTCGACGGGATCGAGGATCCCCACAATCTCGGGGCGATCATAAGGACCGCCTGTCAGGCGGGTGCCCACGGGGTGATCACGACGAAGCACCGGGCGGCGGGACTGACGTCCACGGTCGTACGCGCGTCAGCCGGGGCGCTCAACTACGTCCCGGTGGCGAAGGTCACGAATCTCTCCCGGACGATAGAGGAGCTGAAGGAGAAGGGCATCTGGTTCGCCTGTGCCGACATGGACGGGACGCTGATGTACGACGCGAACCTGAGAGGGCCGCTCGGTCTTGTGATCGGCAGCGAGGGGAGCGGAGTGAGCCGCCTCGTGAAGGAGAGCTGCGACTTCGCGGTCTCCGTGCCGATGACGGGAAGGATCGATTCCCTGAACGCCTCCGTCGCGGCGGGCGTCCTGATGTACGAGGCGGTCAGGCAGAGAAGGTGATGGAGAGGGAGCCCGGGGGCGCCGGGAATTCCGCGCGCCTTCCGCGGAAAGGGGGCTGTCTATGAAGAATCAGAGCGACGAGCAGCTGGTCAGCGCGTACCGGGAAGGCCGCGCGGAGGCTGCCGACGTGCTCATGGAGAGGTACAAACCTCTCGTTCTCCGCCAGACGTCGGCAAGATTCCTCGTCGGCGGGGACCGCGACGATCTCATCCAGGAGGGAATGATCGGGCTCTACAAGGCGATCCGCGATTATGACGCGGAGAAGGCGGCGTCATTTTCGACGTTCGCATCCCTCTGCGTTGACCGGCAGATCATGAACGCGATCGAGGCCGCGCAGCGCGCGAAGAACCAGCCGCTCAACTCAAGTGTTCCGCTCCTTGACAAGGAGTGGGAGGATGAGGCGGCGGTAGCGGACAGCCCGGAGAAGATCGTGATCGAGCAGGTCACCGCGGGGGAGCGCCTGTCGGAGATCCGCAGGAAGCTCAGCCCGCTGGAGAGGAAGGTGCTCGAACTCAATATTTCGGGACTTGACTACAGGGAGATCGCGAAGCGGCTCGGCAAAGAACCGAAGTCGGTGGACAACGCGCTGCAGCGCATCAGAAAGAAAACACAGAAGAAGTGACAGGGGCGAACCCCTGTCACTTCTTTATACATCCATATATTCATGTCTTCTTTTTGGGCTTGTTTTTCGTCTTCTCGTAGAGCCTGAAATCATAGGGCCCGATCGTGATCGTGTCCGTGATCTTATAGCCCTTGAACTTCTGATTCTTGCACGTCGTCACGAACGCGTCGTGTTTCACGGCCTCCCGCAGCGCGTACTCAAGATTGTAGTCGTTGATGTCCGACCAGTCCGTCATGAAACAGATGTTGTCCCAGCCGAGCTGGTACCACACCTCCGGGACGCAGTAGCCGAACCCGAAAGTATTTTTAGGAATGCGGGTGTTCAGCTCCTCCAGGCCGACGACGTACGACGTCTTGTCCCAGGCCGACGTGGAGCGGTAGTCGTAGCAGACTTCGATATGCATCGCGCCCTCGACCGCCATCCACACGGCCCCTCCGAAGAGCAGTGCGGAGAGCGAGGAGCGCAGGAAAGCCGACGGGGTTCCGAACTTCGCGCGCAGATTGCCCCTCGTGAAGTCGAGCGCGTACTGGCCGTAGGAGACGAGCAGCAGGATCATCTGGATGTGGGCGATCGACATGTTGCTGTAGGCCGCCCTGTTCATGAAATAGACGAGGGACGAGAGGCCGGAGAGCGCCGTGGCAAACCGGATCGTGCCGATCGCCTCCGAGTCCTCCGTCTGCCTCCGCTGCCGCTCGATCATGAGAAGCGCGGTGACGAGGAACAGGACGATCTGGAAGAAATACAGGAACTGCACAGAGGGGAGCGGGACGCGGAGATTGTCCACGTCGTAGGTTCCCGAGAACAGCGGGTAGACAAAGAGCCTGACCGAGTTGACGGTGCCCCCGCAGAGGATGTTGTAGAGATTGACGACCGCGTAGGCGCCGATGATGGAGACCGCCGCATAAAGGACGGCGTGCAGCAGGGTGAGCACGGTCTTCCCCGAGAGAAGTTTCCTCCCGTAGAGGGAGCGGAAGACGCGCGTGGCCGCGCACACGGCGACGCAGAAGAGACCGGTCTCGAGGTTCCAGACCACGGAGAGAACACCGACGGCGTACTCTGCTATGTGAACGGCGATGAGCTTCTTCGAGGAGGTCTCGAGGCTTTCGAACACGAGGACCGCCAGCATGACGACCGGGAACAGGAGCCTCAGCGGATTGATCTGGTAGTACTGGCCGCGCCTCGTGAAGATCGTGGTCGTCCCGGTGATCGCCAGGATCGCGATGAGGTAGACCCCGTCATGTTCGGTCAATCTGTCCGCGACGTAGAAGGCGAGGAAGAACGTGACGAACGTGAAAGCGGAGATGCAGAGCATGATCGCGGTGAGGTCATTTCCGAGTATCTTGACAAACGGCATGAAGATGAGCCCGTAATGCCCGTAGATACTGCAGTTCAGCTCGCTGTAGGGCTGAAAATGGGCGACGTTCACGATGCTGTTCAGCACCGCGTGGATATGGGGCGCGCCGGCCCCGTTGTCCTGGAAAATATTCGGGCACCAGGTGGCGAGCGCGTTGACAAGCGCGAGGATGCCTGCGGTTCCGATGCGGAACGGCAGGTTCCTGCCCGATTCGGACAGACGGCGGAGCGTCAGCATGAGCACGCCGGCGACGAGGACGATCATCGCGAAATAGTACCGGTGATTCAGCTTCTGGCGGAGAAATGTCGCGGAAGCGGTTCCCGGCCAGAGGTTGTTTTCATTAATGTAGATCTCGTAGATGAGCAGGAGAACGGCAGCGGCCGCCGCCCCGTAGATCAGGTAGAGAACCGCGTCGAGCGCGCGGGATCGCGGCGTCCGGCTCCGGTCTTCCTCCCCGCCGTCATCTTTTCCGCGCCCGGATAAGAGGGCGGAGACGCCCATGAGAGCGAGCCAGAGCACGAAGGCCGCGGCGAGCGCAGCAATATAGGTGACGAGATTGAAATTCAGGCCGAGCAGAACGCCGGTCTCGTTGTAGGGGGAGCGGGCGGCGCCGCTCATGACGACGGCCAGGAAGACACCGATTATGATATAGATCAGGTTTGAGAACTGTTCCGTTCTTTTGTTCATGTTGTTCACCCGTGCGGATATATGATATTATCATTATATCAGTGAAACCGGCCCCGGTAAACCGTCATGTCCGGAAGGCGCGGAGCCCGGAAAAAGCGGCGTGAATACTTGTTAAAAATTTATTAAAAATATGTTGCATTTCCTGTGGACATCGGATATAATAGGTTTCGTAAAAGAATTTACCCTTCAAAAATTTTTTTACAAACCCCTTATTAATTATTTATACTCCCCTGAAAGGGCTCTGTCGGCTCCCCCGGCAGGGCTCTTTCAACGTCTATGGGGGACGCGGGGAAACCTGTGAGGACCCGGCTGAGAATCGGGAAATATAAGAGGAGAAGCGGACGGACATGACGGATTTCGAATATATCGCCCCCTGCCATTTCGGGACGGAGGCGGTCCTCAAGAGGGAGATCGCGGACCTGGGCTTTGCCGTCTCTTCGGTGAACGACGGGAGAGTGCGCTTCCGCGGCAGCGGAGAGGCTGCGGCGGAGGCCAACGTGAACCTCAGGTGCGCCGAGCGGGTGCTGCTGCTTGCCGGGGAGTTCACCGCGCGCTCCTTCACCGAACTCTTCGACGAGACGAAGAAGATCGCCTGGGAGGAGCTCCTTCCGAAGAACGCGAAGTTCTGGGTCGCGAAGGTCTCCTCGATCCGGAGCGCCCTGCACTCCCCTCCGGACGTGCAGAGGATCATGAAGAAGGCCATCGTCGAGAGGATGAAGATGTTCTGCGGCGTGGAGTGGTTTCCGGAGGACGGCCCCTCCTACCCCCTGCGTGTGACGATCAAGAAGGACGTCGTGACGGTCGGGATCGATACGTCCGGCGCCTCGCTCCACAAGCGGGGCTACCGCGTGTCGCCGGTCATCGCGCCGATCTCGGAGACGCTTGCCGCCTCCCTCATCCTGCTCACCCCGTGGAAGCCCGGAAGGATCCTCGTCGACCCGTTCTGCGGGTCGGGGACGATTCCGATCGAGGCGGCCATGATGGAGGCAAATATAGCGCCGGGAATGAAGCGGAGATTTCTGGCCGAGGACTGGACTTCGATCCTGCCGGAAGGAAGCTTCCGGCGGGCGCGCGCGAAGGCGAAAGCCGCGGTCAGGACGGAGCTCCCGGCCTCCGGGATCCAGGGGTACGATATCGACGAGCGCGCCGTCCGGTTCGCCAGGGAGAACGCGGAGGCGGCCGGGGTCGGGGAGAGGATCCATTTCCAGAGAAGGGCGGTGAAGGACCTCAGCCACCCGAAGAAATACGGGTTTATCATCACGAATCCCCCGTACGGCGAGAGAATCGAAGACCGGGCCGCGCTGCCGGCTCTCTACCGCGAGATCGGGGAATCCTACAGACATCTGGACTCCTGGTCCATGTACCTGATATCCTCTTATGAGGACGCCGAGAAGGACATCGGGCGGAAAGCGGACAAAAACCGCAAGATCTACAACGGCATGCTGCAGACATACATCTACCAGTATATCGGGCCGAAGCCCCCGGGAAGGGGAAAAACCGCGAACTGACGGAGGAGAGGCATGAGGAGAATTATATTCGCGACCGGAAATATCGGAAAGATCCGCGAGATCCGCGAGATTCTGAAGGATCTCGGCGTGGAAGTGGTCACCATGAAGGAGGCGGGAATCGAGACGGAGATCGTCGAGAACGGGAAGACGTTTATGGAAAATGCCCTGATCAAAGCCAGGACCGTCTGCTCCGACTCAGGGGAGCCCGCGATGTCGGACGATTCGGGACTCGTCGTGGACGCGATGGACGGGGAGCCCGGCATCTACTCGGCGAGATGGATGGGCGAAGAGACCTCCTATCACATAAAGAACGGGGAGATCCTCCGAAGGCTCAGGGACGTGCCCGAAAGTGAAAGGGGCGCCCGGTTCGTCTGCGCGTCGGCCCTCGTGTTCCCGGACGGGACGGAGCTGACCGCGGAGGGAGTATTCGAGGGCAGGATCGGCTATGAGGAGAAGGGGGAGAACGGTTTCGGATACGACCCGATCTTCTACGTCCCCGAGAAGGGAAAATACTCCGCCGAGCTCTCCCCGGAGGAGAAGAATGAGATCAGCCACAGGGGGAAGGCGCTCCGGACCATGAAGGAGAAGCTGACGGAGTATCTCGGGACGGTGCCGGATTGCGGCGCGGATCGGGGGAATGGATGAGGATACTGGTGGTCAGCGACACCCACGGAAAGAGGGCGGAGATCCGCGAGGTCCTGAGAAAGACGAAGCCGTTCGATTATCTCGTTCACGCGGGAGACGCGGAGGGGCTGGAACACGAGATCGAGCGTGAGGCGGGATGTCCGTGCCTGTTCGTCAGGGGCAACTGCGATTACTTCTCGGAATATCCGAAGGAGGACGTCGCCGAGATCGGGGGGCACCGTATCTTCGTGACGCACGGACATCTCTACGGCGTATCGATGGACACGGCATTCCTCGCGGACGAGGCGAAGTCCCGGGACTGCGACATCGCGGTGTGCGGGCACACCCACCGGCCCATGATCGACCAGGCTGACCCGGAGGTCGACATCCTGAATCCGGGCAGTCTCGCCTTTCCCAGGCAGGAGGGGCGGGAGCCGAGCTTCATCATGATCGACATCGACCGGTACGGCGGGAAGCATTACACGCTGAACTATCTGAAGAGAGGGCCGAAGAAGGCGCGTTTCTCCACAAATTCCTTGACATGGTTTCCGTGAGGTGATATTTTTACAGAAGTATTTTGTCGGTGTGAGGTGGCTCATGCGTCAGTCCGTTTTCGTTCAGAGCTATTATTTCGGCTTTGCGGGCTTTGCCTTTAACGAGGGCAGGGTTTGGTCCGTATGACCGGGAGCGGAGCACATTAACCTGATATTCAGGGGATCCGAAGTCATATGGACTGCGGATCCCCTTTTTTGACATCGACCCGGAGGTCAGTGAACATGATTGTCATTTTAAAGCAGAACCCGGACCAGGAACAGCTGAACGGACTCCTCAGATGGCTCGAGGCCCAGAACATCGAAGTCCATCCCACGGTGGGGACTCACCAGACGATTCTCGGCCTGATCGGGGACACGTCCGAAATCGACGTGGACCTCATCTCCGCGCTCGATATCGTGGACAACGTCAAGCGGGTGCAGGAGCCCTATAAGAACGCGAACAGGAAGTTCCATCCTGACGACACCGTCATCCGGGTCGGGGACCTGGAGATCGGCGGCGGGACGATGACCGTGATCGCCGGACCCTGTTCGGTGGAGTCCGAGGAACAGATCATCGGCATCGCGAAAGCCGTGAAGAAGAGCGGCGGCGCGATTCTCCGGGGAGGCGCGTTCAAGCCAAGGACGTCGCCCTACGCGTTCCAGGGCATGCAGATCGAGGGAATCCGGCTTCTTCTCAAGGCGAAAGAGGCGACGGGGCTTCCGATCTGCACGGAGATCATGGACGCGAGCCAGCTGCCCCTCTTCGAGGATGTCGACATCCTGCAGGTCGGAGCGAGGAACATGCAGAACTTCTCCCTCCTCAAGGCACTCGGAAAGACCAGAAAACCCGTGCTCCTCAAGAGGGGGATGGCCTGCAGCTACCAGGATCTCCTGATGAGCGCGGAGTATATCCTCGCGGGCGGCAATACCGACGTCATTCTGTGCGAGAGGGGGATCCGGACGTTCGAGACCTACACGAGAAATACGCTCGACCTCGCCTGCATTCCGTCGCTGAAGACGCTCTCGCACCTGCCCGTCATCATCGATCCGAGCCACGCGACGGGCAAGTCCGCGCTCGTCCCGTCCATGGCCTGCGCGGCGATCGCCGCGGGCGCCGACGGGCTCATCATTGAGGTGCACAACGATCCGCCCCACGCGAAGTGCGACGGTCCCCAGTCGATCACGCCTGAGGCGTTCGATAAACTGTACAGAAGGCTGGACGCGATTCACAGGGCTGCCGGAGAGGAGATCTGACGATGGCTGTCACCGAAGAACAGGTACTCGTCGCCGTACAGGGCACGAAGGGGGCCTATTCACAGCTGGCCGCTTCAGGGATGTTTCCGAACGGGACATTTCTCTATTTCAGGACGTTTGACGCGGTTGCCTCCGCGGTGAAAGAGAAGATGTGCGCGTACGGGGTCCTCCCGATCGAGAACAACACCTACGGATCGGTGAAGGACGTCTACCGGATCCTGAGGACGCGCGACGTGTCGATCGTACACGCCTCCAGGCTGAGGATCCGCCATGTCCTGCTCGCGAAGGAGAGGACGAAGCTCCCGGACGTCACGAAGATCGTCTCCCACGAGCAGGCGCTCGGGCAGTGCGGGAAGTTCCTGCACAGCCTCGGAGACCGCGTGAGCATAGAGGCCTGCCTGAACACTGCGGTCGCGGCAAGACTGGTTTCGGAGTCCGGGAAGGGAGATATCGCCGCGATCTCCTCCGAGGAGTGCGCGGGCATCTATGGCCTCCGGGTCCTCAAGAGGGATATCGCCGACAGCGACTACAACTTTACGAGGTTCCTGTGTATCGCGAAAGAGCCGTATACGGAACCCGGCGCAGACCGGATCTCGCTGATCCTGTCCCTGCCCCATGTGGCCGGATCCCTGGCGAAAGTCCTCGGGCTGTTCGCTGACGCGGGCATCAACCTGCTGAAGATCGAGAGCACCCCGATCCCGGGAAAGGATTTTGAGTTCCTGTTTTATATCGATCTCGAGGCGTCGTCGGAAGACCGGCGCACGGCCGGCCTGCTTGACGTGGTCGCGGCAATGTGCCCTTCGTTCACATTTCTCGGCTGTTACAGGGAGGACGTCTGATAATCTGAAAGGGCCGGCATCCGCGGATGCCGGCCCTGTTGTTTTATCGGGAAGGAACGTTCTTAAGGCATACGTCCGCTCAGCCGACGCGCCGCCTGCCGGACGGGGCCCGGCTGCCGCTGATGCCCCTGTGCGCGATCGGTTTCCAGTCCGTCTGGGGGAAGAGGAGCGAGAAGAAGGAGCAGAGCGAATAGATCCAGAGAAAGACGGGGAACGTCAGGATCGCAGGAAGCACCTTTCGCACGCCGGTCTTCATGTACAGCATGAGGATCAGCGCCCCGATGACCGTGAAGACATACCCGGCGCAGAACAGGAGAACGTGGATCAGGAAGAACGGCGCGGGCATCCGCGACGTCACGAACGCGAGAGCGGCGGTGACCGCGAGCGAGATGAACGAACACGGCCCGACGAGCAGCAGCGTGAGATTGTCGAACAGGCTGGCCGACGGCTTCTCACGGAATCTGCGGAACCACTGCCTGAAGCAGCTGCGGAGGATCTGGTAATTGCCGGTGCACCACCTCGTGAGCTGCCGGAGCATCACAGAGAAATCGGAGGGCTGCTCGTCGCAGCAGACCGCGTCGACGCAGAAGGAGGCTCTCCCTCCCTCAAGACATCGGCGGAACGCGTACTCGACGTCCTCCGTCACGGAGCGGGTGTCCCATCCGGTCTGCTTCAGCAGATCCTTTTTGACGGCGAACCCTGTCCCCGTGAGGAAACAGGACAGGCCGAGCTTCTCCCTCGGATAGGAATAACAGAACGAATAGATCGGCCAGTAGATCGCGTACCACTTCGTGACGAGGGTCCTGAACGGCTCTCCCGCAACCCGGAAGCCCTGGACGATACTGTTCCCGGAGCACAGGGACTCGTTGATCCGGCGCATAAAATCCGGATTCGCGACGTTGTCCGCGTCGAATACCAGAACCGCGTCAAAAGAGTCGGCCTTCTTCTTCAGCAGTCTGGAGATGCCGAAGCGAAGCACCGCGCCCTTGCCGGTCCCGGGTCCCTTCCGCCGCTCGTATACTGTCACGAACGGATAGCGCCTCCCGACTTCCGCGGTTGCGTCGGTGCAGTGGTCCGCGAGCAGGTAGACGTGCCAGCATTCCGGCGGGTAATTCTGCTGCCACAGACTCTCCATGAGATTCGGAAGCACGTTCGCCTCGTTTCTCGCGCACACGATCACCGCGAAACGGTGGAACCTGGAGACACCGGCACTGTTCTTCTTTTTCCTTGTGAGGCCGAGTACTGCGACGACGCCCGACCATCCTATAAAAATACAGGCGAAAGCCTGTATGATCAGACATATTATAAAGAGCGATGTATGCATATCACGGAATCCATTCATGGTTTTTACACCAATTGTACACTAAAGAGGGACGTCAGGCAAATTTTTATCAGCGAATTTAGCGCTGTAATGTTATAATGTAAAGAGCGGCCGGCCTCCGTCCGGCGTGAAACTAACGGGAATATGGAAAGGACAGACGGAAGATGATTACAACCCTTCTCCTTTTTGACGGCAAGACGAGCTCCTCCGGGAGAATTGCGGGACGTCTCGCGTGCCTCATCGGAAGCACGAGAGCTGCCGAGATCGGCAGTGCCCCCGAGGACCTCTCTCCGTACAACGGCTTCTGCTTTGTCTTCAACTATTACGGTGCGGTGACCGCAGGCAGGATCCGGGCGTATATCAGCGCTCACCGCGAAAAGATCGCCGGAAAGCGCGTCGTCCTCGTCGGGGTCGGGTTCTCGGATATGGGGTACCCGAAGTTCGTCGCGGACATAGAGAGGGAGAACGGGATAGAAGGAATCACGGGCGTCTTCATCTCCTCGGAGGACGATGCCCCGAGAGTCGGCTACGAGGTCGGCAGGCTGATGAGAACCGCTGTCTGCCCGATGCCGGACGACGAACTGCTCGAGCGGATCGAGCTCTACATCGAACAGCACAACACGCTCGCGCTCGCGACAAGCGGGGACGGTTTCATTCGCTGCACGCCCGCCGATTATCGTTATCTCGACCGGGCATTCTACCTGATCACCGGGGGAGGCCTGAAATTCAGGGGGATTTTTGACAACGGAAATGTCTCCGCCGCCATCTTCGACCCCTACTCCGCGGCCGGCGACATGAGTTCACTGCAGTTTTCGGGGAAAGCGTCTGTTATCCCGGAGGACAGCGAGGAGTACGGACGCGTCATGGACCTGTACGGATACGACGACGGCGGGTCCTCCGCCACGGATCTCTTCCTCGTGAAGATCCTGCCTCTCCGCTACGAGTATTTCGACGGCGAGCTGGCGAGGGACGGATATGACGTCAACCAGACCCTGGAGACGGATTTCCTGAGGAAAGTGTTCGAGGAGGGCGCCGAGTACGCGACCTCCGTGAGCCGCGCCGAGCGGACGAACGAGGAGGCCGCGCAGGAACTGATGAAGAGACTGGAGGAGGACAGGAGAGCGGTGTCCTCCGACGGCGGCAGGGATGAAACATCAGAAGGGTCAGCGGAAGGCAGCGGCGGTACGGACGGAGAGGATGAGAGTGCAGACGCGCCGGACGGGACGGAAGGGACGCCCGAACTGACAGGGGCGGCCGGAGAGGGTCTGCCCGTTGAAGAGATGCCCGTGAGCGGGGAGGCATCGGATTCCGGAGCGGAACCCGGGGAAGAAGCGGAGGCGGAGAACCCGGAAGTGCCTGACGGAGACGCTGCTCCCGCCGGGGAACCCCTCATCGGGGACCCTGCCGCTGAGGAGCCTCCCGCGGAGGATTCTCTCGCTGAGGACCCGGGGACCAGGTATATTTCCAGTGAAGACCGAAGAGTTCCCGCGGCGGAGGAGAAACCGGACATTTCCGCTGAGACGTTCGGGGAGCCTGAAGAGGACACAGAAGGGAATACAGAGGAGAATACGGGAGAACCGGCCCGGGGAGAGGCGGACGGCACGGGCATGGAGCTGCCGAAGGGCCTGTTCGAGGAGAGCGGAGACGGAAGCGGGGAAGACAGTCAGAAGAAATCCTCCGGCGCTCCTTTCCGGATGCCCTCTTTTATGAAGCCATATATCGGAAACCAGGATGACGAGGAAGAGTTTATCGGTACCGACGGCAGGTCAATGCCGCTCCCCGAGATTGACATGAGCGTCCTAAAGGGGCTCGAGCCCGGCGGGAGACACCGCTTCGATGAGACGGACGGGGAGAGGGAGACGAAGAGAAAGGCTCCGGTGACATTTGTCGAACCTGAGGAGACAGAGACGGATCTTGAGGAGGAGTACGACGAGGACGACAGCCCCGTCCTCGAGAGCGCCCGTCCCGGGAAGACCGAGAGCGGGAGGGGCAGAAAGGAGCCGCGGCGCGGAAAGAAAGCAGGGCGCGGGGGAAAGAACCGCGCGGCCGCCGGGGCGGAATCCGCGGAACCTGGAAAGAGAAAAATCCAGGGGGAAGCGGAGAAGCGGAGAAGCGGCGTCTTCGGTAAGATCGGCAAGGCGATCAGCAGGATGCTCCTCATCGATGACATGGATGACGAGGGAGCGGAGAGCGGGGAATTTGATCCCGACGAAGACGAGGAATAAAGAGCGGACCGGGACACGGATAAAGAATCAGGGGATATCGCAGTTTTTATGCTGCGTATCCCCTGTTATCTTTTGAAAGCCTGTGCGCAGGGAGCACCTCCCTCACAGGAGCTCGGACATGATCTCGACGTACAGTTTCTGGGCCTTGTCCGGCCACTTCTCACAGACGCGCTCAGCCTCCTCCTCGGTCGTGACGTTGATCGTGAGATCGATGATCGTTTCCTTGCCTTCGTTGACGCGGCAGTTGACAGCGTATCCCCCGTCGTCTGAGAGCTTCCAGTCGGCGAGCATGCAGCTCTCATTTCTTAATTCATAGGCGTTGTCGCGGAGATAGCGGTCGATCTCCTTCTTGATGGGATAGGAGATCTCTCCCGTAAAGTACTCCAGGGTCTTCTCGCCGTCGATTGTGGCTGTGTACTGGGTGGCGTTGCGGATCTTCTCCATGGAGATCAGCTTTGCCTCGACTAGGTCGCTGAGAGCTTCCTGGATATGAAAATAGTCGGTATACTCCTTGTCGATCATCAGCTCCGTGATCTGGGTGTTGGAAAGGGGAAAATTCACCTTTCTCAGCATATAGAGGATGATCAGTTTGTAGAGCGTCAGTCCTTCGGCCATAATGCCTCCTTATCTAAGACGCGGTGTATTAGACCCCCATCATACCATTCCACGCGGAGTCGGTTCAAGGTATTTGTGGGAGAAGAACGGGGCCTTTGACGGGAGGCCGAACGAATCCGCTTTTTCTGTGTACTTTGAAGTTGAATTCAGCGCGGTGAAATGGTAAAATCAGAAACTGTAGAGTTTATAGGTCAGAATCTTTCGGTCCACCGGACTGAGAGGTGTAATGTGATCAATAATACTGAGGAGGCAGAAAAATGAAGAAAAGAATTGCGGCTTTTGTTTTAGCCGGTCTTACCGCGCTCTCCATGTCGGGCTGCGGAAAATCCGGCGGAAATGCAGCTTCCAGCGCTTCCAGCGCGGTTTCGAGCGCGGCGGCTGTCGTTGAGAGCGAAGCGGCTGACGCGGCGAGTACGGCGGCTGATGCCGCGGCTGACGTCGTCAGCGAAGCTGAGGCGGCAGTCGAGGAGACAGCGGCTGACGCGGCCAGCGTCGTGGAGGAAGCCGCAGCTGACGCCGTGAGCGCAGCTGAAGAAGCGGTCGGTGCTGTAGCCGGCGCCGTAAGCGGCGTTGAAGAAGCCGCAGGAGATGTGGCCAGCACAGTCGAGGAGGCTGCCGCTGAGACAGTCAGCGCAGCTGAAGAGGCTGTCACAGACGCGGCCAGCACGGTCGAGGAAGCTGTCGCGGAAGCGGCCAGTACAGCTGAAGAAACCGTCGAAGAGACGGTGAGCGCAGCCGAAGAAGCCGTCGCGGAAGCGGCCAGCACAGCTGAGGAAGCTGCCGACGAGACAGTGAGCGCGGCCGAAGAAGCCGTCGAAGAGACGGTGAGCGC
>CACYEN010000010.1 GCA_902773435.1 uncultured Lachnospiraceae bacterium | reverse complement strand
CCTCCTCCTGGTCGTGCGTGACGAACACGGTCGTGATCCCCGTCTCCCTTTGAATCCGCCGGATCTCCTCCCTCGTCTGCAGTCTCAGGCGGGCGTCCAGGTTGGACAGCGGCTCGTCGAGCAGAAGGACACCGGGCATCTTGACGAGCGCTCTCGCGATCGCGACTCTCTGCTGCTGGCCGCCTGACATCTCCCTTGGCTTCCTGTCGAGGAGGGCCTCGATCTGGACGAGCTTCGCAGCTTCCTCCGCCCTTCTGACCATCTCCTCTCTCGGGATCTTTTTGTCTCCCCTGAAATTCTCCAGCGGGAACATGATGTTCTGCCTGACCGTAAGGTGCGGGTAGAGCGCATAGCTCTGAAACACCATGCCCACGCCGCGGTTCTCGGGGGGGAGATCCGTGACATCGTTGTCGCCGAAGAAGATTCTCCCCTCGGTCGGCTTCTCGAGGCCGCAGATCATGTTGAGCGTCGTGCTCTTGCCGCAGCCGGAGGGGCCCAGAAGGCCGATCAGCTTCCCGTCCGGGATCTCGAAATTGAACCGGTCGACGGCGACGACTTCCCCTCCGATCTTCTTGTTGCGGTTGGGGTAACGTTTTGTCAGATTCTGAAGTATGATTTTCATAGGCGGCTCCCTGTGTATGCCGGGGAAATCCCGGCAGTCTCAGCCAAAATGTTCATGAACCCTCGGTCATCCCTCAGGTGAACTGGTTCGTCTCGATGTTGTAGTGATAATCGATCCGGTCCAGCCTGCTGCAGAGCTCGACCATGTCCGTCTGCGTGTCCTCGCAGAATTCCATGAGTGACGCGTAGCGGTCCCTCAGGGCCGTGTTCACATAACTCAGCAGTATGACAGGATCTTTCGGCAGCATCTCTTACTCCTCCCCGCGGCCCGGCCGGGAATCCCGTACCCGGCTTCCGCTCAGTTGAGAATCTCGTCCTCGAGCTTCCGCTTGGGGACATAGTGGACGTCATTTTCATCTCTGTAGTAATCGGTATTGCCGCTCTCAGGCAGATCGGTCAGCACCACGGTCTCCGCGGGCTTGCCGAACGCGACGATCAGCAGGGGCCTGATGTGATCCGGCAGGTCCAGCGTCTTCATCACGGACTCGGCTCCGAAGCTTCCGATCATGCAGCCCCCGAGATCCTTCTCCGCCGCGGCGAGCAGCATCGTCTGCGCGACAATGCCGGCGTCTCTCTGGTACCTGGCGAGCGCGGGGTCGACCGTCGTGTCCTGACAGATCACGATGAACGCGGTCGGACATTTTCCCTCATGGGGCAGCGTGAGCTGAGGAAGCGCCCTCGCCCAGCCGGTCTCCTTCTGAACCTTTGCCACGGTTTCCTTATCATAGGCGAGGTAGTACTTCAGGGGCTGTTTGTTGACGCTGGACGGGCAGAGACGCGCGCACTCGGCGAACTCGAGCAGGGTCTCCCTGCTGATGCTCACTGATTCGTCGTAGCCGCGGTAGCTCCGGTTCTTTTTGACAAGGTCATAGATCATGACATGCTCCCTTCTGATAAATAACGGTTAATTAGTGACAATCTTCGCCGTGTCGCTCCAGGTCGAGAAGATCTTCTTCTCTCCGACTTTCCTGTAAGTCCTCACCCTCGTATACCAGGCGGTTTTGGACTTGAGCCCGGTCACCGTCCTGACTACGCGCGCCGTGTCCGGAATCGTGATCAGCTTTCGGTCCGCCGAAAAATCGGATTTCGATGAGCACTGCAGCTGATAGCCGGTCGTCTGTCCGGCTTTCTTCCACCACATGGCCCGGAATCCCCCGCTCACCGGGGTGAGCGACCGGAACTTCGTCGGCTTCGGCCTGATCGTAAATGTCTTTGTGACCGTTCCCGTGTAGTTTCCCTTCCCGGTCACCACCGCCTTCGCGATCCCCACGTCCCTGTTGGCGGTGTAGGTGACGGAGTACTCGGCCCCGGCAGTCAGCTTCTTCGTCCCGGCCATGACCGTGACGGCGGGCTTCTGCGTCTTCCCGTTGTACTCCACGCTCGTCTTCGCGAGAGTGACCTCCTCGCCTTTCAGTTTATATTTCGAGATCCTGAAACCGACGGAATTCTTCCCCGTGCAGTTGCTTCCGGTGGCCGTCACGGTGACCGTGGCCTTGCCGACCTCCGTATTGTTGGCCCATGACAGGATGTAGTTTGCCTTCGGGATCACGGAAGACCCGTTTGAGACCGTCACGGTCGGCCGCCTGGGGGTGCCGGTGTAGAGGTAGTTCACTTTCGAAGGAACGAGATCGGCGTCCCCCAGATCGAACGGTTCGATGGAAAATGACAGCTCCAGCTTTCCCTCGTAGCTCCCCTTCCCCTCAATGAAAACCCTGGCCTTGTCATCGCAGGCATCGATATTGTTCTGGTACGATGTCGTGTAGTCGACTCCCTCCGTGAGTATCTCACCCGCGGCCCGAAGCGAGAATTCGTAAGTGACCGGCGCTCCGGTATAGACGGGGAAGCCCTCCTGCTCCAGCACGATGGCTTCAGCGAGCTGAGAGCGGAAGGCAAACCCGTGGGAGGCCGCGTAAGCTTCCGCCGTGGTCCCCTTTGAACCGTGAATCACAAATCCCTTTATTTTCTTACAATCCAGGGTATAACCGAGGGCGTAATACCCGATCACCGTAGTCGACGTCTCAAAATACACGTCCTTCAGGGCGGTACATCCGATGAATGCATTCACGCGGATCTCCTGTGTTCCCACCGGGAACGTGACCGTCTTAAGTCCCGTGCAGCTGGCGAACGCCCTGTCCTGGATCTTCCTCAGGCGGGCTGAGAAGCTGATGGAATTAAGGCCGGTACAGCCATTGAACGCGTCTTTCCCGATGAACTGCACCGGGCCGAGATTGATCCCGGTGAGAGTCGCGCACTCCTCGAACGCGCTTTCCCCGATGGAGACCAGTGAGTTGCAGAGCTTGACGTTCTTCAGGTTCCTGGCGGCAACGAAGGCGTTGGAACCGATCCGGGTGACCCCCTGCTTGACCACGACTTTCGTGAAATCGACCGTATAGGCCTGCCAGCCCGGGGTCACTGCGCCGTAATCGTACATCGGACCGCTGCCCTCGATTGTCAGCGTATCCATGTCATCCGACAGAGACCACGTCGCCGTGTCACCGCACTTCCCTGTCATGCCGGCGGAGACCGGCACTGCGATCATGAGCAGCAAAAGCTGAAAAAGCGCTGTAAAGACCAGTTTTCTCATAAGATTCTTTCCTCCCTGCAGCTGCAGCTTATCTGCGGATAACCATTTCCTCAGTCCAGAATCATCGTCAGCCCGATTCTCTTCTTCGAGAGGTCGACGCTCTGGACCTTCACCTCCACTATATCACCAACACTGACGACTTCAAGCGGATGCCTCACGAATTTCTTCTTTGTCATTCTCGAGATGTGGACCAGCCCGTCCTCGTGGACTCCGATATCGACAAATGCCCCGAAATCCACGATATTTCTCACCGTTCCCTTGAGGATCATTCCTTCCTTCAGGTCCTTGAGGTCCAGCACGTCACTCCGCAGCACCGGCTTCGGCATATCCTCGCGGGGATCCCTTCCGGGCTGCTGAAGCTCCTTCACGATGTCGCGGAGCGTCGGCTCCCCGATCATGAGTTCCTCCGCGAGTTTCCCGTAATCCTTTACCGTGAGGCTGACCGGCCCGTCCCGGAGCGCGTCGGCCGAAAGGCCCATCTTCCCGAGCAGGCGGCCCGTCGCGTCGTAGCTCTCCGGGTGCACGGCCGTCGCGTCGAGCGGATTCCTGCCCCCGCGGATTCTCAGGAATCCGGCGCACTGCTCATAGGCCTTCGGACCCAGTTTCGCGACTTTGAGGAGTTCACGCCTGTCGGCGAACCTCCCGTTGGCCTCGCGGTAGGAGACGATATTCTTCGCCACTGTCTTCGATATCCCCGACACATAAGTGAGAAGAGAGGCGGACGCCGTATTCAGGTCCACGCCCACGCTGTTGACGCAGTCTTCGACTGTCCCGGCAAGCGCTTCGCCCAGCTTCTTCTGGTTCATGTCGTGCTGGTACTGTCCGACGCCTATGGCCTTCGGGTCGATCTTCACGAGCTCGGCGAGCGGGTCCTGCACACGCCTGGCGATTGAAGCGGCGCTTCGCTGGCCGACGTCGAATTCCGGGAATTCCTCGGTCGCGAGCTCGCTCGCGGAGTAGACGGAGGCACCGGCTTCACTCGTGATCACGTAGTGGACACGGTCCGGGATCTCCTTCAGGATCTCCGTGATAATCTGCTCGGACTCCCTCGAGGCTGTCCCGTTTCCGAGCGAGATGAGCGTGACGTGGTAGGTCTCGATCAGCTGCCGCACCTTGTTCCTGGCGGCACGGATCTTCTGCTCATTGGTTGGCGCCGTCGGGTAGACGACGGCCGTGTCCAGGACCTTCCCGGTCGGGTCGACGACGGCGAGCTTGCACCCCGTCCGGAAGGCGGGGTCCCATCCGAGGACCGTCTGGTCGGCGATCGGCGGCTGCATCAGAAGCTGGCGCAGGTTCTTTCCGAACACGGTGATCGCGCCGTCCTCGGCCTTCTCAGTGAGTTCGTTCCGGATATCCGTCTCGATCGACGGAGAGATCAGGCGTCGGTAGGAGTGCTCCGCCGCAGCCTTCAGGATATCGTCAGTATACGGGCTGCCCGCACGGATTATCCTGCGCTCGAGATATCGGAGGATATCCTCCTCCGGCGCCTCGATCTTCACCGTGAGAAATTTCTCCTTCTCCCCGCGGTTCAGGGCAAGTACCCTGTACCCGGTCATCTTTTCAACCGGGCTTGAGAAATCATAATAGTTCTCGTAGACGGACCGGGCTTTCGCGTCCTTCGCCGCGGAAACGACATTTCCGTAGGCAAATGTCCTCTTCCGGATCCAGCTCCTCATCTCCGCGCTGTCGGAGATCATCTCCGCGATGATATCCGTCGCCCCCGCGAGGGCCTTCTCCGGGGAGTCGACACCGAGATCCGGATTCACGTACTTTTCCGCCTCGATAAGCGTACTGTGATCAAGACGCTGTCCGTAAATGGCGGCGGCAAGCGGTTCAAGCCCCTGTTCCCTGGCGATCGTCGCCCTCGTCCGCCTCTTCGGCCTGTAGGGGCGGTAGAGATCATCCAACGCTACAAGCGTGGAGCAGGCCTCGATCGCCCTCTCAAGCTCCGGCGTCAGCTTCCCCTGCTCCCCGATTGAGCTGAGGACCTGCGCCTTCTTCTCTTCGAGGTTCCGGAGATAGGTCAGGCGCTCACCGAGAGTCCGCAGCTGCTCGTCGTTCAGGGTTCCCGTCTTCTCCTTCCGATATCTCGCGATAAAGGGGATCGTGCAGCCCTCGTCGATCAGCGCGACGGCTGCCTCGGCCTGCCAGGGCTGTACTCCGAGTTCCTGCGCTATGATGTCCGTAATCTTCATTCTCTGAAAAAGCTCCTTTATCCAAATACTACAGGACAATAATAACACATAAAAAAACAGCTGTCACAACAAGTGACAGCCCCTCCCTTCCCTTCGCTTTCATCCTCCGGCCGCTCTTCGTCTTCAGCCGCGGTGATCTGTCAGGTATTTTTTCAGGGTGCGCCTGACCGCTCCCACACCCCCGAGTTCCTCCCGGACCATGCCCTCTATCTTCTCCCCGAGACCCGCCGCGTAGAGATCGACGCCGAAGATGTTCTCATTGGAGAGTACCGGACGAAGCCTGTCCCCGAGGGTCTCCGGCCTGCCGAATTCCACGCCCTCCAGATGGCCGCGTAGATAGGGGATCATCGGATCCGGAGACAGGGAGATCTCCTCCCCCCTGTCATCGACCGCAAGCAGATAGCGCAGCCAGCCCGCGATCGCCAGCGGGACGGCGATGAGTTTCTCCGCCGATCCGTCGCGGGCGACATAGGCTTTTACGGTCTCCCCGAACCGGATCGCGACCATCTGCGAAATATCGACCGCGATCCTTGCGCTCGTGTCGCCGAGGAAGGCGTTCGGGAACCTCTCGGTGAGAACCTCGTCAAGAAAGGCCTTCGGGGAAAAGATCCCCGGATCCTCCACGACCGGAAGTCCCTCCGCGTACCCGAGCCTCTCCGCGAGAGCCCTGAGTTCAGGGTCGCCCATCCCGTCCGCGAACAGCTCATAGCCGAGCATGCAGTCGTAGGTACAGAGCGCGGTGTGCAGCGGGTTGAGGCAGACCGTCACCTTCATGCGCTCCGACCGGTTGACGGTCTCGCGGTCCGCCATGTAGACACCGGCCTTCTCAAGCGGGGGCCTTCCGTTCGGAAATGAATCCTCCACCACGAGATACTGCGGCCCCTCCGCGTTCGCGTAGGGAGCGATCCAGGTCTGGCGGGAGGTCACGACCGGTTCCATATTCACGACGCCGAGTTCCCGCAGCATCCCGCACACCGTCTCACTCGGCCGCGGCGTGATCTTGTCGATCATGGTCCAGGGGAAGCTGACGACCTTCTCATCTGCCACATAGGAGAGGAACCCTTCATCCGCATATCCCCTCTCCGCCCAGATCCGCGCAGTCTCCAACACGCTCTCCCTGAGTTTCCGGCCGTTCTGCGAGACGTTGTCCATGGAGACCAGGGCAAGGGGAGCCGAACCGGCGCGGTATCTTTCGAGAAGCAGCGCCGTGATGATTCCCATGGCTCCCTTCGGTCCGCCGGGACCGTTCTCCATATCCCGCCCGGCAAAGCCCAGATAGGAGCCGTCGGGATTTCTCAGGGAATAACCCTTCTCCGTAATCGTAAAAGACACCATCTGGAGCCCGGGGTCGCGGAAGATCTCCTTCATGCGGTTCCAGCGGGAAACATCATCCGTGTCCACCTTAACGGCCTCCGCCAGTGACCCGTAGATCTTTTTTTCATCCGTCCCATCAGCGTGCAGCGTCACCGCGAGGACCAGGTTGTCAAAGGGCTCGTAGATCATGTCCACAACCTCATAGTCGAAGGTCTCGGCACAGATGATTCCCCGGTCGAGATCGCCCGCGGAAATCAGCCTGTCGGCGAGACCGCCGATAAAGATCCTGAATATGTTGCCGATCCCGAAGTGAACCCAGACCGGATTCTCCCTCGTTTCTTCTGCGACTGCCTCCGCGTCGTAGGACGGAAGGGTTATCCCGGCCGCTTCCCAGGCGGCTTTCTCCCTGATCCCGCTGTAAGTAAGTTCCATGTCCCGTTCTCCGTTCTTAATTCGTGACCGCTGAAATATATATTTGTCTGGGAAGATTCCCTTAAATAAAAAAAAAGAGACGGGCTTATCGCTCGTCCCAGATGTCCTGTCCAGTAAAAATGGATGTCATACCTTCAAAACCGCATATACAAAGCAGGCAATGACGGGCAGCTTCCGCTGCGCTTTGGTCAAGCCCTCGTCCGATTAGTAACAGTCAGCTCCATACATTACTGCACTTCCACCTCTGCCCTATCAACCTCATCGTCTCTAAGGGGACTTACTTCCTCGAAGGAATGGG
>CACYEN010000009.1 GCA_902773435.1 uncultured Lachnospiraceae bacterium | reverse complement strand
GGCAACGCCCCGACGGCGCTCTTTCGTCTCTGCAGCCTGGTCAGGGAGGGACGTATCACCCCTGCGGGCATCATCGCGGTACCGGTGGGCTTCGTCAATGTGGTGGAGGCGAAGGAGCTGGCCCTCGAAGCCGGGGTGCCCTGCATCGCGGCAAGAGGAAGAAAAGGCGGCAGCACAGTGGCTGCCGCGATTGTGAACGCTTTGCTCTACGGGGCGGGCGGAAGGTCATGACTCAAAGGGCCTGATCCTGTACGCAGCGCCGATCGATTCGCAGATTTCGGCGCATCTCGCCTCCTCCTCCGCGGTGAGCGTCGTGCTGACCGTCGAGAGAACCACGCGCGGGATGACCGAGGCGCATTCCGCCGCGAAACCCAGCATCGCCTCGTAGGAATCGATTCCGAACGCGGGTCTCACGTTCCGGAGATACGTCTCCCGGTCCGGCGTGTTGAGGCTGATGCTGACCGTGTCGACGAGTCCCTTGAGTTCCGGGACGATATCCCTTCCGTTGATCAGGCTGCCGAGCCCGTTCGTATTCAGGCGGACCGGTTTGCCGTACTTCTCTTTCACATACGCGGCCGTCTCCTTCAGGACGTCGAAGGCCTCGGTCGGCTCCCCGAACCCGCAGAAGACGATTTCCCTGTACTGATCCAGGTCGAACTTTTCGAAGGCCTCCCGGACTTCCTCAAAAGACGGCTCGTGATCGAGCCAGAGCGGACCGGATTCCCCGACCCCGTCCATCGTCTGCCTCAGGCAGAAGACGCAGGCGCAGGGACAGCGGTTCGTCAGGTTGACATAAAGACTGTCGTGATAGGGATAGAGAATGGTTTCCGATTTTTCCATAACGTGCCTCCGCTCCAGGACTGCGGCTCCGGCGGCGCCGGCTTGCGCAATCCTCTCTAATGTATTATAGTTGACTTCTGATAATGCTGTAATTGCCAGAACGTGTATGTTTTATATGACCAGAAGTGGGGAGAACCATGGGAAAACCAAAACCGGAGGATAAAGCCCGGGAGAAGGCCCGGCGGGGAGGAGCAGACGGGGCCGGGGAGAAGGAGACCCCGCGCCGCCCGGAGTACATCCGCCTCTACCTGGCCCTGCGGGACCGGATCACCGGGGGCGTCTACGCCTGCGGAGACCGGCTCCCGAGCAAGCGGGTGACCGCGGAGAACACCGGGACCAGCGTCATCACGGTGGAGCATGCCCTCCAGCTGCTGATCGACGAGGGCTACATCGAATCCAGGGAGCGCAGCGGCTACTACGTAATCTACCGGGAGAAGGACCTCTTTCCCGTGGGGACGCGCGAGGAGCTGAAGCCCGCCGCGGCCGTCCAGCCGTCGGAGGAGACATTTTCGTTCGCGGCGTTCGCGAGGACGATGAGGCGGGTCCTCACGAAATACGGGGACGCGATCCTCGTGAAGTCCCCGAATTTCGGCTGCATGGAGCTGAGGTCCGAGCTCGCCGCCTACCTGGCGAGAAGCCGGGGGATCATGGTCTCCCCCGAACAGATCGTGATCGGGTCCGGCGCGGAGTACATGTACAGCATGATCGCCCAGATGCTCGGGCGGTCCGTGATCTACGGCATCGAGGACCCTTCCTACGCCCAGATCGAGAAGGTGTACATCGCGAACGGGGTCACGTGCGACCCGCTGAAAATGGGGACCGCCGGAATCCTGACCAGCGAGCTCCAGAGGACAAATGCCGGCGTCCTGCACGTGACGCCCTACAACAGCTACCCGACCGGAGTGACGGCGGGGGCATCCAAGCGAAGGGAGTACATCGAGTGGGCGGGAAAGCGGTCCGCGATGATCATCGAGGACGACGTGGACTCCGAGTTTACGATGTCGACGAAGGCGGAGGACACGCTCTTCTCCCTGGAGCCGGAGCGCAGTGTGATCTATCTCAATACATTTTCAAAGACGATCGCTCCCTCCATGCGCGCGGGATATATGATCCTGCCGTCCCATCTCACGGCCCTGCTGAAATCCAGGATCGCGTTCTACTCCTGCACGGTCCCGGTGTTCGAGCAGTACGTGCTCGCGGAGTTCATCGGGAGCGGTGATTTTGAGAGACACATCAACCGCGTGAGAAGGCAGCGGAGAAAGAGGAGCCGGAGCTGACGGCGGCCGGCGGAGGTTATACCTATGCAGTACAGGACACTTGGGATTCTGGCCCATGTAGACGCCGGAAAGACGACGCTCTCGGAGGCGCTCCTCTATATGACCGGGCAGATCCGGAAGGCCGGGTCGGTGGACGGAGGCGACACGCACCTCGACACCGACGAGATCGAGCGCGCCAGGGGGATCACAATCTTCTCGAGCCAGGCGAGGCTGCGCATGGAGGACATGGAGATGATCCTTCTGGACACGCCCGGGCACACCGACTTCTCGGCGGAGACGGAGAGGGTGCTGCGGGTGCTCGACTGCGCGGTCCTCGTGATCAGCGGGACCGACGGCGTACAGTCCCACACGCGGACGCTGTGGAGGCTTCTGCGCCACTACGGGGTGCCGGTCCTGTTCTTCGTGAACAAGATGGACCTCCAGGGGGCGGACCGGGAGAAGGTGCTGGAAGGGCTCCGCCGCGAACTCTCCCCCGAGTGCGTCGATTTCGGGCGGCCGCGGGAAGAAGTGCTTGAGGAGGCGGCGGTCTGCGACGAGCCGCTTCTCGACGAGCTGATGGAGACCGGCGATATCTCCGACGCGTCGCTCCGGGGGGCTGTTCTCGAGAGGAAGCTCTTCCCGGTCTGGTTCGGGAGCGCTCTCCGCATGGAGGGGCTGGACGCGCTGCTTGACGGCCTCAGGAGATACACAGGAGGACGGGGGCAGTCCGGATCGGACGGCATCTCCGCCCGGGTCTACAAGATCGGACGGGATCCCTCCGGCATGAGGATGACTTACCTCCGCGTGACGGGCGGCGTCCTGAGAGCCCGCATGCAGGTGCCCTACCGGACGGCCGACGGGACGGAGATGACAGAGAAGATCGACCAGATCCGGCTCTATTCCGGGGACCGCTTCGAGCAGGTGCAGGAAGCCCCGGCGGGGCAGATCTGCGCGGTCACCGGGCTCACCCTGACGATGCCGGGGTGCGGGATCGGAGGAGAGGAGAGCGGCGACGTGCCGGTCATCGAGCCGGTCATAAGGAGAAGCCTCATCCTTCCCCCGGGCATCAGCCCGGCGGGCTTCATGCGGAAGCTGGTCCCGCTCCAGGAGGAGGAGCCGACGCTGCACATCGTCTGGAACGACAGGCGGCAGTGCATCGACCTCCAGATCATGGGTGAAGTCCAGGTCGAGGTGGTGACGAGGCTCATCAGGGAGCGCTTCGGAGTCGCCGTGACCTGCGGGCCGGGGCGGATCATCTACAAGGAGACGGTGACGAGGACGGTTGAGGGCGTCGGCCACTTCGAGCCGCTCCGCCACTACGCCGAGGTGCACCTGTTACTCGAGCCCGGCGACGCGGGCAGCGGCGTGACCGCCAGATCCGCGGTCAGCGAGGACGACCTGGACCTGCACTGGCAGAGGCTGATCCTGACGCATATCCTGGAGAAGGAGCACACCGGCGTCCTCATCGGGGCCGGCCTCACCGACGTGAGGGTGACGCTGCTTGCGGCGCGGGCCCACCTCAAGCACACGGAGGGCGGGGATTTCCGGCAGGCGACCTACCGCGCCATCCGCCAGGGACTCATGATGACGGAGAGCGCGCTGCTGGAGCCGGTGTACGCATTTTCGCTGGAGATTCCGAGGGAGACGACCGGACGCGCGATGTCGGATCTCACGTCGATGAGCGCGGAGTACGGCGAGCCGGAGTACCTGGACGGCGGGGCCTTTGTCCGCCTCACCGGGACCGTGCCCGTCTCCGAGGCCGGAAGTTATATGACCGAGGTCAGCTCCTACACGAGGGGGGAAGGACATCTCTCGCTCTCCCTTCTGGGTTACCGGCCGTGCCACAACCCGGAGGAAGTCATCGCCGAATCGGACTACGACGCGGAGGCGGACACGGAGAATCCCGCATCCTCCGTCTTCTGCTCCCACGGCGCGGGGGTGATCATCCCCTGGGACCAGGTCCGGGATTACGCCCATCTTCCGTGCGTCAGCGCCCCGAAGGACAGCGGGGAGGAAGAGGAGAGCCGGGACGGAACCGGGTCGCTCGACTACGACGGAATCCGGGCTTCTGCGGGCAGGGGGAGCGGAAGGAGAGGGGGAGAGCCTCTCCCGTTCGAGGAGGACGAGGTTCTCCAGGGAATCTACGCGCGGGAGTTCGGGATCGACAGGAACGGGATGGCCTCCGGGAAGTCCGCCCCCGAAAAGAGAAATCCGCCCAGGGGCACGGAATTCCGGCAGAAGTACGACAAGCGCGGCAATCCGATCTACCCGAAGAAAGACGAAAGACCCGAGCACCTGATCGTCGATGGCTACAACATGATCTTTCAGTCGGAGGAGCTGCGGGCACTCGCAGGCGCGGATATCTCGGCCGCGAGGGGAAAGCTGCTCGACCTCCTCAGCAACTACCAGGGATATCTGGGTTATCCGGTCACGGTGGTCTTCGACGCCTACCGGACGGGAAGAAATCCCACATCCGTGAACCGGTGGCTGAATCTCACGGTGGTCTTCACGAAGGAAAATGAGACCGCCGACGCCTACATCGAGCGCACGGTCCACGACGGGAGCGGGAAGTTCCGGTTCACCGTCGCGACGTCGGACGGGATGGAGCAGCTGACGGTCCTGAGGCTCGGCGCGCTCCGGATGCCGGCGAGGATGCTGTTCGAGGAAATGAAGAGGCTGAACGACGAGGGGCTGAAACTGTAGGCATGCCCGGAAAAACGGGGAACAGGGGGAAAGAAGGAGGAGCCGCTTCCGGTATTCGGAAGCGGCTCCTCCTATGAATTGTCACGTTTCAGGGGATGAGGGATCAGAGCATGTCATCCCGCCTGATATAGCCGGGTGCCTTGTCCGGATCGGAGATGATCTCGGTGGCTCTCCGGATCTTGGCCCACTTGTCGATCACCTGGTTCTCGACGTGGACGCCGGGCCCGATGTCGGCATAGGAGAGCACGACGCAGTTCTTCACAACCGCTCCCTTGCCGACGTTGATGCCGCGGCCGAAGACGGAGTGCTCGACGGAGCCCTCGATGCTGCAGCCGTTGGAAATCAGTGAATTTCTGACGGAAGAGCCCTTGAAGTACTGGGTCGGGCAGGAGTCCGACGTGCTCGTGTAGATCGGCCAGTCCGGAAGGAACAGGGTCTTCGACTGCTCGCCGTCGGTCAGCGCGAGGCAGGATTCGTAGTAGCTCTTCAGGTTCGTGATGGCCGCGAAGTATCCCTTGTGATGGATGCCGCGGATATCGAGATCCTCGCACTTGTCCGCGACGATCTGGGAGAGGTGGTAGACCGAGGAGATCGAGGCCGCCTCTTTCACCAAATGGACGAACAGGTCTTTCTTCATGACGTAGGTGTCCATGAAGATGTTTCTCTCCTTGGCGCTGCCGTCGTTCGTCGCGATGGAGTGGACGCCCCTCTGGCGGTTCAGGTTCAGGATGTTGCAGCCGAGATACGTGTCGTTGACGGCATCAACCCTGTGATAGAGCAGGGAGATGTCGGCACCGCTCTCGATGTGCCGGCCGAGAAGCTCGTCGTAATTCATGACGTAGACCATGTTGCACGGGGCGATCACGACATATTCCTGGTGGATGCGGTCGATGATTCCGAGGCTCTCCATGAAGCAGGCGATATCCGTGTTGTAGATCGGATTGATGTTGCCCTCGTCGTGGAAGAGAAGCTGCAGCTTCCCGCGCTTGGAATTGATGTTGTAGTTTCGGCCTGTCCCGAGGTGCTCGGCCAGCGAGCGGGGATTGCCGCTGATGTAGACGAGGATGCGGTCGATGCCGCTGTTGCTCATGTTCGAGACCGGGAAGTCGATCAGGCGGAATCTTCCCGCGAACGAGAACGAACCCGCCGGGCGGTAATCCTGAAGGCCTTCAACTCTGAAGCGGTTTGACGCCGCCGTGATGATACCAAATGCTTTCGCCATCTTATTCTTCCCCCTTCACACGTTTTGCCACGAGAAGAATGTTCTCGCTGTCGCTGCTTCCGACCACGGCGCCCTTGCCGATCCTCACGCCCTCAGCGACAAGCGCGCGGGTGACCGTCGCGCCCTCTTCCACAACCACGCCGGGCATCAGGACCGTGTCGATGACTTTCGCGCCCTTCCCGATGACGGATTCCGTGAAGAGCACCGAGTTCCTGACAAGCCCGTCGACCCTGCAGCCCTGGGTGATGTAGGCACAGTCGACTTCCGCTTCCGGCCCGATGTACTGGGGAAGCGTGGACGCGTCGTCGGTGTAGATCTTCCACGTCTGGTCGTTCAGGTTGAGCTCGCTCTTCGATCCGAGAAGGTCCATGTTGGCCTCCCAGAGGGAATCGATCGTTCCCACGTCCTTCCAGTAATCCGTGAACTGGTAGGCGACGAGCGTCTTACCGGCGTTCAGGAAGTTGGGGATGACGTCATTTCCGAAGTCATGGCTGGAATTCGGGTCCTTCATGTCGGCGACGAGCACCTTGCGCAGGGCCTTCCAGGTGAAGATGTAGATGCCCATGGAGGCGAGGTTGCTCTTCGGCTCCTTCGGCTTCTCCTGGAATTCCGTGATGTGTCCCTCACCGTCCGTGTTCATGATCCCGAAGCGGCTGGCTTCCTTCCAGGGGACAGGCCTCACGCCAACGGTCAGGTCCGCGTTCATCTCCTTGTGGTAGTCCAGCATCTTGTCGTAATCCATCTTGTAGATGTGATCACCGGAGAGGACGAGGAGATATTCGGGCCCGTAGTTGTCGATGAAGTCGATGTTCTGGGAAATGGCGTCCGCGGTTCCGCGGTACACATTGAAGCCCTCATCCGCCTTCTCGCGCGGAGGAAGAACGAAGACGCCGCTGTCTTTGGAGTCGAGGCCCCAGCGCCTGCCTGCTGCGACGTAGCTGTTGAGGAGGACGGATTCGTACTGTGTCAGTACCCCGACGACGTCGATTCCGCTGTTGGCGCAGTTACTTAAAGGAAAATCAATGATGCGATACTTTCCGCCGAAGTATACAGCGGGTTTAGCCACTTTGTTCGTCAGGTCCTTGAGGCGGCTTCCGCGCCCGCCGGCCAGAATCATGGCTAACATGTTGCTCTGACTCATAGTACCCTCCCTTTAGGATTCCCGCCCGGCCTGACGAAAGCCCGTCAACAAGGGATATGACGAAAACCTGTCAAAACGAAACGGGAGAATCCGGATTATTCTATGCACATCTGCCTGTGCATTCCTGTTATCATTATACAGAAAATTGTGAGAATTCACAAGATGGGAATGCGGCTGCAGGCGGAATATGATAGTATATTACTATTCAGGAGGACAATACGCATGCACTGTGATTCCCTGCCGGGGGTCAAACTGGATTTCGCGCCGATGGAGGGGATCTCCTGCTGGCCCCTGAGGCGCGTGCTCTTTGAGTTTTTTCCCGGCGCCGACCGCTGTTATACGCCGTTTATCGCGGCGAACAGCACACACTCCCTCAAAACAAGGGAGAAGAAAGAGACAGACCCCGGGCACAACGCCGGTATCCCGACGATTCCCCAGGTCCTGACCAATGATCCCGGAGCGTTCCTCTGGGCCGCGGAGGAGATGGCGGCGAGGGGATATCCCGAAGTCAACTTCAACCTCGGATGTCCGTCTCCGACCGTCGTGACACACGGAAAAGGTTCGGGCATGCTGGCCGATCCGGATCGGCTAATGCGGTTCTTCGACGCGGTGTTTGAGGGACTTGAGGGAAAGGATTTCTTTCGGGCGGAACCGGGAAAACCGGGCATACGGGTCTCGGTCAAGACCAGGGTGGGTATGGACGATGAGGGCGCCGCAGAGGCGCTCGCGGTCATTTTCGGCAGTTTCCCGTTCTCGCGCGTCATCGTGCATCCGCGGCTCCGAACTGATTATTACAGGGGAGAGCCGAGGAAGGAGATCTTCAGGCTCATGTACGGCAGGATCACCCTGCCGGTAGCTTATAACGGAAATATCACCACGGTCCGGGAGTTCCGGGAACTTGTCCGGGAATTTCCCCGCCTCGAGTCGGTCATGATCGGGCGGGGCGTTCTGATGAACCCGGCACTTATGCGGGAGATCCGCGGAGGGCCGCCCCTCCGGGCGGATGAACTCCGTCTCGCGCACGAGCGGCTGCTTTCGCTCTGGCTCAGCGATATCCCCGAGTTCTCCGGGGTTATCGGGAAGATGAAAGAACTCTGGTACTACCTCGGACCGGGATTCGAAAACGCGGCGAAACCGATGAAGCGCATCCGGAAATCGCGGACCGAAGCGGAGTACCGGGCTGCCGTCTCGGCGCTCTTCGACACGTGCCCTCTCCTGCCGGAGGAGGAGAGGACGTGGCGCCCGTGAAGAGCGGGGAGGACCGCAGGAGGGATGATGACATGAACACAAGGGACGCCGTCCTCGCCTTTCTCGAGGAGAGAAGGGGACAGTGCTGTTCCGGCGAAGAGATCGCCGGCCAGCTTCAGATCTCCCGGAATGCGGTCTGGAAGGCTATCCGCCGTCTCCGGGAAGAGGGCTATGAGATCAGCGCGGCGCCGAAGCGGGGCTATCTGCTCGCGCGGGAGAGCGACGTCCTGACCAGACAGGGAATCGCGCCTTACCTTCCCGGGAGCGTTTCGCCGGAGCAGCTTGAGATCTTCGGCGAGGTCATTTCGACGAACCGGACGGCCGAGGCGCGGGCGGTCGAGGGAGCTCCGCACGGGACCGTGATTATCGCGGATTCCCAGAACGGGGGAAGGGGACGGCGCGGCCACACGTTCTACTCGCCGCCCGGGGGAATCTACGTCAGCTTTATCCTGAGGCCGGAGAGCTTCCCTTTCTCGGACCCGAGGACAGTGACCGCCTATGCCGCGGTGTGCGCGGCGGAGATAATCGGGGAAGTGACCGGGAAAAAGGCGCGCGTGAAGCCGGTAAACGATATATTTATCGGCGACAGGAAGGTGTGCGGAATCCTGACCGAGTCGGTGTCGGACATGGAGGAGGGGACTCTTTCGTGGATTGTCGCGGGGATCGGGATCAACTACAGACTCGACGGGCGCGCGCTCCCGGAGGATCTCAGGGACAGGGCGGGCGCGCTGTTTCTTCCGGGAGAGCATACCGTTCCGAGAAATGAGGTGCTCGGAAGACTGATAGGCAGGGTACTGACAGGTTATAGAGGGAGGACAGGGGAAGAGGTGGCGGACGAATACCTGCGGTACACGCGGGAGGGGGGACGGATTTCCTCCTCCGCGCGGATATGAGCCGGGATAACCGGAGAACGGTCCCGAAGAGAAGGAACGGGACGACGGCACGCGGAGCCGTCTGAAAACAGGCCCAAAAAGCCGATCACAGAAAAGGAGGAAAACCATGAGAAAGATGATTGCCGCAGCATTGACCGCAGCAGGAATTCTGGCGCTGTGCGCATGCCCCGTCTCCGCCGACACATCGGGGAACTGGGAATACGAGTTCACGGACGAGGGTCTGGTTATCACCGCGTACACCGGAGCGGAGGAGGACGTCGCGATCCCCGACGAGATCGGGGGCTACCGGGTCTCAGTGATCGGCAAGGGCGCGTTTGAGAACAATACCGATATGAGAAGCGTCGTCATTCCCGAGGGGGTGTCTTCGATTAAGGCGAATGCCTTTCACGGCTGCGCCGGTCTCGGCTTCGTCGAATTCAATGCGAGGAACTGCGCGTGTCCCGACGTGTGGATCTACGACGGGGAAAAAGGCGTCGGCGTGTTCTCGGGCGCGGGTTCTGCCTCACCGGACGGACTCGCGGTGGTCTTCGGTCCCGAGGTGACGAAGGTTCCCGACGGCCTCTTTGACACGGCCAGCCTTGAGAACACCGAGGGCCTCGACGTATACGGACACAACGGCTATCCGCACGCGGCGGTGACCTATGTCGAGTTCTCGGACAGCGTGAAAGAGATCGGCGCCCGCGCGTTCCGCAACTGCAGGGACCTGCGGTCGGTTATCTTCGGGGAAAAGGTCCAGATTATCGGAGAATCCGCTTTCTTCTACTGCACGTCGCTTGAGGGGATCGGCTTCAACGACCGCCTGACGGAGATCGGCGACCGCGCGTTCCGCGGAAGCTCCGGCCTGACGGAGATCAGCTGGGGCGGAAATCTGGACACGATCGGGAAGGAAGCGTTCATGGACTGCACTTCCCTTGAGACGGCGGAGCTCCCGAATCCCCTGGCGGCGGTCGGGGAGCGGTCCTTCCGGAACTGCATCGCCCTTCAGAAACTTGTCCTCCCGGAGAGCCTGACATCTCTTGGCGCGGAGTCGTTTGCCGGGTGCGTGAAGCTTCGGGAGATCGAGTTCAATTCCAAAAACTGCAGTGTGCCCGCGGTGTGGATCTATGCGGACGACAGAGGTTCGGGCGTGTTCTCCGGCGCCGGTTCCGCGTCCCCGGCCGGCATGAAGGTCGTGTTCGGGCCCGGAGTCTCGGAGATTCCCGCCGGCATGTTTGATACCGCGAGCCTTGAGAAGGCGGACGGCGTGGATCCGTACGGGCGCAGCGGATACCCCTTCGCCTATCTCACGTCTGTGGAGATGTCGGCCGACGTCAGGAAGGTCGGCGATGCCGCGTTCAGGAACTGCCAGACACTTCAGGAGGTCGTGTTCGGGGAAGGTCTTACAATAATCGGTGAGAGCGCCTTCTACGGCTGCACCGCGCTGGAGGAGCTGATTTTTGACGATGCCCTGACGGAGATCGGAAAGGATGCGTTCCGCGGAGATACCGAACTCAGTGAGATCACCTGGGGACAGGGTCTCGACACGATCGGCGAAGCGGCGTTCCGGGACTGCAGGTCCCTTGAGAAGGCGGAACTGCCCGATCCGCTCACGACGGTCGGCGAGAGGGCGTTCCTGTCCTGTATTGGCCTGAAATCCGTGGTGCTTCCGGAGAACCTCACCTACATCGGAGGGGAAGCCTTCTGTGGATGCGTCAAGATCGCCGGCCTGACGATAAAGTCAGCGAACCTCACGGCACCCGGGGTATGGAGCTATGACTCCGGAAAGGGCGTCGGCGTGTTCTCGGATGCGGGTTCGTCCTCTCCGGAGGGATTTTCGGTCGTCTTTGAACCCACGGTTGAGAGGATCCCCGCCTATCTCTTCGACACGGCCAGCACGGGCGAGTACGGACAGACGGGGTATCCGTATGCGTACATCAGGTCCGTCGAGATTCCGGAGAGCGTCACGGAAGTGGGGGACGCGGCATTCCGGAGCTGCCAGAATCTGGAGAAGGTGGTCTTCGAGGGGCCGGACGCGGAATTCGGTGAAAATGTATTTGCGGGCTGCACCGCATCCTCATTCCACCTCGAAGGGCCTTCGGGCGGAAAGGTGTGGCAGTACGCGGCGGACAATGACCTTCCGTATACGGAGACGGTAAATATCCAGCCTCCGGAGACGGAGAACGCGGTCGAATCGGGTGAAGAGCCCGCCGCGGAACCGGAGGAAGCCCCGGAGGCGCCCGCGCAGCAGCCTGGCGAGTGGGTCTGCGAGAACGGACACGGGGGCAACACCGGCAATTTCTGCACAGAATGCGGAGCCGCGAAACCCGAACCCGCGTCGTGGTACTGCCCGGAATGCGGGACGCGCAATGAAGGCAATTTCTGCTCGAACTGCGGGACGCCGAGACCGGAGAGGTAAACACGGGGTCTTTCCGCGGCCGGCAGGTCCTCAGGGACTGTATTGTCACCCATTACTGAGATAGAGGTTGACAATATCGAGCGCATTATTCTATAATGCCTGAAGGCTTTATGGAGGTGCGTGATGCCAGGTGACAGGACGAAAAAGATGGTGCTCACGGCCGTGCTCACGGCCGTGATCTGTGTGCTCGGCCCGATCTCGGTCCCGATCGGGCCCGTTCCGATCTCTCTCACGAATTTCGCGGTCTTTATCGCGGTTTACTGCCTGGGAGTGAAGCGCGGGACACTGGCTGTCGGACTTTACCTGCTGATCGGGCTCACGGGACTTCCGGTTTTCTCAGGGTACTCGGGCGGACCCGCCAAACTTGCGGGACCGACGGGAGGTTATCTCATCGGGTACCTTCCGATGGCGGTCATAGCGGGTGTCTTTATCGAGAGGTACGCGAAGAAGCGGTGGCTCGCCGCTGCCGGAATGATCATCGCCACGCTGGTTCTCTACGCCATCGGGACGGCATGGCTCGCCCATGTCGCGGGAATGACGTTCGGAGCGGCGCTCTCCGTCGGCGTGACGCCGTTCATACCGGTTGACCTGCTCAAGATCGCGGCGGCCGCGCTCGTCGGTCCCGCGGTAAGGGACGCGGCGGGAAGAATCCAATGATGTAATCAATGATGTAATTTTCAGTGAAATATGGTAGAATAAAAACCGGGATGAGGACAAGGGAAACCTTCACCTCATCCCGTTTTCTGTAGTCACGATTGATGCAAAAATAATTGTAATTGTGGACGGAGCCCGTCTGCTGCGTGTTGTGAAAAGACAATAAAAAGGGAATCCACCGCCAGCAAGCTTTTTAAAGCCTATGAGCCCACGACAGATTCCCTTGATAAGATATCTTAACTATATTATAAATCAAAATAAGCCGAAATACAACTGTATTTATAACCGCGCAAGCGGATTATATAGCACTCGCAGGCATAGAAGCGAAACTGCGGCGATGGAGGCACTTACATACTACCCGCGTTGATCACGTCGTCGAACACATCAGTATTTCAAGAGGAACCGGATATGAAGAAAATTCTGTATCTTGAGTGTCTCGCGGGGATCAGCGGGGATATGGCCGCTGCCGCGCTGATTGACCTGGGCGCCGACAGGGAGGCGCTCAGCCGCGCGCTCGACAGCATCCCCGACAGAAGCTTCCGCACGGAGATCAGCAGGGTCAGCAAGGCGGGGATCGACTGCTGCGATTTCAACGTGATCCTGGACGCGGAGCATGAGAACCATGACCACGACATGGAATATCTGCACGGCCACGACCGCGGCGGCAGCGATCACGGCGTCCATGAACATGGCGATCACGCCCATGACGACCATGAACATGGCGATCATGATCATGGCGATCACGCCCATGACGATCATGACCATCACGTTCACGGCGGCCATGACCACGACCATCACCACCACGGGCATGGCCACTCCCACCGCTCGTTCAGGGAGGTCAGGGAGATCCTGGCCGGGATCGATATGTCCGGGGGCGCGCACGCCCTGGCCCTCCGCGTCTTCACCATCCTGGCGGAGTCCGAGGCGAAAGCCCACAACCGGCCGGTCGACGAGGTGATGTTCCATGAAGTCGGCGCCATCGACTCGATTGTCGACATCGTTACCTGCGCCGTCTGCTTTGACAGCCTCGGAATCGACGAGGTCATCATCCCCTTCCTCGCGGAGGGGACGGGGACCGTCCGGTGCCAGCACGGGATCCTGCCGGTCCCGGTTCCCGCTGTGCTGAACATCGTCGAGAAATGGGGACTCCCCCTCCGGATCGGAAGCATCAGTGGCGAATTCGTGACGCCGACCGGGGCGGCCTTCGCCGCGGCGGTGAGGACGGGCGGAAGGCTGCCGGAGACATTTTCCGTCATAAAGACGGGCCTCGGGGCCGGGAAACGCAATTATGAGAGGGCCAGTATTCTCCGCGCGATGCTGCTCCGCGACCTGGCGTCCGGGGAGGAAGAGACAGCTCCTCGTGTGACGGGGAGCGCCCCGGAGCGGTCTGACGGGGAAGAGGGGACGATCTGGAAACTCGAGACCAATATCGACGACAGCACGGGGGAACAGCTCGGCCACACCATGAAGCTTCTCCTCACCGCCGGTGCGAGGGACGTCTTCTATACCCCGATCTTCATGAAGAAGAACCGGCCAGCCTACCTTCTCTCGGTCATCTGCGACGGCGGGACGAGGGAGCGCCTGGAGGAGATCATCTTCGCGGAGACGACGACGATCGGGATCAGGAGATTTCCGGCTGAGAGGACGTGCCTTGAGCGGAAGATCCTCAGGGTGGACACGGAGATCGGCGAGGCGCAGGTGAAGGCGGTCACATCTCCCGGCGGGACCAGGTACTATCCCGAGTATGAGTCGGCGGCCCTTCTGGCGGAGAAGAGCGGGAGGACGCTGAGGGAGGTCTACGGCCTCATTGAGGAGGCGTGCCGCGCCGCGGGGTGCGCCGCTCCTCCATCTGTGGTATGATGCGAAGAATATTTTTTCCCGCCGCGGCGGGGATGGCGGAGTGACAGCGGGGCTGCCTTTCGGAAAATGACAGCGGTTTGATGACGGGCCCGAACGAAAAGAGAAAGGATTCTATGGCTGGGAGAAAGCGGAGACGGAGACTGATCAACAGAAAAGCGGAGATAATTCTTCACATCGTGCTCGCCGCGGCGCTCGTCGTGGCGGCCGCTGTGTTCATAATCCGCGCGGCTCTCCGCCCCGAAGGCGTTCCGCAGGGAGAGCCGGCCGGACAGGTTCCGGCCGCGTCCGCAGTGACGGTCTCCCTCCCGGACCCGGCAGAGGAGGCGGCGGAATCCGCCGTATCATCGGACGTGTCGGCCGTCGAGCCCATCGCCGATCCGATGAACGACAACAGCCCGCCCTCGGAGGTGGCCAAGATCAGGCAGGTTCCGGAGGACGAGATCGTCGAGACGGACATCTCCGGCGACTGGAGGCTGATCCTCGTCAATCCGAGCCACAGGCTGCCCGACGAGTTCCTGGCCGACACCTGTGCCATCTGGGAGGAGAAACCGGAGCTCCAGATCGACTGGAGGGTTTACGACGCCCTCCATGCCATGCTCTATGACTGCGGGCAGGCGGGCCACAAGCTCACGATCCGGAGCGCCTACAGAACCCGCAGCCAGCAGGAGGACCTCTTCGAGACGAAGTACGACCAGTTTATCGCGGAGGGGGAGACGCCAAAGGAGGCGAGGGAGAACGCGGCGACGATCATCGCGCTCCCGGGGACCAGCGAGCACGAGCTCGGGCTCGCGGTCGACCTCGTCGGGAGCGAGTACGGCGTCCTGAATGAAGCCCAGGAGGACACGCCGGAACAGAAGTGGCTGATGGAGCACTGCTGGGAGTACGGATTTATCCTGCGCTACCCGACTGACAAGGGCGGCATCACCGGGATCATCTATGAGCCCTGGCACTACCGCTATGTGGGAAAAGACGCGGCCAGAATCATGCATGAGCAGAATCTCTGCCTCGAGGAGTATCTCTATGAATTCGGGAGCGGGGGCAAGAGCGGCGCCGGCAACGGGGACGAAGACGACGGCGGCGAAGATGACGACGGCGGCGGTTACGACGACGAAGAAGATTACGACGAAGAAGATTACGACGAAGAAG
>CACYEN010000008.1 GCA_902773435.1 uncultured Lachnospiraceae bacterium | reverse complement strand
TTACTTGACCGCGCCGTCGACCATGCCGCCCATGATCTGCTTCTGTCCGATCAGGAAGATGATGATCATCGGGACGATGGCAAGGAGGGCTGCCGTCAGGATGAGGTCCCACTGCTTGACGTAGGAACCGACGAACGCCTGCACCGCGACCGGAAGTGTCTTGTACTTGCCGTTGAGGCCGAGCAGCATGGACGGAAGAAGGTAGTCATTCCAGATCCACATGCCGTTCAGGATCGTGACCGTCGTGACAACCGGCGCGAGCAGCGGAAGAATAATCCTGAAGAACGTTCCCTCCGGTGTGCAGCCGTCGATCGAAGCCGCTTCCTCGAGGTCATACGGGACACCCTTGATGAAACCGGTCAGGATGAAGACTGTCATGGCGCCGCCGAATCCGCAGTACGCGAAGATGATTCCGGGAATCGTGGAGAGCATCGGAACACCGACAAAGTTGCCGGCGTCGCGGAACGTGGAAACCAGCGGGAGCATGACGACCTGGAACGGGATGATCATCGAGGCGATGAAGATCATGTAGATTGCCGTGGCCCATTTTTTCTTGTTGTTGCGGCTGATGACCCAGCCCGCCATCGCCCCGAAGAGAGCGAGCAGAACAAGGGAGATCACGGTGATGACAACCGAGGAGAACAGGGCTCTCCAGAAGTTGAAATTCGAGTTGTTGATAACGGCACCGAGGTTGGTGATCAGCTGTCCGAAAGACGCGCCTTTCACGGAGATCGGACTCGTGACGATGTCAGCCTGTACCTTGAAGCTGTTCATGACGACGAGATAGAACGGGAACAGCACGTAGGCGGCGATCACGATGCCGACCGCGGTCAAAATATAAGATCTTGTTCTTCTTTCCTGACCTACCATCAGAGCTCCACCTCCTTCGAATTCGATACGCGTACCTGAATCAGTGACACGCAGGCGAGGATGATGAAGAAGAGAACCGCCTTTGCCTGACCGAGAGCGTAATTATTCTTTGAAACCGCCGTGTTGTAGATGTTGAGGGCGAGCATCTGAGTACCGCTTGTCAGGTACTTGCCCATGAAGCTCGGAACGGAACCCGTGCCGCCTGTCAAGGCAAGGTTGACGTCGAACTGCTTGAACGCGGATGTCAGCGTGAGGAATGTACAGATCGTAAATGTCGACGCGATCATCGGGATCTTGACCTGGAAGAGCGTCTGTGTGGCGTTCGCGCCGTCGATCTGGGCTGCCTCGAGAACGTCCTTCGGAACCTGCGTGAGACCGGTGATGTAGATCAGCATGATGTAGCCGGCGTACTGCCAGATGTAGACGACGATAATCGCGAGCATCGCGCTCTTCGTCTGTACCAGCATGGACGTCTTGGTGATGTTGATCAGAACGTTATTGAAAACGAACTGCCAGATATAACCCAGGACGATTCCGCCGATCAGGTTCGGAAGGAAATAAGCCGCGCGGAAAAACCCGTCTCCCTTGATTCCGTTCGTGCAGAGCAGGGCCAACAGGAACGCGATCAGGTTGACCAGGATCATGTTCAGGAGCACGAAGACGAACGTGATAAGGATCGACCAGATAAACTGGGGATCCTGGAACATGGAGATGTAATTTCCGAATCCCACGAACTGCGTGTACTGGATACCGGTCCAGTCTGTGAAGGAGTAGAAAATACCAAGACAGAGAGGAATAATGACCGTAACCGCGAATGTAAACAGCAGCGGGAACAGGAAGATGACATAGATTATTCTTCTGTGATACTTGAGCGTCGGGAACAGGTACAGTCCGAGAATGACCGCCACCATTCCCAGCACGAGCAGGGCGCCTCTGAAAGGCACACCGCTTCTGCTGAAGTCCATGATAAGCGATACGACCAGCATGGCCGCACCGCCGACGAGGAGCAGCAGAGAAAGCAGCTTGCGCGAAGCAGATTCAGCTTTCATATAAAAGATCCCCCTATGATTGATGAGTCAAGAAGCGGCGACCGCAGTCGCAGTCGCCGCTTCTGCCATTCAGCTATTTATTTCGTGTCAGAAACGATCAGGATGCATAGTACTCAGCGATAACCTGAGTCATAACCTGCGTGAAGGTCTCAGCATCCGGAATGCTGCCGAGCGCGTAGTCAAGATAGAGCTGGCCTGTCGCGTTCTGGTCAAGGGAAGCCTTGTTCTTGAGCCAGTGCCACGCGGAGGTCTTGCCTGCAGCCGTGTACGCGGAGATCGTCTCAGCGAACGGATCTTCAGCGATGAAGGAGCAGGACTTGAACGGGCTGATGAAGCCGCCCTTCATGACGAGGATCTCCTGGCCTTCGTCACCCGCGAGCCAGTCAAGGAATGCCTTCGCCTCATCGGCGTTGTCATCGTTGAACACTGCCCACCAGGACGGGGAGTTCGTCAGGATCGTGTCGATGCCTTCTTCGAACGCGTACGGGATCATACCGACCTTGAAGTGGCCGGCTTCCTCGTACTGAGCGGCATCGTCTGTCGTCATCGTCGCGCCGATCCAGGAGCCCTGTGTCACGAACGCGTACTTGCCGGAAGCGAAGCCGAGGATCTGCTGATCATAGGTGCCGGATGTAAGGAGGGCCGGATCAGAGTACTGATTGAAGAGGCCGACCATCTCGGCATAATGGAGGAAACGGTCATGGTCGATCTGGCCGCCGTCAGCGAGCAGATCCGAATAAGTGGTGTCGTCGCGGGCAAGGCCTGCGTCGAGGTAGTTCGCGAAGCTGTGGGAGCCCGTTGACCAGTAAAGGTTCTGAGCCTCGCAGCACCAGCCGATGACGGCCGTAAGTCCGAGCTCATCCTTCTTGGAATCAAGGGTCTCGAACGCGGCTTTCATGGATTCCGGACCCGTGATGGAAGCCGGGTCAATGCCGGCCTTCTCAAGGATGTCGGCATTGTAGGCAAGGCCGATCGCCTCGGTCGTATACGGGAATCCGACAAGTCCGTCTGTTCCGACATAGCCGGCGTCTGTGTCAGCCGCCCACGCGCAGTCGCTCATGTCAGCGAGAAGTCCGTCCCAGTTGCCGAAGTCAGCGTCGGAACCGCAGACGAAGATATCCGGCATACCTGTGCCCTGATACTGCTTCTTCAGCTCGTCCTGGATATTGACGCCGCCGCCCATGGATTCGATATTGACAACAACTCCCGTCTCTTCCTGATACTTCGCAGCCGCTTCCTTGAGGGCCGCGTCAACCTCGATCTTGCCGTTGACAAGACGGAGATCCGCGGAGGCGGAAACGGTAAGTCCTGCGGCCATCACGCCGGCAAGTAAAAGATAAACAAGCTTCTTCATGAAATCTCCTCCTTATGATAAACATAAAGTATCGCGCAAAAGAATCGTCCCACAAAAAGCCTGAAAATGCGGATTCCTTTTGCGCTAAAGTCTACATGATGATTTTAACACCTCCGTCAGATTAAGCAAGTTCTTTTTGTGTGAGATCGATTCCAATCAGTCACTTTATTCAAAATGCCCAATTTGTCAGAAGTAAAATTGTGGCACATTCCGAAATCGTTATCTCACTCCGGAGCGGCCACCGTACCGCGCTCGACCAGCGACGCCTTCAGTATAATCTGCCGCGTCTCCGGCTTCTCCCCGTGGATCATCCGGATCAGGGTCTCGGAGGCGATCCTTCCCTTGTACTCCGCGTCCTGGTGCATCGTCGTGAGCGGCGGCCGGCAGAGTCTTCCGCAGTAGTTGTCGTCAAAGCCGATGATCGAGAGATCCGCCGGCACCCTGATGCCAATTGATTCGCAGGCGTTGACCATTTTGACCGCGTAGAGATCCGAGCAGCAGAAAATGGCCGTGAAGTCGCGGGCGCTCCCGGCTATTTTCATGATGCTCTTCTCCTGCTCCTCCTGCTCGGGCCTGACCTGCAGGAAGTTCCGGTCGCTGTACTCCACGCCGAACTCCCCGAGCGCCTTCCGGTAGCCCCTGAAGCGCTCGAGGTCCACGCCGTATTTGTTATCGGAGAGAAATGCTATCTTCCTGTGTCCTTTCCCCAACAGGTAGGACACCGCCTCGCGGGCGCCCCCGAAGTCATCGAGCCCGACATTGACGAACCGGTCCGTAAAGCTCTCTCTGGTCTCATCCGAGATATAGGTGTCGATGCAGACGATCGGCTTGCCGTACTTCTGCCTGACCCGCAGGGCGTCGTCGTCCATCATGCAGAAAAGCAGCAGTCCGTCCACGTTCCAGGTTGACACGTGCTTGAGAATCTCAGCGATGTCGTCCGACAGATACAGCATCATGAAATAGCCCTGTTCGCGCACCGCCTTCTCGATGCCCCCGAGAAGCTCCGCCACGAACGGATCTATGAAAATGTTGTCGTACTTATACTTCATCGCCTTCAGCACGACGCCGATGATCTTTGACTGGTTCTGGGCGAGGTTCCGAGCGTTGATATTCGGGACGTAATCGACTTCCTTCAGGAATTTCTGTACGCGCTCGATCGTCTCCGCGGAGACTTCCCGCGTCTTTCCGTGAATGACGTTCGACACGGTGGTCGCGCTCATGTTGAGTTCTCTTGCGATTTCCTTGATTGTAATCATGTCTCTTCCCGGTTTTGTAGGTATTCAACAGTTTCCGCTTTCTTTTAGGCGGAATTTTGTCGCATTTAACTATAGCATATCCGCTTCAATTGTCAACGCTCCGATAATCAGATATCGCGTGTCCCGCGAACGCAAAAAAGGCAGGGAGCGTGAGCTCCCTGCCCGAACAATCCCGCTATCTCATGAATCTGCTGCATGAATTTCGCAGTAATTCTGCGGTCTTTATGCGTCCCGCTCAGTCGATCGTGATGGTCCTCGCGGTCTCGACCTCCGGCTTGTACTCAACCTTCGGCACGTTGATGCTGAGAACACCGTTCTCGAACTTCGCCCTGATATCCTCCTGCTTCACGTCCTCGCCGACGTAGAACGATCTCGAGAGCGTCCCCACATACCTCTCGCGGCGGATGTAGTGTCCCGCGTCCCCCTCTTCGGTATTGGTCTCCTCGCGCTTTGCCTCGATCGTGAGGTAGCCCTCCTTGAGGCTGGCGTTGACGTTCTCCTTCTCATAGCCGGGCAGTTCAAGCGCCATCTCATAGTGATCCTTGAACTCCTTGATGTCCGCGCTCATGAGGCTGCTGCCTGTCGCGTGGAAGAGCGACGGCGTGCGGGAGCGGTCAAACGCGCTGTTGAAAAAATCATTGACAAAATTATCTGTAAATAAGCTCGGTACTAACATGTTCTCATCCTCCTTAATACGATGCTTTTCAGATTCTTCTCTTATATGAAAACGGGCGCTGTTCCGCTTCGGTTCACCATTTCTGTCCCGTATGCTATAGGTTATAGCACTCGTTGTTAGCACTGTCAAGCGCTGAGTGCTAATTTCACAGATTGTTTATAGTTTATTTATTTTGCCGCGGCAGCCGCGCCGCTGTCCCGTTTTTAGTGCCCCCGGGGAAGGCCGGCCTGCCGATGAGAATCGGCATCGGCCTGACCCGCCCGCCGGGGCTCAGGCATGGACTCCGCCTGTAATTTATGATACGATCATCACAAAATATGCACAAAACCGGAGGTTCTCAATGAAAAAGACAGAAGAAATCCTGATCTGCACATCCGCCGACGGAAAAGAAATCCGCATCCCCGTCGTCCGTCTCGAGGGCGACCGCCCGGGGCCTCACGCCGTCATCACCGCAGGTATTCACGGCTGTGAGTATCCGCCGATCCTGGCGGCCACCGAATTCGCCCGCACCGTTGACCTCCGGGCGATCTCCGGAATCGTCACGATCGTCACGATCGCGACGCTGCCCTCCTTTGAGACGCGCACCCCGTTCGTCAATCCGATCGACGGCAAGAACCCGAACCGCTTCTTCCCGGGCGACGAGAACGGGACATATACCGAGAACCTGACGTGGCATCTCTTCCACGACATCATCGAAAAGGGCGACTACCACATTGACCTTCACTGCGGGGACATGACCGAGACACTGGCCGGCTTCTGTGAATTCGGCACGGGGTACAGCGATGAAGTCGACAGGATGAGCCGCGACATCGCCCTCTACAGCGGGGTGAAGAATCTCGTGGAGAGCAATATAAACTCGGACGAGGGGGACCTGCCCCCGGGACTCAACTACGTCAACTCGGTTAAGCACGGGGTCGCGGGCGCGATCTTCGAGATCGGCCAGATGGGGCGCACGGACCGCGAATACGTCGAAGCCCAGCTGTTCTGCATCCGCAACGTCCTCCGCCATTTCGGAAATCTCGACGGGGAGGCCGTCGCGACGCCGGATCCCGACTGGTTCACGACTTACGAGACCGTCTATTCCCCGGCGAAGGGGATCTTCGTCCGGACCGTCGAGGCCGGGGACGATCTCGCCGCGGGGGACAGGATCGGCGAGATCTACGACTACTTCGGCAATTACGTCACCGATGTGCGCTGCAAAAAAGCGGCCCGTATCCTCTACATGACGTCTTCGATCGCCGTCGACAAAGATACATTTATCGCTGACACAGTCTACTGACAGTCTACTGATCGCCTACTGATAGTCTGCTGATAGTCTGCTGATTAAGTTCTGACAGGGAGATTCATATGTCAAGACAGACCGACCTGCTGCACAAGGGCTCGCGCACAGCCGGAAAGCACGACGCCCCGGAGATCGAACCCATCTATCTCACCAACGCCTTCAACGTCTCGGACCTCGACGAACTCGACTTCGTCTACGGCGGGGGCGGCTTCGCCTACAACAGGACCAGCAACCCGAACCGCTCGAATCTCGGCGAGCTCATCTCCGCCCTCGAACACGGCGATGACACGCTGATCACAAACTGCGGCATGAGCGCGATCTCGACCGCTCTCTTCGCGGCCCTGAAAGCCGGGGACCACATCGTCTCGGACCGCACGCTGTACGGGGAGACGATCGACCTGATCAACAGGATTCTCGGGAAAATGAACGTCGAAGCCGACTACTGCGACTTCACGAAGCCGGAGGAGATCCGGGCGGCTTTAAGGCCGAATACGAAGGTCCTCTACACCGAGACGGAATCCAACCCGATGATGTGCGTCTATGATCTCGACATGATCGCGGAGATCGCCCACTCAGCGGGGGCTGTCCTGATCGTCGACAACACATTTACCACGAGCTGTCTTGTGCGCCCCCTGGACCACGGCGCCGACGCGGTCGTCTCCAGCCTCACGAAATTCGCGAACGGCCACGGAGACACGCTCGCGGGCTCGGTCACGGGATCCGCGGAGTTCATCAAGGAAGCCTATGAGGTCCAGCAGTGGATCGGCACGACCGCCGACCCCTTCTCGAGCTGGCTGATTCTCCGCTCCATGCGGACGCTCGACATGCGGATGGCCAGGCACTGCAGCAACGCGATGAAGGTCGCGGAGGCGCTCGAGAGAGATCCCCACGTGACGAAGGTCCTCTACCCGGGGCTCAAGAGCTGCCCGCAGCATGGGCTCGCGTCCAGGATGATGGAGAACGGGTACGGCGGGATGCTGTCATTTTTCGTCCCCGAGGACCGCGCGGGAATCAATGAGTTCATGCACCGCCTGAAGTACGTCCGCTACGCCATGACGCTCGGCGGGCCCCGCACCACGATCTCCCACCCGGTCACGTCGTCGCACTACGACGTCCCCGAGGAGGAGCGCCTGAAAATGGGCATCACCTCCGGAATGATCCGGATGTCCGTCGGGCTGGAGGATCCGGACGACCTGGTCGCGGATCTGACGGAGGCGCTGAAGGCGTTCGACTGAGTCACACCTTCCTCTCCGGCAGAGGCATCCTCTCGAGTTCGCCGAGGAATCCCGCGATGAAATCCGCCGTCGCGGCCAGCATCTCCCGTCCCCACTCAGCCGTCGCGCCGGCCGGGTCGTCCGGACCGATCCAGCCGTTTCCGGCGTAGCGGTCCACGTCGCGCGGCATCTCCACGTGGACTCCTCTGTAATCGATAAAATCAAACCCCGTCGTCGGGAGGGAGTCGCCGCAGTCGTTCACGAGCATCTTTCCCGCGAGGGCCTGCCTGTCCACCAGTGCCTCGTCGACGGCGAGGCACGCGGCCGTCTCCTGGCCGCCCCCGTGGCCGCCCGCCCACGCCGGGTTGATCTCGCCCGCGAGCTTCCACCAGTTCAGGAGCGCGAACCTCGCGCCCATGCGGTCCAGCTCGACGCCGACCCTCTCCAGGACGGCGATATTTCCTCCGTGTCCGTTGACGACGGCGAATCTTCTCGCCCCGCACTCGTAGAGCCTCCCCGTGATCTTCTTCATCACGCTGTAGAAGACGTCGGGGCCGAGGGAGATGCTGCCCGCAAACCCCGTCAGATCGTCGCACACCCCATAGGGAACGAAGGGGGCGATCATGAGATCCGGCCGCTTCTCCTCCACCAGTTCGAGGATCCTCCCGGGGACGAGGGAGTCCGTCCCCAGGCACAGATGCCTTCCGTGGCACTCGGTGCTCCCGGTTCCAAGGATCACGAGATCCTTCTCTTTGAAGTAGGCTTCTGCCTGAAGCCAGGTCATTTTCATAAGACGCATATCGGATACCGCTCCTTCCCGCGCGGACACTCAGCCGCCACCCTGATTCTACCATATCTTAAGTTGTGTTATCAGGACAATCTGTGCGGCCGGCGGGAGGGCTGCCGGGGCGCCCGCAGGCTGTCCCGGACTCCTTCTGTGCTCCCGGTAAATACCGGTAAATATTGACAGAATAGGCCCCAGCCTATATGATGAATTCAACTTTATTGTAGTAACGTAATGCACCACTAAAAGGAGAAAACGTATGAAAAAAAGGATTCTGGCTCTGGTCACCGCCGCTGCCCTTGCCGTCGGAACGCTGAGCACCGGCGCGCTCGCGGTCTCCGCGGATGAAGCCGCCGCCACCGCCGACACCATCGTGATCGGGCGCGCGTACGATTCCGACAATCTGGATCCCGTACAGATGACCGGCAATTACAACATCTGGATCATCAACCTCATGCTCGAGGGACTCGTCCAGACTTCCGACGACGGCAAGACCATCGAGCCGCTGCTCGCGACGGACTGGGAGATCTCCGAGGATGAGAAGACCTACACATTCAACCTCAAGCCGGACGTCAAGTTCTCCGACGGCACGCCGGTCACCGGGGAGGACTGGGTGTTCTCCTTCGAGCGCGCCATCAGCCTTCCCGACAGCTACTGGGGCTTTGTCGTCGAAAATGTCGAGTCCGTCGAAGCTCCCGATGACTCCACCTTCATCGTCCACCTGAAAGAGGCCTCCCCCGCGACGCTCGCCAACCTGGCGATGTTCACGTGCGGCGTCCAGAAGAAAGCCTACTACGACGAAGTCGGCGACGAGGGATACATGGACGGCTTCATCGGAACCGGCCCGTACGTCCTCACGGAGTGGAACAAGGGCGAATCCATGCTGTTCACGGCCAACCCGTACTACCACATCGAGGGCAAGCCGGCGACTCCGACGCTCGAGATGCGCGTGATCGCCGACGACGAGTCCCGCGTCATGCAGCTCCAGTCGGGCGATATCGACGCCGCGATCAACCTCTCCATGGACAGCGTCTATCAGCTCGAGTCCGACGACCGCGTCGTGGCCATGGCCTCTGAGGGCTGCGAGACCCGCTTTGTCGCGATCAATACGACCAATGAGTATCTCTCCAACCCGAAAGTCCGCGAAGCCCTCTACATGGCGACGGATCCGATGACAATCACCGCTGTCGCCACCTACGGATACGGCATCCCGTCCTCCACGTTCCTTCCGATGACGAGCGCCTATGTGGATCCGGAAGCTGTCGTGAACACCGCTGATATCGAGGCCGCGAAGGCCCTTCTCGAGGAAGCCGGCTACTCCGAAGGCGACATCTCCCTCCGCCTGCTGATCACTTCCGGCAAGAGCTTCGAGGAGTCCGTCGCCACGCTTCTCAAGGAGCAGTGGGCACAGATCGGCGTCGAGGTCGAGATCGACGCGAATGAGCGCACGACCTATACGGACAAGCTCTACGGCATGGACTTCGACTGCGTCGTCGACTACTGGACCGACGACACGACGGATCCCTACGAGTTCATGAACTACATCTGCATCTTCGACCTCTGCTCCGGTTTCGACACGCTCTATGTGGTCCCGGGCATCGAGGACCTCAACGCGCAGGCGAATATCGAGATGGATGACGAGAAGCGCCACGAGATCTACAACGAGATCCAGCGCAAGGTTGCCGCGGAGCACATCTATATCCCGATCTGCACGCTGCCCTATACCTACGCCACCGGCACGAGCGTGACCGGATTCGTCCAGACTCCTCTCGGCAATCTCCGTCTCGCGGATATGGTCAAGACAGTCGAATAACCGTCGCGCCGCAGAGGCCTCACTTATCATAAAAAACATTGACAGCAAGCCACGGAAGCAGTTGCCCTGCTCCCGTGGATTTGCTGTCTTATGCCGAAGGAGTTTTCTTTCATGGAAAAACTCAATTACATCCTAAAGCGCATCCTGCAGATGATCCCGGTCTTCCTGATCGCGCTCATCCTGGTCTTCGCCCTCGTGCACCTGCTGCCCGGCGACACTGCCCTCGCGGTCCTCGGAGCCAAGGCGAAGCCGGAAGTCATCGCCGCGTACCGGGCGAAAATGGGCCTCGACAAGCCCCTCATCGTGCAGTTCTGGTACTATGTGAAATCTCTCCTTCGCCTTGATCTCGGAACCTCTACCCAGTACAATATGCCGGTCCTGGACCTGCTTCTGAGCCGCTTCCAGGTGACGGCTCTGCTGACGCTGATGGCGACATTTTTCACGGTGCTCATCGGCCTTCCGCTCGGCTATCTCGCCGGGGCGAAGAAGGACCGCGCGGCTGACCAGGGAATCCGCGCTCTCGCGCTCCTCGGGCTCTCTCTCCCGACGTTCTGGGTCGGACTCATGCTGATGCTGATCTTCGGGGTCCGGCTCCGCTGGTTCTCCATCTCGGGCTGGGGAAAGACCTGGCAGGACCACTTCCGGGGACTCATCCTCCCGGCGGTCACGCAGGCGCTCTTCGCGGCCTCCGTGATCATCAGGAACGTCCGGAACAACGTCGTCGACGTCAGAAGCGCCGATTATGTGGACTACGCGCGCAGCAAGGGACTCCCGCCCGGCCGGATCGCCTCCATGCACATCCTGAGGAACGCGATGATTCCGACGGTCACACTCCTGTCGATCCGCATCATCTCGATGCTCGGTGGAACGGTCGTCGTCGAGAACATCTACTCCCTGCAGGGGATGGGCGCCCTTCTCGTCGGCGCGGTCGAACACCGCGATTACGCGGTGGTCCAGGGCACCGTCCTCGTCTTCATCCTGCTCGTGCTGTTCATCAACCTGGTAACCGATATCATCTACTCGATTCTGGATCCCAGAATCACACTCGACTAGAAAGGAGGCTCCGCTCTTGTCAGATCACAATGCAGCAGTCACACGGCCCGCGCGCCGGAAGAGCCTCTTCATCCCCCGCAGCATCTCGCTGACCTGCGGGCTTATCGTCCTTGCGATCGTTGTCGTCGTGGCGCTGTTTCCGGGCATTTTCACGCACTATGACCCGACCCTGACGGACCCGATGTCCATGCTGAAGGCTCCGTCCGCCGCGCACTGGTTCGGCACGGACAACTACGGGCGCGACATCTTCGCCCGCGTCATCTACGGGACCCGCATCGACATCCTGATCGGCGTGGGCTGCGTGATTGTCCCGTTCATCTTCGGGTCGCTGATGGGCCTCTTCGCCGGCTACTACGGCGGAAAGGTCGATGCCGTGATCATGCGGATCCTCGACGTGTTCATGGCATTTCCGTTCCTCGTCATGGTCATCGCGATCGTCGCGATTCTCGGCTCGGGAATCCGCAACATGCTCATCGCGATGTGGGTCGTCGGATGGAAGGAGTACGCGAGGCTCGTGCGAAGCGAGGTGCTGGTCGCCAGGCAGTCGGAATACGTCCAGGCCGCGAAGACCATGGGGTACTCCGAGCTCCGGGTGATCCTCAGGCACATCATGCCGAACGTCATCTCCTCGGCGATCATCTACGGGGCGTCCGACATCGTCATGTGCATGGGCACCGCGGCGTCTCTCAGCTATCTTGGCATCGGCGTCAAGCCGCCCACTCCCGAGTGGGGCGCGATCATCAACGAGGGCAAGGCGTTTATCCAGACCGCGTGGTGGATTACCGTCATTCCCGGCGCCGTTCTCGCATTTGTCGGATGGGGTTTCTCGATGCTCGGCGACGGGCTCTCCGACCTTCTCCGCGCAGACGGACAGTGAGGTGGCCAGATGGAAAATATACTGGAAGTCCGCAATCTGAAGATGTACTACTGCGGCCGCCGCGAGACCGTGAGAGCCGTCGACGACGTCAGCTTCTCCGTCCGCGCCGGCGAGACGTTCGGCATCGTCGGGGAATCCGGCTGCGGCAAGTCGACGGTCTGCAGGACGCTCGTGCAGATGCAGCCGGCGCCGGGGAAGATCCTCGGCGGACAGGTCATCTACAGGGGAAAAGATCTCACGAGCCTCTCCGAGAAAGAAGTCCGCGCTTACCGCGGGACCGAGATCGGCATGATCTTTCAGAACCCCATGACGTCCCTCAACCCGGTCATGAAGATCAGGGACCAGATCTTCGAGTCCCTGAAGGGCCGCGGGCTCACGAAGAAGGAGATGCTCGACCAGGCTGTCAGCCTTCTTCGGCTCGTCGACATTCCCGACCCGGAGAAGCGCGTCAGCGAATACGTGCACCAGTTCTCCGGCGGCATGAGGCAGCGCGCCATGATCGCGATCACGCTCGCGGCCCGGCCGAAACTCCTGATCGCTGATGAGCCGACGACGGCGCTCGACGTGACGATCCAGAACCAGATCATCAGCCTGATCGCCCGCCTGAAGAAAGAGCTCGGCATGAGCGTCATCGTGATCACCCACGATCTCGGCGTCGTCAACGAGATGTGCTCGCGCGTCGCGGTCATGTACGCCGGCCGCATCGTCGAGACGGCCGCCACAAGGGAGCTGTTCGACAGTCCCGCCCACCCCTATACGAAGGGGCTGATTGCGTCGCTTCCGCGCGGAGACGGCTCCGGGGACTCCCTGAAGCCGATTCCCGGCGCGCCACCCTCGCTCGCGGGCGAATTCCCGGGATGCGCCTTCGCCGACCGCTGCCCCCACGCGACGGACCGCTGCCGGACGGAGCGCCCGGAGCTCCGCCCCGCGGGTCCCGAACACTTTGCCGCCTGTCATCTTACCGGAGGAAATGCCTGATGGATGCCCTGCTGCACATTGAAGATCTCACGGTAGCGTTTGATCTCAAATACCGCATCACCGACGCGCTCGCCCGCAGAGAACGCAAAAAGCTCATCGCCGTCGACGAAGTCGACCTCGACCTGATGCCCGGCGACACCCTCGGCCTCGTCGGCGAATCCGGCTGCGGAAAGACCTCTCTCGCGAGGGCCATCATGGGACTTTACCGCCCCTCTGAGGGCCGCATCGTCCTCGGGGGGACCGACCGCACAAAGCTGTCCGGCAGTGAATTCCGGAGGAGCTGCGGCGACATCCAGATGGTCTTTCAGGACCCGTACTCGTCGCTCAATCCGCGCATGACGGTGCGGCAGATGCTGAAGGAGGAGCTCGTCAAACACAGGATGTGCGGGAAATCCGAGATTCCCGGAAGAATCCGGGACATCCTCGAGATGGTGGGCCTGTCCGAGGAGCACGCGGACCGCTATCCCTCCTCGTTCTCCGGCGGCCAGAGGCAGCGCATCTGCATCGCCAGGGCGCTGGCCCTGAACCCGAAGATTATCGTGGCCGACGAGCCGGTGTCCGCCCTCGACGTCTCGATCCAGGCACAGATCCTGAACCTGTTCGTCGAACTTCAGAAGAAGCTGAACCTCACGATCCTCTTCATCTCGCATGATCTCCAGGTGGTGAGGTACATTTCCAGCCATGTGGCCGTCATGTATCTCGGAAGAATCATGGAGTACGGCGAGGCGGAGGAGATCTTCCGCCACCCGCGGCACCCCTACACGCGCATCCTGCTCGAGGCGGCGCCGCGCATGGACGTCCCCGTGAATCCGGACGAGGTCCGCGAGATCATCCACGGGGAGCTCCCGAGTCCGATGAACCTTCCGACAGGCTGCCGCTTCCATCCGCGGTGTCCCTGCGCGACGGAGCTCTGCGCGAAGGAAGAACCTCTCTTTGACAGGAGCGCGAGCCACCGCTGCGCGTGCCACTATCCGATCATGGAGGACCCCGATGATGGGCAGAGATGAAGAGTACACCCCGGACTGCCTGCTTCTTAAAAATGCCGACGTCTACGCGCCGCGCGCGCTCGGAATCAGGAATATCCTGGTCTCCGGGGGAAAAATCGTCGCCGTCGGTGGAAATGACGTGACCGCCGCCGCGGAATCCCTCGGCGCGGAAATCAGGGACCTCGAGGGGATGAAGGTCATCCCGGGCCTCGTCGACCAGCACGTACACGTGACGGGCGGGGGCGGGGAAGCCGGCTTCTCGAGCCGGATCCGGCCGCTGACGGCGGAAGAGCTCAGGGCCTGCGGAGTGACCACGGTTGTCGGGACGCTCGGGACGGACAGCCTGACGCGGAGCGTCCGGTCCCTCCTCGCGCAGGTCAGGTCGCTGAAGGAGCAGGGACTCTCCGCCTGGTGCCTGACCGGCGCTTACGCGGTCGACGGCCCGACCGTCACCGGATCCGTAAAGGACGACATCTGCTTCATCGACGAGATCATCGGCTGCAAGGTCGCGATCAGCGACCACCGGAGCTCCGCCCCGACCTGGCGCGAGCTGGCGAGGCTTGCCGCCGACGTCCGCCTCGCGGCGCTCATAAGCGGCAAGGCCGGCGAACTCCACATGCACGTCGGCAGGGGAAAGGATGGGCTCTCGCAGGTATTTGAGGTCCTCGACGAGACGGATATACCGATCACGCATTTCCGGCCGACGCACTGTGAAAATGTCTTCGACGACGCCCTCGAATTCGCCCGCCGCGGGGGATACATCGACCTGACCGCCGACGAGGACGCGGGCTCGACCGCCGGGCTCATCATACGGGCTCTCGACGAGGGGATCCCGATCGAACAGATCACGGTGAGCTCAGACGCGGGAGGGTCCGTGCCGGTGTGGAACAGCAGGGGCGAGATGACCGGCATGGGCGTCGGGACGCCTGAGACGCTTCTCCGGGTCGTCCGCTCCCTGGTCGGGGAGAAGGGGATGGCGCTCCAGTACGCGCTGCGCCCGTTCACATCCTCCCCTGCCGACGCGCTGCTGCTCGACCGGGCGGGAAAGGGACGGATCCGGCCGGGCATGGACGCGGACCTTGTGGGGCTCACGGAAGAGTACGAGGCGGTGGACCTTCCGGCAGAGCCGCGGAGATCCGCATAACGCAAAAACACAGGCGCCGCAAGCCACGTGTGTGACTTTGGCGCCTGTGTTTTCTTATGTCATTATCTCATTCCCGCTCCGCCCCTCTCC
>CACYEN010000007.1 GCA_902773435.1 uncultured Lachnospiraceae bacterium | reverse complement strand
TGATCTCCATGAGATCGGGCCACGGCGAGTAGACCCTCTCGCACCATGTGTCGGAGCGCCTGTTCAGCTGCTCGTAGATGATCTGTATGCCCAGGTGGGACATCCCGATTTCATAAACATCCGGAAAGCACATGGCAAACCGGATGTCGACTTCGTCCTTATTCTTGATAACGCTGTTGACCTCATTTCCGATGTAGCGCGCCGGTTTCCCGACTGACGAGAGAATTCGGTCGTCAAGCATGGGTTCTGTCATCTCGCTCACCTTCGCGAAAGTTCATCGGCGATCTCCCCCCAGCTCACGCCGCGCTCGGCCATGAGGACAGTGAGATGGTAGAGATAGTCGGCAATCTCGTATTTGATCTCTTCGGGGTTCGGATTCTTCGCGGCGATGATGATCTCCGTGTTCTCCTCCCCCACTTTCTTCAGGATCTTGTCGATCCCCTTGTCGAAGAGGTAATTCGTGTAGGACCCTTCTTTCGGATTTGCCTTCCGGTCCAGGACGACTTCCATCACATCCTGAAGGACGCGGTCGGGGGACTTCTTCTTCTCCGCGGACCCGCAGAGCGGCGTAAAGAAGCAGCTGCGGCTGCCTGTATGGCACGCGGCCCCGATCTGTTCGACCCGGGCGAGCAGCGTGTCGCGGTCGCAGTCCGCCGCGATATAGCGGACATACTGGTAATGGCCTGAGGTCTCCCCCTTGACCCAGAGCGATCTCCTGCTCCTGGAATAGTATGTCATAAGGCCGGTGTCCATCGTGGCGTTGAAGCTCTCCTCGTTCATCCAGGCGACCATCAGTACTTCGTCATTCCGGTAATCCTGCACGACGCAGGGGATCAGGCCTGCCCTGTCCGGCTTCAGCTCGCTCCACGTAAGAGCGCTCTCAAACGCGGAGCAGGGAATCCCATTCTGCTTCATTTTGCGCCGGAGGGACGTGAGGTCGGCCGACGGGCTGCTCACATAGTCCCCGGAAATGCCGGAGATGGTCCCGTCCCCGAGGATGGAAATGATATCCCCGTCGCGTTCCGCGTCGCTGTGAAGAACGACCGGGAGCTCCGTGATCCCCATGAAACTTTCCGTATCCCCCGAGAGCGCGAAGACGCGCCCGCAGTACTTCCCGATGAGGGACGCGTTCAGGAGAAGCTCCTCCGCGTCCGAGACGCAGACGGCGATTTTTTCCCTGCCGAATCTCTTAGAGACCTCCTCGAGCATCGCGATGTTGGATTCCTTGGATCCGTTCAGGACCGCCTCGGAGCAGCCGGCGTAGAGCAGCTTCTTCACGTCCTCGGGCCTCTTGATATTTCCGCCGGCGGAGACGGGAATCCTCAGCGCGGATGTGATCCCCCTGATGCAGTCGATCGCCTCGTCGTGCTCGGAATCCGAGTCCGAAAAATCAAAGATAATCAGCCTGTCCGCGCCGCGCGCCTCGCAAGAGGAGGCGTAGGAGCAGGGATCCCCTCCCCCGAGGAGGTTCTTCTGGCCGAATCCCGTGACGGCCTGCCCGTTCAGGAGATAGAGGCAGGGAACGAGTTCTCGTTTTATCATGACCTGAGACTTCCTTTCGTCGATAACACGTCCGTGATCCGCGGATCCGGGGAAACAGCCTCGTCGAGTGCCTTCGCGAAGGCCTTGAATGACGCCTCGGCGATGTGATGGTTGTTGCTGCCGCAGAGCAGCCGGAGGTGGAGGTTCATCGCCGCGTTCGAGGCGACGGCGTAGAAGAACTCGTGGAACATCTCGGTGTCGAAATCCCCGATCCGCTCGACGGTAAATTTCACGTCGTCGGCGCAGTATGCGCGCCCGCAGAGGTCGACGGCGCAAAGGACGAGCGCCTCGTCCATCGGGAGCGCGAAGGAACCGTATCTGCGGATCCCCTTCTTGTCCCCGAGAGCCTTCGCGATCGCGAGGCCAAGCACGATGCCGGTGTCCTCGATCGTGTGATGCGAGTCCACCATGAGATCCCCGTCCGCGCGGATTTTCAGGTCAAAGAAGCCGTGCCTCGCGAACGCGGAAAGCATGTGGTCAAAAAATCCGATACCGGTTGAAATCTCATAATCCCCGCTCCCGTCGAGATTGATCGAGACCGTGACGTCGGTCTCGCCGGTGACGCGGTGGACCTCGGCAATTCTCTTCTCTTCTGTGCTCATTTCCGATCCTCCCCGAAACGGACTGCGATTGAATTCGCGTGGGCCGTGAGGCGCTCTGCCCCGGCAAACTTTATGATATCCCCGTGAAGGGCACGGAGGGCTTCCTCCGAGCAGTAGATGATGCTCGACTTCTTGATGAAATCGTCGACGGACAGCGCCGAGAAGAACCGGGCGGTTCCGTTCGTCGGGAGCACGTGGTTCGGCCCCGCGAAGTAGTCGCCGAGCGGCTCCGATGACCAGGGGCCGATGAAAATCGCGCCGGCGTTCCTGATCTTCGTCATGACGAGGAACGGATCGGCGGTCTGGATCTCAAGATGTTCGGGGGCGATCTCATTGACGGCCCCGACGGCCTCTTCGAGAGTGTCGGCTATGAGGATTCTCCCGAACCCGTCGAGTGACCTGCCGATGATCTCGCTCCTTGAGAGGACCGTGAGCAGGCGGTCAACCTCCCTGCTGACCTCTTCGGCGAGCCCGGCGCTCGTCGTCACGAGGATTGCGGAAGCCATCTCATCGTGTTCGGCCTGGGAGAGCAGATCCGCGGCGACAAACCTCGGATCGGCTGTCCCGTCCGCGAGTATCGTGATCTCGGAGGGCCCGGCGACAGAGTCGATGGAGACGTGCCCGTAGACCGCCCTCTTGGCGAGCGCGACGTAGATATTGCCCGGGCCGGTGATCTTGTCGGTCCTCGGGACCGATTCGGTCCCGAACGCCATCGCGGCGATGGCCTGGGCGCCTCCGATCTTGAAGATCGTGTCCGCCCCGGCCTCATGGGCGGCGACGAGCGTCCCCGGATCGGCCTTGCCGTTCTTCCCCGGCGGCGTGCACATGACGATCTCCCCGACGCCGGCGGTCTTCGCCGGGACGATATTCATGAGAACCGAGGACGGATAGGCGGCTTTGCCGCCCGGCACGTAGACGCCGACCCTCTGAAGCGGCGTGACCCGCTGGCCGAGAACCATCCCGTTCTCTTCCGTCATGAACCAGCTTCTCTGCTTCTCGTGCTCGTGAAAGCCTCGGATCCGCTCGAGTGCTTTTCGGATAATCTCTATGAGCTCCGGATCGACGGTGCGGTAGGCCTCCTCGATCTCCGCTTCGGTCACTCTCACCGTCTCCGCGCTGAGATCTACGCGGTCGAACATCTTCTCGTACCTGAAGACGGCGGCGTCTCCGTCCGCCCGGACATTTTCGATGATCTCAGCTACCCGCTTCTCCTCCTCGGGGAAGCTGTCGGGGCTCCGCTTCAGCATGGTCCGGAGAATTCTGCCGAACGAATCCTTTGTGAGCTTTTCTGTCTTCATGGCTCAGAGCGCCTCCTTAAGTGCGGTGATGATGCGGGTGATCCGCTCATTTTTCATCTTCATGCTTACCTGGTTGACGACGACGCGCGCCGACAACGGGCAGACCTCCTCAAGCACCGTGAGACCGTTCTCCTTCAGCGTGGTCCCGGTCTCCACGATGTCGCAGATCACCTCGGAGAGCCCCACGATCGGGGCGAGCTCGATGGAGCCGTTCATCTTGATGATCTCGACGGTCTGGTGCTTCTTGTTGAGGAAATAGTCCTTCGCGATATTGGGGTACTTGGTCGCGACCCGGATCTGGTCACCGGAGGAGAGAGCCTCCTTCGCGGAGGGCGGCCCGCAGATGCACATGCGGCAGGCCCCGTATCCGAGGTCGAGCACTTCGTAGATCTTCCTTCCCTCCTCGAGAATCGTGTCCCTCCCGACGACTCCGATGTCGGCGGCGCCGTAGGCGACGTACGTCGGCACGTCGGGCCCCTTCGCCATGAAGAACCGTATTCCCATCTTCTCGTCGGTAAAGATCAGCTTCCGGCTGTCAGGGCTCATGATCCCCTCCGCGGACACGCCGATTCTCCCGAAGAGATCCAGCGTCTGATTCGCGAGCCTGCCCTTGGTCAGGGCGACTGTGATATATCTCATATCAGTTCCCTCCTGATGCCCTGGCGGGCCAGCGCGTTCACCAGGTGATCGATATAGAGACCCGACCCGACGGCGGGCGTATCGAACCCGAAGTGGGCCAGAAGGTTGTCGTATCTCCCGCCCTTCGCGACGGGTTCCCCCGTACCGTAGGTAAACGCGGAGAAGATCATTCCGGTGTAGTAGTTGAATTTGGACAGGAGGCCGAAATCGTAGGAGATATACCGGCTGTTTCCCGAGCGGTCGATGAGCCCGTCGATCTCCCTCAGGCGGGCGATCGCCTCCCTGGCGCCGTCCGTGACCGCGTAGCTCTCCGCCTCGTCGAGAATCTCGCGCCCGCCGAAGAGCTGGGGAAGCCGGATGAAGGCCTCCCTGATCGGGGCGGGGATCACTTCCGACGAGAGCAGCTCGCTGACCCCGAAGAAATTTTTGTTCGAGATCATCTGCCGGATCTCCTCTATCTTCTCCGGGGACAGGCCCGAATTCCTGGCGAGCGACTTGAAGTAGTCATTTTCCCCGATGCTGACCTGGAACTCCGTAAGGCCGGATTCAAGCAGCAGGCTGCATGTGAGGCAGAGAACCTCCGCGTCGGCGGCGGCGCTTCCGTCGCCAATGAGTTCCACTCCCATCTGGGTCTGTTCTTTCAGATTAAGCTGATATTCGTGGGAATTGACGAAAGTACTGCCCTCGTAGCAAAGGCGGAGCGGGAGCCGCTCCGGCGGGAAATGCATTGCGACAGCCCTCGCGACGGAGGGCGTGAAATCGGGCCGGAGGACGAGCGTGTTGCCGTCCCTGTCGAAGAACTTGTAGAGCTCGTTGGACGGCGTCGTCCCGACGTCGGAGCCGAACACGTCAAAATACTCGACCGTCGGAGTCTCGATCGGCGAGTAGCCCTCTCTCCGGAAGACTTCCCTCAGGGCGGACATGAGGGACCGCCGTGAGTCCTCCTCGCGGCCGTAGATATCCTGAAAGCCCTCGGGCGTGTGAATCATCAGGTTCTTCATTGACTGTCCCTCCTGACCAGGTCTTTCTGGAGCGCCTCCAGTATCGGGAGATAACCGGTATTGCCCGCTTCGAGATAGAATTCCGGATCAAGTTCGGAGATCAGGAAGCTTTTCCGGCCGCCGAGCTTCATCCGGTTCCAGAATTCCATCATCTCCGAATACGGCATGTAGTAAAATTCCTGCCTTGAGGTAAAGTGCAGAAGCAGGAACGACACCCCCTCCTGCTTTTCGAAATCCGACATGAACTGCACCTGGTGATCGTGGATGTTCGAGAGAGGAAATGTGTCCTCTGCGCACTCCTTGGCGTCGAAACACACCGGGATGCCCTGGACGACCCCCATGTAGTCGATCGTGCTCTTCCTGTCGAAATAAGCCAGCGTGATGTGTCTCGTCTCCTTGTCGATATTGATCGGGGTGATCGGAGTCGGGATCTTCTGGATCAGGGCGATTCCCTGGTCCCTGTATCGCTCGATCGTGTGATTTACCAGGTCCTCCAGAGCGGAGCCCCGGAGCCCTCTTGATTTCCATGTCGCCATCAGCGGACCTTTCCGAACGACGTCAGCGGCCAGTAGCGGAACAGCGCCTGCGCGAGGATGTCCTCTTCCGGCACATAGGGATGCTTCCAGAATCTGGAATCCTCGCTGTCGTTCCTGTTGTCGCCCATCATAAAGTAACAGTTCTCCGGGACTTCATAGGGACCGAAATCCCCGACGGGTTCCTCCGGACAAAAGCTGTCGTCGAGCGGCTCCGAACCGCCGTTGATATAGACCTTGCCGGACCTGATGACGAGAGTTTCTCCCGGGAGCCCGATGACGCGCTTGATATAGAGCGTCTCTCCCGTCGGGTCGTCCGGATACCGGAAGATGACGATATCGTACCGCCCCGGGTCTGAAGACCGGTAGGCGATCCTGTTCCCGAAGATGCGGTCCTTCGTCATGATCGTCGTCTCCATCGACGCGGACGGGATCTGCGCGTTGATAAGGATGAAGCGGTTTACGAGAAAGACAAGGCCCGCGACGATCGCGATCGTGATCAGATCTTCAACTATCGCAGGCATCTTCTTCTTACGCATGAATATCTCCTTCAAGACTGAGGAATCGCATGGCATTCCGCATATCGGGCGGAATATCCGCCATTATGCTCCTGTCTGAGACGCCGGTAAACCTTCCCTCAGAGTGAGGAAATGTCACCCTCAGGGCGTGAAGCATCTGCCGGGACATGCCGCACTCTCTTCTGAGACGCCTGTTTATATCCTCCCTGCCGTATTTCATGTCCCCGGCGACGGGCATCCCGAGATGGGCAAGGTGAGCGCGGATCTGGTGCGGCTTTCCGGTGATGAGGTCGACGAGGAGGAGTGAGTATCCGCCTCCCGATGAGACAGGGACAAGTCCTGTTACCATCTCTCCCTCACTGCCGTCCGGCGAGTCTGAGAGAATGACACGGTTCCGGAAAGCGTCCTTTCTGTAGTAGGCCCTGTACTCGCCGGCCTCCGCGGCGGTCCCGCTCACAATCGCGAGATACTCCTTCTTAAGGTCTCTCCCCCTGATCAGGGACGAGAGAAACTGCTGTCCGGGCACCGAGCACCCGAAGAGGACGATACCGCTGGTATTGCGGTCGAGCCTGTGCGCGGGGGACGGGAGAAACGTCGCGGCGCCTCCCGCGGCGTAGGATTCCGTCATGAAGCGGACGACCTCTGTCAGCGATACGGAGGACGGCGAGTCCTTCTGCGTGAGCATGTCTCCCGGCTTGCTGACCGCGAGAATGTCGTCGTCCCGGTAGAGGATGCCGACATCCCGGGCAAGCCTGCTCATCTCCGCATCAGACGGAGCGCCGGATCCCGCTCCGCTTCCATCCCGGCTGAATTTTTCGATCGTCTCGTCCGAGAGAAAGAGGCGGACGATGTCCCCCGCCGCGATCCGCTCGCTTCCGTCCGACTTTCGTCCGTTGAGCGTTATGTTTTTTTTGCGGAGCATCCTGTAGATAAATGAAGGCGGCGCATTAAAAAGACAGCGCCGGAGGAACTTGTCAAGCCGCTGGCCTTCCTCGGCGCTGCTGATCACATGTTCTCTCATGGCTCATCTCAGAGGGCAACCTGCATCGCGCAGTGCCGGATCATGTCTTCCCTGCCGTAGTCCTCGTAAGCCGGATCCGGGCGGAAGGAGAGCCCCTCTCTCAGCTCGTCCGCGTGTTCGTTGAGACCGTCCATCCTCTCAAGGAATTTCCGCCTGTCGGTCAGCATGTGGACGGACACCTTGAAGCCGTCCGCGCGAAGCATCTTCGTCAGATGATCGGCGGCAAACCTCGGGTCGCTCTTCCCGTCGCTGATGTAGCCGACAACCTCATTTCCGCAGATCACGAGACAGTCGACGAGAGCGTTCTGGTTCTCTGAAGTAAAATAGAGCTCATACGCGACGGTCAGGCGTCCCTCGTGCTCATGTATCGCCCGGTACTCCTCCTCCGGGAGCGACTTTCTCATAGCGAACATGATCACGCTCACGAGCGACATCGCGCCGGGTACCATACAGACCATGGCGACGACCGTCATGATATTCTGTTTCGTCTTAAAGTACAGAAAGCTTGTGATCAGGATCAGAAAGGCGGTCCCGAAGATCGCGCACGTCATGGCAATACGTCTGCGGCGCTCGCTCGCGAAGTAACCCCACTGCCCTTTTCCCGCTTTCTTCATCATGTCCTTTCCCCGGGAGTCAGTCTTTCCCGGAATCAACCGACTGGGCCCTGGAGCCCTCGGCGATAATGGCGAGCTGTCTGTGGAACCTCTTCAGTTCCTCGAGATTGTGCGTGGAGAAGATCCTGTAGAACTCATTCTGGATCTTGACCACCTCCCGCTTATTGTCGAGGCGGTAGAGATTCTCGATGCACCTCAGGATGTCCTTCACGAGGTTCGTCTCGATCTGGCTGTCGATCTGCGCGTCCATGATCTCCGAGCGCACAAGGGACATCTCCTCGTCGAGCATCTCGATCGCGTCCGAAGCCCTCATCAGCTTCTCCCGCACGTGCTCGGGGATATCCCCCTTGTACTTGTACTGGAGGGAGTGCTCGGTCGTCGCCCAGAAATTCATCGCCATGGTCCGGATCTGAATCTCGGCCTGAATTCTCTTCGGCCCGTTCAGCGTCTCAACCGTGTACCACACGATGAGGTGAAGGCTCCTGTAGCCGCTTTTCTTCTGGTTGGTCAGGTAGTCCTTCCGGCTTCGGATCTCCATGTCGGACCGCTTGCCGATCATCTGCGAGACGGTGTCGATGTCCTCCTGGAACTGGCAGATGATCCGGATGCCGGCGATATCCTCGACTTCCTCCTCGAGAGATTCGAACGGGATGTTCTTCCTCTGCATCTTCTCGAGAATGCTGGCGACGGTCTTGGTCCGGCCGCTCACACTCTCGATCGGAGAATACAGATTTCTCTTCTCGTGCTCCTCCTTCACGTTCCTGAACTTCGTGAGGAGCTCGGAAACCGCCTGCTCATAGGGATCCAGCAGTTCCTTCCAGAGCTGAATTTCCATAGTCCTTAACTCCCCGGGGCTCCTTACCTGAGCTTCTCAAGCAGCGCGACGAGGAATTCCCACACGCGCCTGGTGGAAGAGATCGAAAGTTTCTCGTTCGGTGTGTGGACGTCGCGGACGTCGGGCCCGATCGAGACCGCGTCAAATCCCCTGATTCTCTGCGCGAAGAGGCCGCACTCGAGACCTGCGTGAATGACGTCGATCACCGGCTCCTCCCCGTACATCGACGTGTAGACGGAGACCATCGTGTCCCTGAGCGCGGACTGCGGCCTGTACTCCCACTCCGGGTACTCGCCAGAGGTCCTGCAGCTGCCGCCGCACTTGGCACCGAGGGAATAGAGCTCGCGCTCGAGGGCCCTCCTGCCTGATCCGACGCTGCTTCGGACGCTCACGGTGCATGCGAACTCAGCGTCGCCGGTCCTGACGACGCCCAGGTTCGAGGACGTCTCGACGAGTCCCCTGACGAGGCCGCTCATCTTGCGGACGCCGTACGGGGCGTGGAGCAGGAAGAACAGGACATTCTCCTGGCTCTCCGCGTCGAGTACGTTGATCTTGTGGACCGTTCCCTTCTCGACCCTGACCCTGATGCCCTCGTCGATGCCCCTGTACTCGCGGCGGATATCCTTCTCGAACTTTTCGACCGCCTTGCTGACGGTGTGGAAATCGATCTCGTCGATGACGATGTGCGCGGTCGCGTCCGTCGGAATCGCGTTGTCCTTCTCTCCGCCGTAGACGCTCTCGAGGCAGCAGACCGCCGCGTCGTCGACCTCGTGGAGAAGCCGCGCCATCAGTTTGTTGGCGTTGGGAAGGTTATCGATGATCTTAACGCCGGAGTGGCCGCCCGTGAGGCCGCTGATCGAAAGAAGAACCGGAAGGCCCTTCATCCTCACGCGCTTAATCGGCATGATGAAGTCGACGCTTGAGCCGCCCGCGCAGCCGCACGTAAAGATCCCCTCGTTCTCGGAATCGATATTGATCATCCGGCGTCCCTTGAGCAGGGAGACGTCAAGCGACGTGGCGCCGAGAAGCCCGATCTCCTCGTCATTGGTGAAGACAGCCTCAATCGGCGGATGGACGAGCGACTCGTCGTCGAGAATCGCGAGCATAAAAGCGACCGCGATGCCGTCGTCGCCGCCAAGGGAAGTCCCCTCCGCGTAGAGGTCGTCGCCCTCGATGGTGAGGTCAAGCGGCTCAGTGAGAAAGTCGTGGCTCACGTCGGGACGCTTCGCGCAGACCATATCCATATGGCCCTGGAGAATAACGGGATCAAGGGTTTCCTTTCCCTTGGACCCGTCCTTGTAGATAACGATATTTCCGGCCTCATCAGCCTTGTAGCGGAGCTCTCTCTCCTCAGCGAACCTCTTCAGGAAATCAAGCATGGCCGAGGTATTGCCCGAACCGTGGGGGATATCGCAGATAACATCGAAGATTTCAAATACTCCTGCCGGTTCAAGCCCGGTAAGTCTGTCCATGTGGCTACCTCCCTGAGATATAGAATATTCCGTAAAAACGCAGAATCATAAATACCCTTGTTTAAAGCAAGAAAGGGACGCTCATACGAACATCCCTTTCGCATAAATACGTATTATAGATCACTCCTCGTCGTCGAGGTCGTCGAAGTCGTCGGCATCACCGAAATCGTAATCATCAATGCCGTCGTCTTCCTCATCCTCTACTTCGAGATCAACGGGCTGGGATGCTGTCTGCTGTGTCTGCGGAGAAAGCTCCTGCCGGTTCTGCTTCACGATATTGAAAGCACTCTGCAGAGACTGAATGAGTGAGTTGTAACGACTGCCCGCGTCGTCGATGGTCGTTCCCAGGATGTTTCCGAGATTCGCGAGCATATCGTCCGTGTATGTCAGAGCCGAATACCGGATGTTGTTCGCGTCCTGTGTAGCTGAATCGACAATTCCCTGTGCCTGCTGGTTGGCCTTGTTGATCGTGTCGTTCGCCTGTGCGTAGGCCTGCTGCATAACCTCGTGCTGGCTGATCAGTTCCTTTGCCTTTGCCTCGGCGTTGGCCACGATGCTGTCGGCCTTCGCCTGGGCGTCCGCGAGAATCGCGTCCTTATTGGAAATGATCTTCTGGTACCGCTTGATCTCATCCGGAGTCTTCAGCCTCAGTTCCCGGAGCAGTTCCTCGAGTTCCTCCTTGTTGACCACGATCTTGGTGGTTGACAGCGGCTGGAACTTGCAGCTGTCGATATACTCTTCGATTTCCTCAATAATCTGCTCGATTCTGCTGGCCATAATAGACTACTCTCCTCTTAACTTCGTTTATAGTTTCATCTCTTCGACTTTATCCGCTCACGGAGAAGTGCCGCGACATAGGGCGGAACGAACTTCTCAATGTCACCGCCAAACTCAGCGACTTCCCTGACCGTCGTCGAACTCAGATAGGCATATTCAAGGCTTGTTGTCAGGAACATCGTGTCGATATCCGGCGCGAGAATCCGGTTCGTCTGCGCCATCTGAAGTTCATACTCGAAATCCGTGATGGCCCGAAGGCCCCTGATCACGACGTTCGCTTCGCACGACCTGACAAAATCCACCGAGAGACCGCTAAAAGATCTGACCGAAATATTCGGCAGATCCCTCGTGACTTCCTTAAGTATATTAACACGTTCCTCTGTAGAAAACAACGGAGTTTTTGCCGAATTGCGCAAAACACCGATGACTACCTCGTCGAACTGTTTCCCTGCCCTTCGGATAATATCAAGATGTCCGTTGGTGCAGGGATCAAACGTCCCGGGGTAGACAGCTCTTCTCAATGTGTGGGTCATATTCAGCCCTTTCGCTCAAGAAAGATATGCGAACTGCCTCTGTACACTTTATGTTTTAGAACACGATAGCCCAGTTCGTCAAGATAGGAAAAATCCGTTTCCGGGGATGTCTCCGCGATGATCACGGAGCCCTCCGCGGGCAGGCTGCTCTTCGCGAGGTAGACCAGTGTGTCTTTCTCAAGTCCCCTGTCAAACGGGGGGTCCATGAAGATCACGTCGAACGGCTTGCCTCCCTCCAGCCGGGGAAGGATCTGGAGAACATCTCCCTTCATCAGTTTCGCCCTTGAATCCATCTTTGTGTAGGCGAGATTATCCGCGATCAGGGCCTGTGCCCGCCTGTCCTTCTCGACGAGGTAAGCTTCGGAAGCGCCCCGGCTCAGGGCTTCTATGCCGATCGCGCCCGTACCTGAATAAAGATCCAGGAACCTGCATCCGGGGATGCGGAACTGGATCACGTTGAACAGGGTCTCTTTGGTTTTGTCCGTCGTCGGCCTGATGTCCATGCCCTTCAGCGTCCGAAGCGGCATGGACCTCGCCGTACCGGCAATTACTCTCATAAGTCGTCACCTGTGCGGAGGCCGATCCTCCAGTCGAGGTCTCCCCTGCCGAGTCCGAGAATCAGCATCTCGGCAGTGGCGATATTGGTCGCGACGGGTATCGTGTTCTGGTCGCAGGCCGTTACGATTGTTACCATGTCGGGATCCTTCGGGTCGATCATCGCGGGGTTGTAGAAGAAGATCACAAGATCCATGGCTCCGCGGTAGATCATCTCGGTAAACTGCTTCTCTCCTCCCAGTGAGGCGGGCAGGAATTTGTGCACGTGAAGGTTTGTGACATCCTCGATACGTCGTCCCGTTGTTCCGGTCGCGTAGATTTCATGCTTGGAGAGGATTCCCTTGTACGCGATGCAGAAATCCTCGATCAGGGTGCGTTTGCTGTTGTGCGCGATGATACCGATATTCATGTTTGTCCTCATTTAATTTCGCGTCCCCTTCCTCTATATGCAGAATCTCAGACTCCCCTATGTTCTAATTGAAATGATTATAGCACACATTCAGGTAAATATGTACAAATATTTTGAAATTACAGAGAAAAATTTGGTTCATTTGTTGAAATATACCGGTCAATTCTGTCCCTGAGCGCCCGGTAATCGTCACCCGCGAGCGCGGGGTCGTCCTGAAGGACGCCGGCTGCAATATTTCCGGCCATCCGGAGAATGCTGCCGTCCTTCGTGATATCCGCGATGCGGAATCCCGCCTCCCCGCTCTGCCTGATTCCGAGAAGGTCTCCGGGGCCGCGCAGCAGCAGGTCTTTCTCGGCGATCACGAAGCCGTCGGTCGTCTCCTTAAGGACATTCAGCCTCTCCGCGGTGCCCGGAGGTGTCTGGCCGGCCAGGAGCACGCAGTAGGACTGGTGCCCGCCCCGCCCGACTCTTCCCCTCAGCTGGTGAAGCTGGGCGAGCCCGAACCTCTCGGCGCCGAGGACGGCGATAACCGAGGCGTTCGGAACATCCACGCCGACTTCGACGACCGTGGTAGAGACGAGCACCCGGATTTCTCCGGAGAGAAACCGGTTCATTATATCATTTTTCTCCTCCGCTTTCATCCTCCCGTGGAGGATTTCCGTCCGGAACCCGGGGAGCGCCTTTTTGAACTTCTCCGCCTCCTCCGTCACAGAGTAGGTGTCGAAGTCCTCGGAAGGCTCGATCATCGGGCAGATCACGTAGCACTGCCGGCCGGAATCCAGCTGTTTTTGCATAAAACAGAAGAGCCGGTCGCGGAATGACTCGTCGACGACCGCGGTTTTTACGGGCATCCGGCTGGCCGGGAGCTCGTCGATCACCGAGATGTCCAGGTCCGCGTAGAGAATCGCTCCGAGAGTTCTCGGGATCGGCGTCGCGCTCATGACGAGCGTGTGGGGGAGATGCCCTCTCTCGCGCAGGACGCTTCTCTGCCTGACCCCGAACCGGTGCTGCTCGTCCGTTATAACAAGCCCGAGGCATCTGTAGGAGACGGCATCCTGGATGAGGGCGTGCGTCCCGACGATTGCGTTCGCCTGACCGTTTCCGATGAGTTTCAGCGCCTCTTTTCTCTCGGCGGCTCTCATCGAACCGGTCAGCAGCACGGGGCGCAGGACGTCCAGCTTCTGCTCCGCCCTCAGTTTCTCCAGCTTTTCGAAATGCTGTCTGGCCAGGACCTCCGTCGGGGCCATGAGGACGCTCTGGCAGCCGTTTGAGGCGGCCATGATCATGGCGAGAAACGCCACGACCGTCTTTCCGGAGCCGACGTCGCCCTGTATGAGCCTTGACATCGGGCTCTTCCCTGCGAGATCCGTCTCGATCTCCCTCCAGACCCGCGTCTGGGCGCGAGTCAGGCTGAACGGAAGCCGCTCGATGACTTCTTCGGTGATCCAGCCCTCCTTCATCGGGAAGGCATTTTCCTGTTCCTCACCGCCGGCTTTCATCAGGCGGAGCGCGATGATAAAGAGGAAAAATTCGTCGAACACGAGACGTGTCCTCGCGCGGAGGAACTCGTCGGCGTCCGCCGGGAAATGGATCGCCGGCACCGCCTCCGCCTCATCCATGAGGCCGTGGAGCTTCATCAGCGTCTCGGGCAGGTACTCGTTTGCCAGGGAGGGATCCGCCTCGAGAGCGGACTTCACGGCCTTCGAGATGGTTTTGCCGGACAGTCCTTTCGTGAGGCTGTAGACGGGGACCAGCGTGTTCCGGAGCGAGCTGTATTTTTCCGGGGCATAGACCTCGGGATGGTCGATGACGAGCTTTCCCGACCGTTCGCGGACAGTCCCCCTGAAGACGTATGTGGAGCCCTTCCTGACGACCCGGGACATAAACGGCGCGTTGAACCAGGTCAGCTTTATACTGCCCCCCGCGTCTGAGATGACCGTCGTCGTCACTTTGACCCTTCCGGCGGGATGTGTCAGGACCTGTCCGGTGACCGTTCCCGTGACCGCGGTCCTCATTCCGGCGCGGAGGTCCGCGATTCTCACGGGATCGCCGTATTCGTCGTATCCGGCGGGATAGTACCTCACGAGGTCCTCCGGGGTGCGGATCCCGAGCTTCTCCATGAGCTGCGCGGTTCTGGGTCCGATTCCTTTTATTTCGAGAAGTTTCATTGTCCTCCACAAAGAAAGAGACAGTTCACATGCCCGTCAGATAAGTGCATATGAGCTGTCCCTCATCGCTGCGGATATGGCGCCTGCGTCATATCCGTCGTATTTTGATGAACACTTATTCCACTGACATGATGCAGTAGTAGACGGGCTGGCCGCCGTAATTGACCTCCACGTCGCAGTCCGGGAACTGTTCGCTGATCTTTTCCGAGAGCGCCTCGGCGTCCTCGTCGGAGAAATCCGCCCCGTTGTAGATGCTGACAAGTTCGGCTTCGTCCATGCCGCAGGCCTCGAGCGCCTCGAGCGCGACTTCGCTGATGCTGCTTCCGACAGCGGCGATCCCGCTGTCGCCGATCGCCATGATGTCCCCGGTGTGGATCTCGATGCCGTCTATCTTCGTGTCGCGGACGGAATAGGTGATCTCGATCGTCCTGACGGCGGAGATACCTTCCGTCATGGTCTCGAGATTCTCCTCCGGCGACCGCTCCTCCGAGAAGCAGATCATGGCCGTAATTCCCTGGGGAACCGTCTTCGTCGGCACGACGATCACGTTGCAGTCAGTGACGAGGGACGACGCCTGGTTGGCCGCGAGAATGACGTTCTTGTTATTGGGCAGGATATATACGTTCTCGGCGTTCACTTTCTTAATGGCGCCCAGGATGTCGTCTGTACTGGGATTCATGGTCTGGCCGCCCTCGATGAGCGCGTCGACTCCGAGTCCGCGGAAGATCTCGCTCATGCCCTCGCCGATCGTCACGGAGATGAAGCCGTTTTTCTTTTTCGGGACGCTCTTTGCCTTCTCCGCTTCCTTCTCCCTCGCGGCCTGCACTTCGCTCTCCCTGAAGAGCTTCTCCTTGTGCTCGATCCGCATGTTGTCGACCTTCATGCGGCAGAGATTGCCGTATTCAAGGCCTTTTTCAAAGGCGAGGCCGGGATGGTTCGTGTGCACGTGGATCTTCACGATCTCGTCGTCAGCGACGAGCACAAGGCTGTCGCCCATCGACATGAAGTACTCCTTCATGCGCTGCTCGTCGGATTCGTCGAACGGCTTCTCGAGATTAATGATGAATTCCGTGCAGTAGCCGAATTTGATGTCGTCGGTGCTGATCTCCCTGCGCCCCTCTGTACCGGCGGACACGGGGGCCGCGCCGCCCTCCGGGGCTTCGAAGGTCAGGTCCAGTTCCTTGCCCATGAAGGCGTCGAAACATCCCTCGAGGACCGTCATGAGGCCCTGTCCGCCGGAGTCCACGACTCCCGCTTCCCTGAGCACCGGCAGAAGGTCGGGCGTGTGCTCCAACGTCACCGCGCCCTCTTCGAGAATGCTCCTGAAAAACTCCTCCAGGTCCATCCCGCTCTCTGCAAGCTCCGCCGCTTTGACGGACATGGCTTTCGCCACGGTCAGGATGGTCCCCTCTTTCGGTTTCATGACCGCCTTGTACGCGGTCTCCACCGCCCTCTCGAAACCCTTCGAGATGATCACCGCGTCAAGTTCCTTCTCATCCCGGACCGTCTTTGTGAATCCCCTGAAAAGCTGGGAGAGAATGACGCCGGAATTGCCCCGGGCGCCCCTCAGAGAACCGCCCGAGATCGCCTTGCAGAGATCCTCGATCCCCGCGTCCTCCGGCAGGGTGTTGATCTCGCCGGCGGCGGACATGATCGTCAGTGTCATATTCGTTCCCGTATCGCCGTCCGGCACGGGGAACACATTGAGCTGGTTGATCCACTCCTTCTTCAGTTCGAGATTTTTCGCGCCGGCGAGAAACATCCGCCGCATCATCCCCGCATCTATCGTATTAAGTCCCAAGTCCGTATTCCTCCCCATCAATCAATCACACGAATGCCTTCGACAAGCACGTCGATCTTTTCAACGCTGAGTCCTGTGAACTGTTCGACCTTGTACTGAACGGCTTCGATCAGGTTTTCGGTAACGGCGAGAATACTTACACCGTACGCGACAATGCAGTGAATTGTCAGCGATATTTTGTTGTTGTTCATCTTGACATTGATTCCGTATTTCAGGCTGTCGCGTCTGAGGAGATGCACCAGCCCGTCTTTCATACTGTAAGCCGCCATCCCGACAATACCGAAGCATCCGACTGCGACGCTTCCGGTATAGGTGGCGATGACATCCGCATCGACGAGGATCTCACCGTAATCGGAATTAAGATGACCTTTCATATCAGACCTCCATCGTGATGTAAAGCACACAGTATTATACTCTGTTTGCGGGGAATTGAAAAGTATAAAAACTGTCACGAAAGCCCCGGAGAATCATCCCCGGGGCTTCTGCAGTCACAAATTAAATTAAAAATATCAGGCTCTCTCGACGAGACCGGACTTTTTCAGGCAGGAAGCGCAGACATATGCATGCCGCGGAGTCCCGTTGACCATAACTTTGACTCTCTTGATATTCGCTTTCCACATTCTGTTGGATCTTCTATGAGAATGGCTCACATTGTTTCCGAAGTGTGCGCCCTTTCCGCAAATGGAGCAAACCGCCATCTGTAACACCTCCTTGCATAATAAATAAGCTCTCGCGGAGCCGAACAAAGATATATTATCAGATGCGCATGGGCATTGCAAGCATTTTTAAAAAAACTTCCCGGGGCCCGTGCGCGCCTCAATAAACCTTATTCTTCTTCCGCTTCAGCTTCCTTTTCTTCTTTGTCTTCCTTGCCGGACGTGAACTTGTTGACCATATCGGGAACCATGTCGAGGATCTTTGAGAGCCCGTCCTGGGTCTTGACGCTGACGAGCTTCGTCGTGCCCTTTGAGATGATCAGGACCGCGCTCGGCGACATCCTGCCCCCGATCGCGCCGCCGGCGTTCGGCGACTCCCGGTCTTTGGAGGAAGTGGCGCCCGCCCCGACCCCGAACGAGACGTCCATGAGCGGAAGAAGGACCGTGTCCCCGATATGGATCGCCTCTCCCACGACGGTCTTCGAACTGATAAATCCTTCCATTCCGTCAAACAGTGTCTGCACCGTACTCTGAAAATCCTGATGGTCAGCCATTACTCCATTTCCTCCTTACCTGAGTTTCTTATATAGTGTATCACATATCTCACACTGCCGCGAAGGAGCAGTCCCACCGCCTGCGCGACGGTCCAGAAGATGACGATCCGTCCCGCGAAGGTGACATTTCCTTCGAAACCTGCTTCCTCAAAATCCGGGATCAGCTCGAAGCGCCTTCCATAAGCCGGATAAAACGCGCAGGCGGCTCCGAAGAGCTGTCCCGTCAGACCCGGATCGCCGAGGCCGACGACCGCCTTGCCGGAGATCTCGCGGGGCCTGTAGTGCCTGAGCAGGAAAAAGAAGGCTTTGAGAGACCTCGCAAGGGCGTCCCTCGTCCTCCTGTCCGCCGCGAATGAGGCGATATCCTTCGCCTTCCTGAGCGCGTCGGCCGCGCTCCTGATCCGGCTTCCGATCTCCTCCGGCAGGCGGAAGATCCTGTCGAACGCGGCTGCGATGATCTCGACGATCTTTTCCACGGCCTTCTCCGCCGCGCGGCTGATCCGCGAAACAATTGAGCCGACCCGGCTCACCGCGGCTTTTCTTCGAAGATTCCGTCTCTCCCGGCGGTCCTCCGTCTCCCGGATCTTCTTTTTCGTCTCAAGGCGGGCCTTCTCCTCCATCCGGCGCCTGATTTCACGCTCGGCAGCGGCCCTCGCTTCTTCCTCCTTCCGGGCTTCCTTCCTCTTTCTGGCCTCCTCTTTGAGACGCCGGTATTCCTCGGGATCGCGGTCTTTAAGCTTTCTGAGCCTTCTCTTCTTCTCCGCCTTCCGCCGTTCCCTGCCCGCAGCCCGGGCTTTTTCCTTCATCTCGCGCGGGGATATCCCGAATATCCTGAAGTCTCTCTGAATTTCATTTTCCCCGTCCGCCCTGTGGAACCTGAGGCGAAGAGCAGCCGCCCTGAAGAGCCACGTCACCTCGACGCCGCTGTCGACGCGGCCTCTCGTTCCCTCCACGCTGCCCGCGTACTTCACCGGAACGAGAAGGACCAGCAGCAGGAGGGCCAGAACGATCAGCAGTAAGATGAGGATCACCTTGCCGATCACCGTCAGCACGCTGAAGAATACTGTCATACCCTGTCTACCCGTATACTGTTGATGGAACGCCGCGCGGAAAGCGCTCAGCGCACTCCCGCCTGTTTCTTCCTCTCCCTGCTGAGGAGCCACTCCCTGATGTTTGCGTCCCCTGTCGCCCGATAGCATTCATCAGCGATTCTGACGACAAGATCCAACGCCTCGCGCCTGTCCGCCGCGATCCCGACGATCATCGGGACCCTCGCCCGGAAGTTCTTCTGCGACAGCAGCCACCCCGGTAAGAGGTCGAGCTCGTCTGACCCGTTCGAGGCCAGCGTGATGAACCAGTGTCCGACGTCGGTCTTCCCGGCGTCCGCCCTTCGCCTGATCCTGCGCGCGTATTTCGCGGCGCCTTCTCCCGTATAGAGTTGTCCGTACCAGGAAAGCATGCCAGATGTCCGCTCCTTGAATTCCGTATCAATCGTAAATGAATCCGTCGAGAATCTCAGCCGCGATCGGGACCGCCGTCGAGCTGCCCGCGCCGCCGTCCTCGGCGAGAACGGCGATGACAAGGTCCGGATTGCCGGGGTTCGTGAACCCGACAAACCAGGAATGCGTGCCCATCGATCCGTTCTCCCGGTAATACTCGGCCGACCCGGTCTTTCCCGCGGCGCTGATCCCGTAATCGCTGAGAAGGGACGCAGTCCCATCCGTGACAGCCGTCTCCATGAGCTGCGTGAGCCTTGCCGCCTCGGACTCCGACATAATCCGTCTGTACCTCGAGGAAGACGTCCTGCTGATGACGCTTCCGCCGCTGTTCTCGACGCGTTCGATGAGATACGGGGTCATGACGACTCCCCTGTTGGCGATCGCCGCCGCGATCAGCGCCATATGGTATGGCGTCGTGAGCGTCTTACCCTGCCCGAACGCGGTCTGGACCAGTTCAATGTCGTCAGAGGAGGAATTGAGCTGCCAGCGCGTCCTGGAGGAGTAGAGCTCGGACGGCATCTTCTCCCCGAACATGAGCTCTTTCGCCGTGTCGCTCAGCTTCGACGTGCCGAGCATGAGCCCGATCTCGGAGAACGCGGTGTTGCAGCTGTGCGCGAACGCCTCCGAAAATGTCTCCTCCCCGTGAGCCGTATTATTGTAGCAATGTACCGTAGAATCGTCCACTGTAAATTCTCCGGTGCAGTTGTACCGGAAGCTGTCAAACGCGTTGTAGGCACGCAGATACGACAGCGACGTGACGATCTTGAAGGTCGATCCCGGCGGATACAGGCCCTGCGTCGCCCTGTTGAGAAGCTGGCTGTTGGAGGGATCCGAGATCATCTCGTCCCAGATGTCGGCGATCGAGTTCGGGTCAAAATCCGGCTTGGATACCATCGCCCGGACAGCGCCCGTCCTGGGATCGATCGCGACGACCGCGCCCCTTCTGTCGCCGAGCGCCTCGTAGCATCTCTGCTGCAGGGACGCGTCTATGGTCGTGACGACCGTGTCCCCGGGGTTCTTTTTATTCCTGAAATCATTGATGATCTGGTCAATGATGTTGTTGTGGGCTGTGAGAAGCTGGTAATTCGCGATTGACTCGAGGCCTGTCTTCCCCCTCGAGGTATAACCGACCACGTGGGCGAAGACGTTGTAGCCGGGGTAGACGCGCTCCTCGGTCCCGTCCCCGTACACCTCCGTGCGCGCGAGCACAACCCCGTCAGAGGAGACGATCGGCCCCCTGACCACCCGCTCGGCCTGAGCGTTCTGCCTCCTGTTGTTCGGGTTGTTCAGTATGGCGTCCTTCTCATAGATGTTGAAGCGGATGAGATTGGCCATGAGCATGATGAAGAGGATGATGAACGCGAGCGCGATAAAGCGGTAGGGCCCGTTGATCCTCCTCAGTCTCCTCCTGTCCCTCTCTTCGTCCCCGTCCGGTCCGTCCGCCTCATCGTCCGGATCGTCATACGGCTCCCCGCCGTCCGGGCCGCCATAGATGTCATCGGGGTCTGCCCGGTGCCCGGCTCCGCCGGAGAAGCCGCCTTCATCGGATCCGTCCGGGTCGAAGCCTCCGGAGTAGTCCGGATCCTCATCGATGACGGATCCGATCCCCGCGTCCTCCATCCCCGGATAGATCAGCGGCCCGCTCTCGGGCGTCGGCCTGATCCCGTCGGTTACCGGTCCCGGACTCTCTCTCCGGGATCCCCGGAACCCCATTCTCTCAGAATCTTTCAAGAGTCTCTTCTCCTTCGTCTTCACGCAGGATGTACAGTCCCTGGATGATCGCCAGCATAATGATCGTGCTGACGACGGAACTCCCTCCGTAACTCACGAGCGGCAGCGTGATGCCGGTCATCGGAATAAACTTCGTGACGCCGCCCACGGTCAGAAATACCTGAAACGCGTATTCGGTCCCGAGCCCGATCGCGACAAGCTTATAGAAGCGGCTCCTGATCGTCATCGAGATCGTGATGATCAGGAGATACATACTCATGCAGACAAGCAGCAGGCTGATGCCGAACACCGACCCGAATTCCTCACAGATCGCCGCGAAAATGAAATCCTTTGTCGCAACGGGAATCCATTGCGGCTTTCCGCCGAAGAGCCCCGTCCCGAACCAGCCTCCCGCGCCGATCGCGAAGAGTCCCTGCCCGATCTGGTAGCCCGAGGTGTCATAGACCGCGAACGGGTCCTTCCACGCCGTGACTCTCTTCTGCACATGGTCGAACAGGTGGTATGCCGCGACGGAAGCGCCGGAGCCCGCCGCCATGCCCGCGAGGGGCCAAACGGGGTTCCTCGTCGCGACGTAGATCATGACGAGCGCCGTCACGAAAAAGACGAGCGCCGTCCCGAGGTCCGTCGACAGCACGAGGATGACGACGTGGACCGCCGAGACCGCGGCCGCCGTCACGACGCTCCTCACCGACGTGTCCCTGGAGAGCTTCGAAGCGAGATAAAACACGAGAGTGATCTTGACCAGCTCGGAGAACTGGATGGTAAAACCGCCGACCGATATGGACAGCTTCGCGCCTCCGCTGATCCTCGCGAGCGCGAGGACGCATAGAAGCGCCGCGATACCGGCGGCCGCGTAGAAGATCCGGAGTTTTGACAGGCCTTTCAGTTTCCTGATGATGACCGGAATGATGAAAGCGACGGCGGTTCCGCCCGCGGAGATCATGAACTGCTTCATGGCCTGGTCCATGTTGAGGCGGGCGATCATGATGAAGCCGACGCCGAGCAGCATCAGCATGTTGTTGACGAGCAGCATCGACGAGCGGGGGTAGATCAGCCTGTAGAGCACCAGTGTTATGCCGTAGTAGATGCAGATGCTCGCGAGCAGGAACAGCACAAGGAGGTTCCTGTCATGCAGAAAGATGATCAGGAACCCGAGAATGAGCGTCAGATAAGTGATGCTGATCTGACTGCCCAGCACTCTTTTTCTCTTCTCCTCGTCCTTTCTCGCGTAATAGGTGTAGTCCATGAGCGAAAAGAGAAGCATGAGGACTATAAACACATATTTCGCGGCCTGTGTCAGGATGTGCATAGGCTGGCTATTCGACCCCTCTCAGAAAATGTCCTTTCGTCCACCTGTCGCCTCCGGCCGGCGGATTTCCGCGGAGCGCCTCCTCCGCGGTCCGGAGGACCGCCGCGGTCTCCCCGGCGTCCTCGTCGGTAAACATGAGCCTGATCCCCGGGAATCCCATCCTCCGGATGGAATCGAGCTCCCCGAGCAGCATGAGCGGCAGGCTGTTTCTCACGATATTATAACAGAAAACACAGTCACATTTTACCGGGAATTTCATGCCCATCCGGTCCGTCAGCACGAAGCGGTCATTTTTCCGCCGGCACCGGTCTGTATTCTTCGAGAGGCACTGCACGGTGACCATGAGCGGGATATATCCGTAGACGACGATCTCGCTTAAGCTGTTGTCCCTCCGGAAGAGTTCTTTCCGGTTGAGCTCGAACGGCGCGGTGTCGGACAGAACCCCGCTCTCCCTGAGGAACGCCTGCGCCTCGCTGTTGAACGTGTAGAGCCCGGCGTCGGCGGTCAGATGCCCCGCCATCCCCCGCCTCACAAACCAGGCACAGGTCTCCGGACTTCTCACGAGGAAGCTGCTGAACCCGCCGCGGATCAGCTCCTCCGCGGCCTCTTTGAGCTTCCGCGTGCTGCTCTCCCCCCTGTCGATATAGGGAAACGCGATGGAGACGGATTTCCCGGCGCGGCGTGTCCGCTCCCCGAGCCGGACCGCTTCCGCCGCGGGATCGCCCGCCGCGCAGAGCATGGAAGCCTCGAGATACACGCGCGAGACGGCGGGGGAACGGAGCACGGCGCAGAGCTGCGCCTCGTCGCTGACGGACGCCGCGACCTCCGGCGGGCTCATCCCCGCCTTCTCCTCCGATGATCCTCCGGCCGGGCTCACCCCCGCGCCGGTGCCTCTCCCGGCTCCCGCTCCCCTGGGGCTTCCGTCGGGAGGAACCTCCCCGCTTCTCCTTGAGCGCGAAAGAATCGCCTCCGAGAGCGCGGCGATCCCGTCCCTCCTCAGATTGTTGAGATCCTTCACCGGCACGAAGCTCTTCCCGTCGGTCATGACGTCGGCGCTTTCCGCCGTGAAACCCGTTCCCCCGGTCTTCGACAGGCGGTCCCCGATACTCTTCTCATCGAGGGCCCTGTTCCTCGCCTCGGACGCGGGGGGCCCGCTCACGCGCGCGCCGATTCCCGAAGCTTCGTACACGGCCTCAATCTCCTCTCCGGCGAAAACCCTCGCACTCACGGAGACCGGAACCGTCCTCTCCCGGTCAATATATCTCTCCCTCATGACGCCGTACAGGCGCTGCCTCGTCTCCGCCTCCGCGGCTGTCAGCTCGTGCTTGACACACGCCATCATCCCGGGACCGTTTCTCCGGTGATAATACCCGTCCGTAAAACCGCTCCGGTTGTAGAGGTCGTAGAGCGCCTGGCGGTCGCCGGGTTCGACGGAGGCCGGAAGGCCTTCCCGGATCCTGTCCAGGTACTTCCTGTAGATGGACACGACGCCGGCGGCGTACTCCGGTTTCTTCATCCTTCCCTCGATCTTGAGGGAGTCGATCCCCGCGACCGCGAGTTCCTGCAGGAGGTCGATCCCGTTCAGGTCCTTCGGGCTCAGGTAATGCCTCGCGTCTTTTCTCTCAACGATCGACGTGCTCCCGTCGAAGTCGTCGCAGTCCAGGAGATAGAGAAGCCTGCACGGCTGGGCGCACCGGCCCCTGTTGCCTGACCGGCCCCCGATCATACTGGAGTACAGGCACTGTCCCGAGTATGAGCAGCAGAGCGCGCCGTGGATAAATGTCTCGACCTCGAGCCCGCTCTCACTCTTCATCCTGAGAAGTTCCGGCAGCGAGAGCTCCCGCGCCGGGACGATCCTCGTCACCCCGAAGTCCCGAAGCCACGCGGCCGACTCCGGGCCCGTGACCGTCATCTGTGTGCTCGCGTGAAGGGGCAAATCAGGGAAATGTCTCCTGAGAAAGCGGAGCACCCCGAAGTCCTGGACCAGCACCGCGTCGACGCCCGCCCGGTAGAGCGGGAGCATATAGCCGTAAAGCTCCTCCATCTCGGAATCCTTGAGGAGCGTATTCACCGTGAGATAAACTCTGACGCCGCGAAGATGGGCGTAATCGATCAGCCGGACCAGGTCGTCCTCCTCCGGATTATCCGCGTAGGCCCTTGCGCTGAACCGGCTTCCCCCGATATAGACCGCGTCGGCGCCGGCGGCGATGACGGCCCTGAATCCCTCCGCGGAGCCGGCCGGGGCGAGCAGCTCCGGAACCCGGATATCATGCGTTGATTTTTTCATTTCTATGTGAAAAGGTGATTACCCTCCGGCAATCACCTCACCCTTTCTCAGTGTTTCTGTCCACTGTTTCTCTTCATATTGTCCATGAGGACCTGAAGACTTACGAGCTCCTGGCGCAGGTTGTAGATATCCTGGTCCTTGCTCTCCAGCTCTTCCTCAAGTTCCTCCGCCCTCTGCTTCGCCTTAAAGTAATCATCCGCGAGATTCAGCGAAAGCAGTGTGCCCTTCATATCCGAGGTCATCCTCCGCCAGCCCTTGACTTCGCTGATTTCCCCGAGCTTATGGTTGAGGTACAGGGCAACCTTCTCGAGATATTCCACGCTCTCGTAACCGGAAAGACGGGTGATCTTTCCTCCGATCAGGACCTGCACCGTATTCTTTTCAGCCATATCCGCCTCCGATTGGTTTCCTCCATTGATAAAGCCGCTCCGTATCATTCATTATAACTGATTGGGGAGAAACTTCAAGTGAATTCATTCCGCGGGAATGTCATAGCCCAGATGCTCGTAGGCCGAGGGCGCGGCCACGCGCCCTCTCGGCGTCCTGACGATAAACCCCGTCTTCAGGAGGTAGGGCTCGTAGACATCCTCGATGGTTCCGGCGTCCTCCCCGATCGAAGAGGCAAGCGTCTCCAGCCCGACGGGGCCGCCGCCGAAGTTACGGATGAGGACCTCGAGGATGGTCCGGTCGAGCTTCTCGAGACCGAACTGGTCGACCTCGAGGAGGTCGAGCGCGTCCGAGGCCACCTTGCTCGTGATCTTCCCGTCCCCGCGGACCATGGCGAAATCGCGGACCCGCTTCAGCAGGCGGTTGGCGAGCCTCGGTGTCCCCCTGGACCTTCTCGCGAGCTCGGAGGCGCCTCTGCCGTCTATCTCGATTCCGAGCTTCTCCGCCGTCTTCAGGACGATCTCCTTAAGCTCGTCGACCGAATAATACTCGAGGTGGCCGACGATGCCGAAGCGGTCGCGGAGCGGAGCCGACAGCATGCCGGGCCTCGTCGTCGCGCCGACGAGCGTAAACTTCGGCAGGTCAAGGCGGATCGAGCGCGACGTCTGCCCCTTTCCGATCACTATGTCGATCGCGAAATCCTCCATCGCGGGATAGAGGACCTCCTCCACCTGGCGGTTGAGGCGGTGGATCTCGTCCACGAACAGGATGTCATTTTTGTTGAGGCTGTTGAGGATCGCGGCCATCTCACCGGGTTTTTCGATCGCGGGCCCGCTCGTCACCCTGAGCCTCGATCCCATCTCATTCGCGATGATGCCTGCCAGCGTCGTCTTGCCAAGGCCGGGCGGGCCGTAGAAGAGGACGTGGTCCAGGGCGTCCCCCCGCATCTCCGCGGCCTCTATGTAGACCCGGAGATTCTGTTTGGTCTTCTCCTGACCGACGTACTCCTCAAAGCGGGCGGGCCTTATACTCTCGGAGGCAAACTGCCGGTCCTCATATGTCTCCTCCGACCCGGTCACGATATTTCTTGCCATAATTACGATCTCCTTCCGGGGTCATGTAAGCGGTCAGCTGAACAGTTCGCGGAGCGCCGACCTCACAAGTTCTTCCGCTCCGGACCCGGGGACTGCCTTCGCGGAAGCCGCCTTCACCGCGCGGAACGCGTCGGACTGCGAATAGCCGAGGGCCGTCAGCGCTGCAATCGCGTCATTTCTCGCTGCGTCGTCCCCGGACTTCTCCCCGCTCTCCGCGACGTGCGCGGCCTTCTTCTCGAAGGCGTCGCCCAGATCAAGCCTGTCCTTCAGTTCGAGCACGACCTTGGCGGCGGTCTTTTTTCCGATACCGGGCGCCTTCGCGATCGCGGAGGCGTCGTCGGAGAGGACCGCGAAGCGCAGGTCGTCCGCGTCCATCACGGACAGGATCGAGAGCGCCCCCTTGAAGCCGATTCCGCTCACGCCGAGAAGCAGCCTGTAGACCGCAAGATCATCCTCGGAGAGGAATCCGAAGAGCTGCATGGCGTCCTCTTTCACCGCGAAATAGGTATAGAACTTTCTCTCCTCGCCCCTGATGACGTCCCTTAGGACCGACGCGGGCGCGAAGATCCTGTATCCGATTCCCTGGTTATCCACGATGACACTGTCCTCGCGGACATCCACGACTGTGCCTTTGATGTATGCGTACAACTCCGGTATTCCTCCCTTTTGCCGGTCAGAAGCGGCTGGTTTTCAGGATATTTCCAAGTTTCGAAGTTACGGCGAGAACGATCAGGCCGTTGACGGCGCCCGCGGCGCACCCGGCCGCAAGAAGGAGCGGCAGGTAGCGCGTGAACGGGATTCCCGGCAGAAGCAGGCAGGCGGCGACCAGCTGACCCGTGTTGTGGGCCGCCCCTCCCGCCGCGCTGACGCCGACCGGGGAAAACGGGCCTGCCCCGCGGAGAAGCGCCATGGCGGTGATCGCGAAACAGGTACCCGCGAGCGAGTAGATCATACTGAAGAGATTCCCGAACAGGAACCCGATCACCAGGATCCTCGCCACGGATACGAGAAATGCCTCGGGCACGCCGAAGGCATACAGGGTGAACACGATGACGATGTTGCACAGGCCGGGTTTTACCCCCGGTATACCTGAAAGTCCCGGGAGAGTCGCCTCGACATACCCCATGAGAACTGCAAGCGACGCCAGCAGGCCGAGGTAAGCTACCCTGCGGGCTGAGAATTCCCTTTGATTCACAGCGCTCCTCACTCTCATCCCGCGATCGCGTCGGGCGCGTCCACGCCGTCTTCCCCTGTTATGGAGAGGATCACGCGGTTGGGCAGGCAGACGATCGTCTCCCCCTCCCGCCGGATCGGCTTCGACCGCACACAGACGCGATCCGGACAGTCCGCCTCCGACATGGAGACCTCTCCGTCACGGATTACACAGATATTCGAAGATCCGATCCTGATCTCCCGGTCCTCGCCAAGGGAATAGCTGCCGAAGAGCTCGCCGTCCACCGTGACGACGAGCCGGGCCCCGTCGGCGGAGCGTCCGCTTAAAAGCAGAACGGCCGCGGCAAGGACAAGGATTGCTGAGATCAGGATAATGTCGCCTTTCTTCATGTTCCATCCATATCGAGCGCGGTGTAGTTCCCGTCCCCGTCAACATAGAAGAGGGAGACGTCCGCGCCGGACTCCCGCAAAAGTTTCCCGGTCTCCTCCCGCCCGATAATGAGTGAGACAGTCGCGATGATGTCGCAGAGACAGTCGTCCTCCCCGATGACCGTCACCTGGTCCGTCCACGTATCGCACGGATATCCGGTCGAGGTGTCGAGCACATGGTGATAGAGCTTCCCGCCCGACACAAAACACCGCTCATAGGTGCCCGAGGAGATCACGCAGCAGTCCTCGGCACTGACGGTCCCAATCAGTTCTCCTCTCGCGGAGAAGGGTTTCTGGATCCCGACGTTCCAGCTCTTCCCGGCGCTCTTCCGCCCCACTGCGCGGACATTTCCGCCCAGGCTGATGAGTGCGCTGCCGCATCCGAGATCCCCGATGAGTTTCGCGAGTTCCCGGGAGATGTATCCCTTGGCCGCAGCCCCGAGATCAATCATCGTGTCCGGGGAGTCAAATGAAAGCGTGTTGCCGCTCAGATGGACAGTCCTGTAATCCACGCGCGAAAGGGCATCCCGCAGGCGCTCCTCCGGCGGGACGGCAGGTTCTTCCGCGTGGAAATCCCACAGCTCCGAGACAGGACAGATCGTCACGTCGAATCTGCCGCTGGTCAGCTCGCAGTAATCAAGAGACTGGCTGAGGCAGGCGGCCAGGTCGTCGGATATCGTCAGCGTCTGCTCCGTCCTGTGGTTGACGCGGTAGAGCTCGGAGTTCTTATTTTCAGTGGAAAAAATGAGCTCGTATTCCCCCATGCGCCGGAAGCACTGATCCAGGATGTCATCCGCGTCCTTCGAGTTGACGCGGATCCGGACGACTGTATCAAAGAAAAAACCGTCCCTGGCCGAAGAAGGAGCGGTGCCGCATCCCGCGGTCAGAAGCGCGGTCAGAAGCGCGGGCACAAGAACCGGAAAAAACGGTCCCGGCAGGTTGTGGAGAAGCCGTTTCAGAGTCGTCATTCCGGCAGGTCCCCTCATTTTCACAGCGTAGTCATGATAACTATACAACAGTTTAAAAAACGAATCAATCTGTGAGTTTCCAGCCTTTCCTGCTATAATAGCAGCATGAAAAAGACAGTCAGATTAATCGGCGATCCGAAACTTGAAGGGCGTCTTCAGCCCGGGGAATGCGTCCTCGATATCGACGCCTCGGGACGTTACTGGCGCACGAGCAGACTCCTCGGTGTGACGATCATCAAAGACGGCAGCATGATCTGCTTCAGCACGGAGAAAGAAGCGGACGAGTATGAGATCCTCCTCGGGACGGCGGACCTCCTCAGATCCTGCACCCTTATCATCACGTTCAACGGCAATGCCTTCGATCTCCCGCATCTCCGCCACAAGTATGCCGCCTACGGCCTTGAGGATCCGCTGATCGGCAGGACGTTCCGGGATCTCTTTCTGGAATACAGGCGGATTGCCCCTCTTCTTGGTCTTCCCTCTCGGAAACTTTCGGATTATGCGTCAAAACTCGGGAAGTACGGGGGAAAGGGCAGCTCCGACGCGCTCGACACGCTCGCGATCCTGACGTACGACGCCCTCATCCATCTTGCGGATGAGGAGTTCACAATCACAGACTCGACTGACCTGGAGGTCCCGGGAGCCGTCCTCTACAGGCTCAGGCTGTCCGGTTCGTTCGACGGGTCCGTCTCGATCCTCGACGGCATCTTCCGCCTGGACGTGAGCGGGGACAACGCCTGCCTTACGGCCGCCATAGAGAACGGTAAGATCCGCGTGTATCACACGGATACGGAAAACTACTACTATCTGCCGCTTGAGGGGTACTCCGTCCACCGAACGATGGCCCAATATGTGGACCGGACGCGAAAAGAAAAAGCAGTTCGCGAGAACTGCTTTCACCTTGTCACATATAACAGATCCTTTACCGAAGACCAGAAGACCGCATCAAAATATATCAGTTCTGTTCTTCGCTATCTTCTGAGTCGGTAAATACCGGTTCTGCCTGCGGTTCGGGTGCCGGCTCATTCTCAAGCACCTTCATCGACAGGGAGATCTTCTTGTCTTCCGCGTTGAAATCCACGACCTTCGCCTCGATCTCCTGCCCGACGCTGAGCACATCGCTCGGCTTATCGACATGGTTTCTCGAAATCTGGGATACATGCAGGAGCGCGTCCACACCCGGAAGCAGCTCGACGAAAGCGCCGAAATCCGTCATGCGGGCGACACGGCCTCTGACGATCGAGCCGATCGCGAACGTGTTCGCGGCCTGGATCCACGGATTCTCATCCGGGAACTTCAGGGAGAGGGCGATCTTATCGTCCTTGATGTCCTTGATCATGACGGTGAGCTGGTCGCCGTTCTGGAAGTTCTTGTGCGGGTTCTCAACACGTCCCCAGGACATCTCGGAGATATGAAGAAGGCCGTCCGCGCCGCCGAGATCGACAAACGCGCCGAAATCCGTGACGTTCTTGACTGTTCCTTCCACGACGTCGCCGATCTGGATTCTCGAGAACAGCTCTTTCGCGGCTTCTTTCTTTCTCTCGACGATAAGGCTCTTGCGGTCGCCGATGATCCTTCTTCTCTTCGGGTTGAACTCGGAGATGCGGAATTCTATCTCCTTGCCCTCATACTTCGTGAGATCCTTCTCGTACACGTCGGAGACAAGGCTGGCCGGGATGAATACCCTTGTGTCCTCCACGAGGACGGTCATGCCGCCCTTGAGGACCTGGGAGACGACGGCCTTGAGGACTTCGCCGTTGAGGAAGGCGTCCTCGATTCTCTTGTTCCCCTTCTCCTGCGCGAGACGCTTGTAGGTCACCGTGACCTGGCCCTCGCTGTCGTTGACTTTGAGGATCTTGACCTCAAGCTTGTCCCCGACATTCAGCTTGGTTGTGAGATCAGCATTGTCGTTGCTGTACTCTTCCCTTGTAAGTGTTCCGTCTGACTTGTAACCGATGTTGAGATAGGCAACATCCGGTTTCACGTCTAGAACAGTGCCTTCAACAACCTCTCCGCTATGGATCGTCTTAAAGCTATTGTCGAGCATCTCGTCAAAACTCTGTTCTTCTGACATCTAGTGAAACCTCCTGGATAATAGTATTTGGGGTGGAAGCCCCTGCTGTAATACCTACGCAACTATCGGTCTTGATTTGAACAGATTCCAGATCCTTTGGTGACTGAACAAAATAGGTTTCAGGGCACCGGCTGCGGCAAATCTCGTAAAGCTTCCTGGTGTTTGATGAAGCCTTACCCCCGATGACAATCATGACATCGGACTTCTCTGCCAGTTTCTCTGCTTCTTCCTGCCGCTCTCTTGTAGCGTTGCAAATGGTATTCGTAACTACTACATGATACCCTAAAGATTCAATAATTTCAACTAATTCTTGAAATTTATGAAAATTGAAGGTGGTTTGAGAGACCACACAAATATTCATTTCTTTGGGCAGATTTAAGGCATAAGCGCTCTCTTTTCCGGAGACGACGGCGGCCGGCCCGGTCACCCATCCCATAATCCCGCGGACCTCGGGATGCTCGGGGTCGCCGATCACGGCGACGGACATACCCTTCCTTCCGGCGTCGCTGACGGTCTGGTGAATCTTGCTGACGAACGGACAGGTGGCGTCGACGACGCGGCAGCCGCTCTGCCTCAGCCGGTCGAAGACATCCCTGGAAACCCCGTGAGACCGGATGATGACCGTCGATCCCGTGGGAACCGTCTCACCGATAGATTCGCAGAACAGGCTGTCGTCAACCGCCCTCACTCCCCTGCTCTCCAGGTCTCCCACAACGAATTCGTTGTGGATGATCGGCCCGAGAGTAAAGACGGAGCCGCCTTTCTCCGCCTCCTCGTAGCACATGCTGACGGCCCTCTTCACGCCGAAGCAGAAACCCGCGCTCTTCGCAACAACCACGGAAGGCATCTCAGTCTCCTCTCCTTTCTGCCGCGAGGGAGAGAATCTTCTCGGTCACCTCTTCGATGCTGAGATCCGAACTGTCGACGGGAACGGCGTCGTCCGCGCGGACGAGCGGCGAGATCTCCCTCGTCATGTCCTGCTCATCGCGCTTCCTGATCTCCTCCTCAATCCCGGAGACCATCTCTTCCGGGGGGACCTCCCCTCCGCAGAGCTCTTTCGCCCGCCGAAGAGCGCGGACATAGGGCCTCGCGGTCAGAAAAATCTTGAGATCAGCGTCCGGGAGGACGACGGTTCCGATATCCCTCCCGTCCATGACGACGTCCTCTTCGGCCGCCAGCGCGCGCTGAAGCTCGACCAGGCGCTCTCTCACCGCCCCGTATTTCGAAACGGTGCTCGCGGCATTTCCGACTTCCTCAGCCCGCAGTCCCGGCGTCACGTCCCCGCCGTTGAGAAATACGTGCTGGGCCCCGTCGATGTGCCGGATCGTGATGTCAGCGGAGACACAGGCCCGCTCGACCGCGGCCTGATCACTGATATCGACCTTCTCGTTGATCATATGCATGGCCATCGCCCTGTACATGGCCCCTGTATCAACATAGATGCTCCCGAGCGCCTCCGCGGTTTTCTTTGCGATGGTGCTCTTTCCCGCTCCGGCGGGTCCGTCGATTGCGATGTTCATATATTCCTCCGTATCAATACTATCAGATGACGACGACGCGGCCGCCGGTCATTGCCGCGCGTTGAGGTCCCCGGCGCAGGACGCGGCCGTGCTCCAGGCGATCTGCAGGTTATAGCCTCCCGTGAAGGCGTCGACGTCGAGGACTTCGCCGATAAAATAGAGCCGATTCACAAGCTTCGACTCCATCGTCCCGGGCCTGACCTCCTTCACCGAGACCCCGCCTTTTGTCACGACGGCTTCGTTTCTTCCCCTCAGGGCCGTCGGCGTGACCGGCAGGTTCTTCGTGACCTCCGCGATCGCCCGGCGCTCCTCCCTCGTGATATCGCGGAGTTTTCTGGACGGGTCAAGACCCGAAAGCTCCGGGATCACGGCGTGCATCTTCGCGGGGTACAGTTCACCGAGCACGTTCTTGAAATCCCTGTTCGGGTTCTCCGAGAACAGGCGGACAAGCCTGTGGTCGAACTCTTCCTCCGTCAGGGCCGGTTTGAGGTCGATTCGGGCCTTTATGTCGTGATCCCCGATGCTCCGTCCGATCATGGCGCTCGCGGAGAGGACGATCGGCCCCGTGATTCCGAAATGCGTGAACATCATCTCCCCGAAATCCGAGAAGATCTCCCTGTCTTTTCTCAGAAATGTCAGCCGGACATTTTTAAGCGAAAGTCCCTGCATCTCCCTTATATACTCCTCCCGGCAGACGATCGGGACCAGGCTCGGAACCGGCTCCTCCACGGTGTGGCCGCATTCTTTCGCGAAGCGGTAGCCGTCCCCCGTGGATCCCGTGGATGGATATGTGATTCCCCCCGTCGCGACGACCGCCGCCTCACAGGGAATCACCTGTCTCTCATCGCCTGAGAGGACCTCCACGCCGGTGACTCCGCCGTCCTCCGCGAGCACCCTTACGGCTCTGGTGTTGAGGAGAACCCTGACATGGGCTTTCCTGAGAGCCGACCTCAGCATATCGCAGACATCCGCGGACCTGTCGGAGGCCGGAAACGCCCTTCTCCCCCTCTCAACTTTCGTCCGGAGCCCCCAGCTTTCGAAAAGCTCCATCACGTCGTCGGGAGAGAACCTGGAGACCGCGCTGTACAGGAACCTGGGGTTCGTGACGACGTTGTTCAGGAATTCCGAGGGACTGCAGCAGTTGGTGAAATTGCACCGTCCCTTTCCCGTGATATACAGTTTCTTCCCGAGTTTTTCGTTCCTCTCGACGAGGGTCACGTCGGCTCCCCCGCTGGCGGAAAGCGCGGCGCAGAGCATCCCTGCCGCGCCCCCGCCGATGATCACTGTCCTCACACCCAATGGCGGATCTCCTTTGCTGCTTTATTCCCGTCCCGGAAGCGTTCCCAGGAAAAGATACCCGGATCCGTGAAACACGGATCCGGGTAAACCGTCAGATCTTGATGCGTCCCTCCCCTTTACACCGGATAGGACTTGTTCTCCGTATCGGCGGACTTGACGTCGACGCCGGTCTCCTGGGCATCCCTGTATTTGAAGAAGTCCATGGCGACTTCCGGGAACAGCGCGTAGGTCAGGACGTCCTCGTCCATTCTCTTGTACGCCTCGATCGCCTTCTCGAAATCCGGAAGTCCCGGAGGAAGGAGGTCTGCCGGACGGCAGGTGATCGGCTGTTCGTCGCCGATGACCTTCTTCTGGATCTCGGGATCAAACGGAAGCGTACTCTTTCCGTATCTTCCGAGGAACATATCCTTTGTCTCGGCCGGGACCACCTTGTAGCGCTCCCCTGTCAGGACGTTCATAACCGCCTGCGTGCCGACGATCTGGGACGACGGCGTGACGAGCGGCGGTTCGCCCATGTCTTCGCGGACGCGCGGAACTTCCTCGAGAACGTCGTAGAACTTGTCCTCGGCGTTCATCTTGGTCAGCTGGCTCGTGAGGTTCGAGAGCATTCCGCCCGGAACCTGGTACTGCAGCGTCTTGATGTTGACGCCGAGGTTCTTCGGGTTCATGAGTCCGTTGTCGAGGTACTTCTCGCGGATCGGCCTGAAGTAATCGGCGATCTCGGCGAGCTTGTCAAGGTCAAGGCCTGTGTCGTAGGGCGTTCCCTTGAACGCCGCGACGATCACTTCTGTGGCCGGCTGGGACGTGCCGAGCGCGAACGGGCTCATGGCACAGTCGAGGATATCGACGCCCGCTTCGACGGCCTTCATGTAGGCCATGGAAGCCTCCCCGGAGGTGTAGTGCGTGTGAAGCTCGATCGGGAGATCGGTCGCTTCCTTCAGCGCCGTGACGAGTTCGGTCGCCGTATACGGGAGCAGAAGGCCCGCCATATCCTTGATACAGATGGAGTCTGCGCCCATGGACTCGATCTCCTTGCACTCCTTTACCCAGTAGTCAAGCGTATAGGCTTTGCCGAGGGTATAGGAGAGCGCGACCTGCGCCTCGCCCTTCTCCTTCTTGGTCGCATTGACGGCGGTCTCAAGATTGCGGAGATCGTTGAGGCAGTCGAAGATTCTGATCACATCGATGCCGTTCGCGATACTCTTCTGGACAAAATACTCGACGACGTCGTCGGGATACGGCTTGTAACCGAGGATGTTCTGCCCGCGGAAAAGCATCTGAAGTTTTGTCTTCTTGAATCCGTCGCGGAATTTGCGGAGCCTGATCCACGGATCCTCATGCAGGAATCTCAGAGCGGAGTCGAAGGTGGCGCCGCCCCAGCACTCCACCGCGCGAAAACCGATTTCATCAAGCTTTCCGATGATCGGGACCATCTCATCCGTCGTCATCCTGGTGGCGATCAGGCTCTGGTGCGCGTCGCGAAGGATTGTCTCTGTTATCTGAACTGGCTTTTTCTTCACTTCAGCCATTACTTGGTTTCCTCCTCTACAAATCTTGATTTTGTTAGATGCCGTAAATCGCCATGAATGTACCGGCTGCAACCGCCGTGCCGATGACGCCCGCGACGTTCGGTCCCATGGCGTGCATGAGCAGGAAGTTCGTCGGGTCAGCCTCGGCGCCGACCTTCTGCGATACGCGTGCCGCCATCGGGACGGCGGACACGCCGGCGGAGCCGATCAGCGGATTGATCTTTCCTTTCGTCACATTCTTCAGAATCTGCCCGAGCACACAGCCGCCCGCGGTTCCGAACACGAATGCGACGAGGCCGAGAACGACGATCTTGAGCGTGCTGGCGTTGAGGAAAGCCTCAGCGCTGGTTGTCGCGCCGACGGATGTGCCGAGGAAGATAACCACGATGTACATGAGCGCGTTACTGGCTGTCTCAGTCAGCTGGCGGACGACACCGGATTCCCTGAACAGGTTGCCAAGCATCAGCATACCGACGAGCGGGGCCGTTGTCGGAAGGATCATGCAGACCACGATCGTGATCACGATCGGGAACAGGATCTTCTCAAGCTTGGAGACCGGTCTCAGCTGTCCCATCTTGATCTTTCTGTCGGCGTCGGATGTGAGAAGCTTCATAACCGGCGGCTGAATGATCGGAACGAGGGACATGTAGGAGTAAGCCGCGACGGCGATGGGGCCGAGAAGTTCGGTCTGTCCGAGCTTGGAAGCGAGGAAGATCGAAGTCGGTCCGTCGGCGCCTCCGATGATGGAGATCGCGGCTGCGGCCTTCCCGTTGAATCCGAGGAAGATCGCCAGGAAGTAAGCGACATAGATACCGAGCTGAGCGGCCGCTCCCATGAGGAACGAGATCGGGTTCGCGATCAGCGGACCGAAGTCCGTCAGCGCGCCGACGCCCATGAAGATCAGGGACGGCAGGATGCTCCATTCGTCGAGGAAATAGAAGTAATGAAGCAGGCCGCCGACGCCGTTCGAGGAGTCAGCCGGGGACAGCATGATGTCCGGATAGATATTGACGAGCAGCATACCGAATGCGATAGGCACTAGCAGAAGCGGCTCGTATTCCTTTCGAATTGCCAGATACAGGAACACCAGCGCGACGAGAATCATGACATAGTTGCCCCATTTCAGATTCAGGAACGCGGTCTGCTGCGCCAGATTTGACAGTGTACCAAGTATATTCATCTGCTGGAACCTCCGATCACTCAGTTAAGAGTCGCGAGAAGAGATCCTGATTCGACCTGTTCACCTACCTGTACGTTGATGCTTGCGACAGTTCCGTCTTCCGGAGCCACGACCGGGATCTCCATCTTCATGGACTCAAGGATAACGACCGTATCGCCGGCCTTGAGCTCGGCGCCGACGGACGTGACGATCTTGAAGATCTTGCCCGGTACGGAAGCGGCAACTTCAATGCTGCCTGCCGAACCCTGAACCGGAGCTGCCGCCGCGGGAGCCGGAGCTGCTGCGGGAGCCGCCGGTGCCGGAGCTGCTGCGGGAGCCGCAGCCGGTGCTGCCGCGGGAGCTGTGGAGACGCCTTCTTCGACTGTTACGCTGTAAGCGGTGCCATTTACCGTAATTGTATAATTCTTCATATTCTTTTCCCTCCCGGCAGCTTTTAGCGCCATTTATTATTCTTGAGTCTTCTGATTGAGCGGACAACATAGCCTTCAACCGGCTTATCTTCAGCCGCCGCGATTGCCGCCGCGATCACCGCGACAAGTTCCTGGTTACTGGCGAGATCGATCTCTTCCGTCTTTGCCGGCGCCGCAGCTTTTGCCGGAGCCGCCGCCCTTGCGGGAGCCGGTGCCTTCGCGGGAGCCGCGTCTTTCTTCTCCGGTCCCACTTCGGCGATTTTGCCGACCAGCTTGAAGCAGCTGATGATCAGCGAAAGAAGAATGAGTATCGAGAAAACGACGAGAAGGCCGGTCAGCGTGTTCCCGCCGGCGACGCCCATCTTCTGGCCCATCGTCTGCTGGGAATCGTCGGAATAATCGGCGATCGTCGATGAGATCGGCCGGAACGCCTTGTCATAGGTGATGGTGAAGGCCATCTGCTCGTCGTCCTCACCGGTCAGGATGACACGGGATGTGTAGCCGTCAGCCGTCCTGTCGGAGATATCGCAGACGGCGTCCTTGATCGCCCCGTGCTTCTCGTTGAACTGGCCCCACCTGTAGGCCCAGTCGTTGTCGAATGGCTGGGAGACGACAGTCATTCCGTCGTCGAGCGCCTTCTTAAAGTCCTCGTACGTCGCGTTCTTCATCGTCGCGACGAAATTATTCTCTGTAAATGTGCGGACATCCTCAATGTTCTGAGCCCAGATATTCTTCATGCTCTCCGTCTCAATCTGGGAGGATGTCTTCTCGCAGCCGCCGAGAGTCAGGCACGCCGCCAGCACACACAGAAAAACGATTATGAATTTCTTCATGTTTTTCATCGGCGCCGCCTTTCTCAAACCGTTCCGTGCTTTCTGTCCGGCCGGTCCTCACGTTTTGTGTAGAGCATCTCGAAGGCTCCGATCACGTATTTTCTTGTGTCAGCATCTTCGATGACCGTGTCGACGTAGCCTCTTCTCGCGGCGGAATCGACGTTCTGCTGAAGCGCCGAGTAATCGGCCGCCGCGCGTCCGATCTCGCCCGCGTCGGTGCTGCCGGTCAAGATCTTGGCCGCCATCTTCGCGTCCATCGTCCCGATCTCAGCCTTCGGCCACGCGAAGACCATATCCGCTCCGAGCGATTTGGAGCCCATGAGAATGTAGGCTGTCCCGTAGGCCTTGCCGGTCACGACCGTGACCTTCGGAACCGTCGCGTTCGTGTAGGCATAGGCGAGGCGGGCGGCTGCCTTCGGCAGCAGCTTCTCCGTGCACTCGCAGGCGTGCAGGGAAACGGCGTTCGCAAGCGTCAGCACCGGAATGTTGAACGCATCGCAGTAGCTGATGAAATCCGCCGCTTTCTCAAGTCCCTTCGCTCGGAGAGCGCCGTCGTCGCCGCTGTTGGCGACCGCTCCGACCGTGTATCCGCCGAGGCGGATGAATCCGGTCACCATAGAGTCGGCATATCCTCTCTTCGTCTCGAAGAAGACACCGTTGTCGCTCAGGATCTTCAGCATATCCGCGGCGCCCGCGACCGTCGAGAGGCCGGTGCAGGCCCTGTTGAGGTCGTCGCTGATCTCGACGCAGATCCCCTCGTCCTCGTTGTTCTGCGGAAGCAGAGAGACAAGCGTCCTGATCTCCCGGGCCAGTTCTTCCTCCGTGCCGGCCGCGTCAGCGTTGCCGCAGGCGAGCTGGTACTCTGCCGACGTGTTGTCGCACTTGTCGACGTTGCTGCCCTTGATGGAATCCGGCGTGTTGACGAAGAGCTTTCCGCCCGAGGTCTCGATGAAGCTGAAATCAGCGAGGGCCGGGATCGCGGAGAGACCGCCGCCGCAGCATCCATAGACCGCCGCGATCTGCGGGATCACGCCCGACGCCATGGCCTGACTGCGATAGATAAGACCCAGAGCGCTGAGAGCGTCCGCCGCCTCCTCGAGACGCACACCGCTGCAGTCAAGAAGACCGATCACCGGAGCTCCCGTCTTTCTGGCAAGGCTGTAGATTCTGGAAATCTTCTTCGCATGCATCTCGCCGACGGAACCGCCGAGAACGGAGGAATCCTGGCTGTAGATGTAGACGAGGCTGCCCTCAATCGTCCCGTACCCGGTTATGACACCGTCGGAAGGCGTCTGAGCGGCAGAGAGATTGAAATCGGTGCTTCGGGCAGTGATCCGCCCGCCGATTTCGACAAAGCTGTTCGCGTCAAGCAGAGAGGCAATTCTTCTGCCTGCAGCATTCTGTGTCTCACTCATTATGTGTCCTCCAAATCTGATATTAGATCGATAAAAAACTCCAATCACAGTTATAATAACTCTTCAGGGGCCGTTTTTCAACTTAAAAGAAGGA
>CACYEN010000006.1 GCA_902773435.1 uncultured Lachnospiraceae bacterium | reverse complement strand
GGCGTTGCCGTACTCGTCGAGGACGATGACGATGGAGAGGCTGTTCTGCTGCATCTCGTCGAGAAGGTCGGAGATATTCTTCATCTCATAGGTGAAGTAGGGCTGGCTCATCGTTTCCCGGAGATCAAACTCGTCCTTCCCGGTGACAAGCAGGTCCTTGATGTTGAGGATGCCGATGATGTTCTCCATCCTCTCCTCGTAGACCGGCATTCTCGTAAACCTGTGGGAGCGGAAGATGTCGATGAGCTCGTCGAAGTCGGCGGTGACGGGCACCGCGGTCATGTCGATTCTCGGAATCATGATCTCCTTGGCGTAGGTATCCTGGAGATCGACAACGTTGTTGATCATGTCGCGCTCGTCCGTCTCGATGACGCCATCGACTTCGGAGGCGTCGACGACAGCCCGGAGCTCGGTCTCCGTCATCGCGGTCCTGCTCTCGGGATCGATGCCGAGGACCCGGAGGAGCAGGCGGGAGATTCCTTCAGAGATGAAGATGATGGGGGTGAAGATGACCATCAGCGCCTTTATGACCGGGGCGCAGCGGAGCGAGATTTTCTCGGACTCGACGGCGGCCGCTGTCTTCGGTGTGATTTCACCGAAGATGATGATAATGACGGTCAGTATTCCCGTGGCAGCGCCGACGGCGGCGTTTCCGAAGAGACGGATCGCGGCCGCGGTGGTGTAGGCGGTCAGGGAGATATTGACGAGATTGTTGCCGACGAGGACGGTGTTCAGCATCTTCGGCCGGTTGCCGGTGACGCTGAGGACGTCCGCCGCGCGGTGGACTCCCTGGTCGGCGAGGCCTTTGATCCTGATGCGGTTCACGGCGGTCAGCGCGGTCTCCGCCGAAGAAAAAAATGACGACAGAAACGTCAGGACGACGATGACTGCGATATCAATGATTATGCCGTTCATGGGCGATGTATGAAATACCCCTTTCCTTTCTGTTTGTGGAAATCATACATGATCGACCCGCAAAAAGCAACGGAGCACCCTTTATTTTTGAGAGCATCTTGTGCGGTGATTTTACATATGTTATAATATTCGCCGTGAAACTCAAGAAATTATAGGAGGACGGCCATGAAACACGTTAAGACTCTTAACACGAAGAATCTTCAGGAGACGCTGAAGAAGGGCGGCTGCGGCGAGTGCCAGACATCCTGTCAGTCGGCCTGCAAGACAAGCTGCACGGTCGGAAACCAGTCCTGCGAATCCCGCAAGTGATCGGATCCGCAGCAGCTATATGACCCGGCTTGTCCGGGTGAGAACGGGAAACAGTGAGCAGCGGCCTCGCCGCTGCTTCAATTATGTTATGGAGTACTATGCAGATTCATCAGTATAAAAGCAACGGACTGAATATTGTGCTCGACGTGCCGAGCGGGTCGGTGCACATCGCGGACGACGTGATGTACGACGCCGTCGAAGGGCTCGCGCGGGGCCTCGGCGAGGAAGCGGTTCTCGCCGCCGCCGCGGAGAAATACGGGGAGGAGGAGGCCCGGGAGGCGCTCGGCGAGATCGGGGAACTCCGCGAAGCGGGCATGCTCTTTTCGGAGGAACCCTACGCGCCGTCCGTCGAGGCGTTCGCGAAGAGGACGCCCGTCGTGAAGGCCCTCTGCCTGCATGTCGCCCACGACTGCAACCTCGCCTGCCGGTACTGTTTTGCCGAGGAAGGGGAGTACCACGGGCGGCGGGCGCTCATGAGCTTCGAGACCGGGAAGAAGGCACTGGATTTCCTGGTTGAGAACTCCGGATCGAGGACTAACCTCGAGGTCGATTTCTTCGGCGGGGAACCTCTCATGAACTGGGACACGGTCAGGCGGCTTGTCGCCTACGGGAGGGAGATCGAGGGAGGACGCGGGAAGCATTTCCGCTTCACCCTGACCACGAACGGGGTTCTTCTCAACGATGAGGTGATGGATTTCTGCAACAGGGAGATGGACAACGTCGTCATGTCGATCGACGGCAGGAGGGAAGTGCACGACCGCATGCGGCCTTTCCGCTCAGGCGCGGGAAGCTACGACCTGATTCTCCCGAAATTCCAGAAATTCGCGGAGCAGCGGAGAGAACTCGGACTCAAGTACTACGTGCGGGGAACGTACACAAGGTGGAACACCGATTTTGCCGCGGACGTCCTGCATCTCGCGGACTGCGGGTTTGACCAGATTTCCGTCGAGCCGGTCGTCGCCCCGAGAGAAGCCGACTATTCGCTCAGGGAGGAGGATATCCCGGTCCTGACCGAACAGTACGATATCCTGGCCCGGGAGATGATCCGCAGGGAAAAAGAAGGAAATGGTTTTAATTTCTTTCATTTTATGATAGATTTAACGGGTGGCCCCTGCGTCTACAAGAGGCTCTCCGGGTGCGGGAGCGGGACGGAGTATCTGGCGGTGACGCCGTGGGGGGATTTTTACCCGTGTCATCAGTTTGTCGGCATGGAGAAATTCCTTCTCGGAAACGTCGATACGGGCGTCGTGAACCGCGGCCTCGCAGGCGAATTCGCGAAGGTGAATGTCTACTCCAAGAAGGAGTGCAGCACCTGTTTCGCGAGATTCTTCTGCAGCGGAGGATGTCTCGCGAATTCCTATAATTTTACGGGCAGGATCGACGACGTATACGGAATCGGCTGCGCGCTTGAGAAGAAGCGCGTCGAATGCGCTATCATGCTGAAGGCAGCGCTCGCGTAAGTGGGGACGCCGGACGCCACTATATGAGTTTACTTAAGGAGAAAGAAGAGTCATGAAAAAGAGGAGTGGGTTGATCACATTCATTGTCATGATCGTCGTCACGGCGCTCATGGTGTTCACGGTCCTTAAGGGCTGGGGCAAAGGCGGTACCGGCGCGATGAGAAATATCAAGACCGGTCTCGACCTCTCGGGCGGCGTGTCCATCACGTACGAAGCCGATGAGGCGAATCCCGCCATCTCGGATATGGATGATACGATCGCCAAGCTGCAGAAGCGTGTCGACCAGTATTCTACCGAGGCCAATGTCTACAAGGAAGGCCTCAACCGGATCAACGTCGAGATCCCCGGCGTCACGGACGCGAACGCCATCCTCGAGGAACTCGGGACGCCCGGCTCGCTCTATTTCATCGCACAGACGGGTTCTGACGGCAGCCAGAACTACTCGATCAACAGTACGGGGGAAGAGTATGAGCTGAACAAGACGCTCGAAGAACTCGAGGCGGACGGCTCAATTGTTTGCGTCGGTTCCGATGTCGCGGACGCCCAGGGCGTCTTCCAGACCGACTCCGTGACCAAGAACAACAAACCGGTCGTATCCCTCTCGTTCTCGGGCGACGGGACCAAGAAATTCGCCGACGCGACGACGAAAGCGTACGCCGCGGGCGAGACGATCGGCATCTATTACGACGGCTCTTTCGTATCCGTTCCGAGAGTCAACGCGGCGATCACGGACGGCAAGGCCATCATTGAAGGCATGGGCGATATCGACGAAGCGAAGCAGCTCGCCTCCTTCATCCGTATCGGCGGCCTCAAGCTCACGCTGAACGAGATCAGGTCCAACGTCGTCGGAGCGCAGCTCGGCCAGGAAGCGATCCGCACGTCGCTCATCGGCGGCGCGGTCGGCATCCTCCTGATCATCCTCATCATGATCTGCGTATATCTGGTTCCGGGCGCGGTGGCATCCCTCTCACTGATTCTCTATGTAGCCCTCATGCTCGGGCTGCTCAACGCGTTTGACCTCACGCTGACGCTTCCCGGTATCGCCGGTATCATCCTGAGTATCGGTATGGCCGTCGACGCGAACGTCATCATCTTCTCCAGGCTTCAGGAGGAGCTCGCGAACGGCACGTCGGTCAGGGGCGCGATCACGCAGTCCTTCAGGAAGGCCATGTCCGCGATTCTCGACGGCAATATCACGACACTGATTGCGGCAGCGGTCCTCGGTGCTCTCGGAACCGGGACGATCAAAGGTTTCGCGATGACGCTGGCACTCGGTGTCGCGCTCTCGATGTTCACGGCGCTCGTCATCACGAGGCTGCTTGTGCTTGCGGCCTATGACCTCGGGATTACGGACCCGAAACTCTGGGCCCGCCCGAAGAAGCTCACACATTTCGATTTCATCAAAAACTGGCTGAAATATCTCTGTGTCGCTGCCGCGATCCTCATCATCGGATTCGGCACGATGATTTTCCACAGCGCCAAGGGCAGCAGGGCTCTGAACTTCAGTCTCGAGTTCCTCGGCGGAACGTCGACGACCGTCGGCTTCAATGATTCTTTCACACTCGCCGAGCTTGACGAGAAGGTAAAGCCGGTCGTCTCCGAGGTCACGGGCGACGCCGCGGTATCTTTCCAGCAGGTTGTCAACTCGAACGAAGTCATCATCAAGACCAGAACGCTTGCCGCTGAAGAGCGCACGAAGATGGCCAACAGGATCATGGAGGAGTTCGGAGTCGAGGAAGCGAGCATCACGGCGGAATCCATCTCGGCCACCGTCGGCAAGGAGATGAGAAGGAGCGCGATCCAGGCGGTTATTCTCGCGGTTGTCCTGATGCTGCTCTACATCTTCATCAGATTCAAGGATATCCGCTTCGCGACATCGGCGGTCCTGGCGCTCTGCCACGACGTGCTGATCACGCTCATGGCTTACGCGATCTTAAGGATCTCGGTCGGCAACTCGTTCATCGCGGTCATGCTGACGATCCTCGGTTACTCGATCAACTCCACGATCGTCATCTTCGACCGTATCCGCGAGGGCCTGCCTGAGTTCAGGCGCACGGGAGATCTCCGCAGTGTGGTGAACGGGGCGGTCAACATGACGCTGACGAGAAGTATCTTCACGAACCTGACGACTTTCGCGTCGATCCTCGTGCTATACATCATGGGCGTCTCCTCCATCAAGGAGTTCACGCTTCCGATGATGGTCGGTGTCATCGCCGGTGCCTGCTCCTCCGTGTTCCTGAGCGGTCCGCTCTGGTTCTGGATGAGAACGCATCTCGGCAAGGAAGCGGCTGAATACGCGAAGGGCGCGAAGCGCGCGGCGGCTGAGGCGGCTGCGGAGGTATCCGGCACAGCGGAAGCGGCGAAGTCCGACGCCAAAGCCCAGCCGGCCAGACAGGGTGGAAATCCCAACGTCATCAGGAAGAAGAAAAAGAAATAAAGATCTGCAGAAATACGCCCGGGGCGAAGGAGCGGGACCGGAACGGCACCGCTTTACTGCCCGGGCAGGGCGGGGGACGGTTCTCTATAAAGCGGGGAGAATCGTCCTCTTTTTATCCACAGACCGATTAACAGGGGCAGCTATGGAAAAATGGACAGTTATTGCGAAGAAAGCGGACTTTAAGGCGATCGGTGAGGAATTCGGCATCGATCCCGTCATTGCGCGGATCATAAGGAACAGGGATATCGTCGGATCGGAGGCTGTCGATGAGTACCTCCACGGGGGAAGGGAGCGCCTGCGTGACCCGTTCCTCCTCAAGGACATGGACAGGGCCAGTGAGATCCTGAGCGAGAAGATCAGGCTCCGGAAGAAGATCCGGATCATCGGTGACTACGACATCGACGGCATTATGTCGTCCTATATCCTGAAGAGAGGGATCGTCGAACTTCAGGGAGACGCGGATATTCGCATACCGAACCGCATCGCGGACGGATACGGGATGAATCCGGAGATGGTCAGGGAAGCCCTGAAGGACGGGATCGACACTATCGTGACCTGCGACAACGGCATCTCGGCCCGCGAGGCGGTGGATCTCGCCGTCGAATCCGGCATGACCGTGATCGTGACCGATCACCATGAGGTCGCGGAGATCCCGGGCGCGCAGGCTGTGATCGACCCGAAACGGCCTGACGACACGTCCCCGAACAAAGACCTGTGCGGGGCGGGTGTCGCCTGGAAGCTGGTCCGTGCGCTCGGCGGGGATGACGGCTATGACCTGCTGCAGTACGCGGCGTTCGCGACAGTCGGCGATATCGTCAATCTGACCGGGGAGAACCGGGTGATCGTGAGGGAGGGGATCAGACAGCTGCGGGAGACCGACAACGTCGGCCTTAACGCGCTCGCCGCCGCCTGCTCGATCGACATGGCGTCTGTCGGCACATACCACATCGGCTTTATTCTCGGGCCCTGTCTCAACGCGAGCGGCCGTCTCGATACCGCGATGAGGGCGGTGGAGCTTCTGGAAGCCGGGGATCCCTCGACCGCCGCCGCCCGGGCCTCCGAGCTCAAGGCGCTGAACGACAGCAGGAAATCCATGACGGAGAAGGGAACCGCCGAAGCGACTGCCGTGATCGAGTCGGGAAGATTCGGCGATGACCGGGTCCTTGTGGTCTTCCTTCCGGGCATTCATGAGAGCGTCGCCGGAATCATAGCCGGACGGCTCCGGGAGAAGTACGCGAAGCCGGTCTTTGTGCTGACGCACGGTGAAAACCTCGTGAAGGGGTCCGGCAGGTCGGTGGAGTCCTACCATATGTTCGAGGAGCTCCGGAAAGCGGATGACCTCCTCATCCGTTTCGGCGGGCACGCGATGGCGGCGGGCCTGTCCCTCGAGGAGGGCAACATCGACGCGCTCAGGGAGAGGCTCAATGGCAACTGCACGCTCACGGAGGATGACCTGTGCGCGAGAGTCAGGATCGACGTCCCGATGCCGATCAGCTATATCACCGAGGAACTCATCGGACAGCTGGAGCTGCTGGAGCCGTTCGGAAAAGGCAATGAGAAGCCTCTTTTCGCGCAGAAAAATGTGTTCTGCGACCACGTGCGGATCTTCGGGGCTTCCCACAATTTCCTGAAAATGCGGGTCAGGTCTCTCACCGGATCGGGCGACGCCTATCCCGACCGGATCGGTTTCCAGCCCCTCACCTGCGGGCCGGAGTATGACGCCGTCTGTTTCGGGGACGTCGACGAACTTGCGGCGCAGGTTGCGGAAAACCCGGTGCTGACGATCGCCTACGAACCGCAGATCAACGAGTACATGGGGCAGAGGAGGATCCAGCTTGTGATCAGGCACTATATGCCGGGCAGTGTCTGAAAATTGTCCCTATGATCTTTTATTCAGAGAAAAATCGTGTTATCATTATTCGTATCGCTTTTTTAAAGCGGTGGATCAGCAATGGAATTGCGATTCGGGAGGAAAGAAACAATGATCAGAGAAAAAGTCGAAGATTACGTGCGGTCGATTCCGGACTTTCCCGAGAAGGGGATCATTTTCCGCGATATTACTTCCGTTCTCCAGGACGCGGACGGACTGAGGCTCGCGATCGACGAGATGCAGAAAAAGCTTGAGGGGATCGAGTTCGACAAGATCGCGGGACTTGAGTCGCGCGGCTTCATATTCGGCATGCCGATCGCCTACAATCTTCACAAGCCCTTTATCCTGATCAGGAAGAAGGGAAAGCTTCCCTGTGAGACTGTCTCCAAGACATATGATCTCGAGTACGGGCAGGCGACGATCGAAGTCCACAAGGACGCCATCACCCCGGGTGAGAGAATCGTTGTCATCGACGACCTGATCGCGACGGGCGGAACCGTCGAGGCTGCCGGGGACCTGATCACCGAGCTCGGCGGAAAGATCGTCAAGATGGTCTTCCTCATGGAGCTCGCGGGGCTCAGGGGACGCGACAAGCTCAGCAAGTACGACGTCGAGAGCGTCATCTGTTACGACGGGAAATAACCGCTTTTTGAAAGGGTGATCCGTAAATGGCTTCTGAGAAAATTGTCCCCGCCGCTGTAGGACTCGCGGCGGACACGCAGGTAATTACAAAACGGCCTCTGCAGGACCTGAGTACGCCCGCGGATTTTACTTCTCCTTCTGATCTTTATCAGGAGCTTAAGAAGCGTGTCCTTCTTTATCACCCTTCCGACGACCTGACGATGATCGAGAAAGCGTATCGCGTCGCCGACAAAGCCCACGAGGAGCAGAAGAGAAAATCGGGTGAACCCTATATCATCCACCCGCTCTGCGTCGGCATCATCCTCGCCGACCTTGAGATGGACAAGGAGACGATCGCCGCGGGCATCCTCCACGATGTCGTCGAGGACACGAACATGTCCGTGGAGGATATCCGGACGGAATTCGGGGACGACGTAGCCCTTCTCGTGGACGGCGTGACAAAGCTGGGCCAGGTCGATTACAAGGTGGAGAAAGTGGAGATTCAGGCGGAAAATCTCCGGAAGATGTTCCTCGCGATGGCGAAGGACATCCGCGTGATCATCATCAAGCTCGCAGACCGGCTGCACAATATGAGGACGCTCGAGTTCATGCGCCCGGAGAAGCAGTACGAGAAGGCCTGCGAGACGATGGACATCTACGCGCCGATCGCCCAGAGGCTCGGCATCTCCAGGATCAAGGTCGAACTCGACGACCTGGCGCTTCGCTACTGGAAGTCCGATGTCTACGCGAAGCTGTGCGCGGAGATCGACGCCAGAAAGACCCAGAGAGAGGAATTCGTCGACGGCATCGTCGCCGAGGTGAAGAAGATCCTCGACGACGCGTCGATCAAAGCCGAGATCACCGGGCGCGTGAAGCACCTGTTCTCCATCTATAAGAAGATGGTGAACCAGGACAAGACGCTCGAGCAGATCTACGACCTGTTCGCGGTCCGCATCATCGTGGATACAGTGGGCGACTGCTACGCGGCCCTCGGCCTCATGCACGAGCTCTACAAGCCGATTCCGGGCAGGTTCAAGGACTACATCGCGATGCCGAAGCCGAATATGTACCAGTCGCTGCACACGACGGTCATCGGCCGGGACGGCACCCCGTTCGAGATCCAGATCCGGACTGCGGAGATGCACAGGGTCGCGGAGTATGGTATCGCCGCCCACTGGAAATATAAGGAGAGCTCAAACGGGAAGATGCCCACGGGCAACCAGGAGGAGGAGAAGCTCACCTGGCTCCGGCAGATTCTCGAGTGGCAGCAGGACTCGTCTGACAACCAGGAGTTCATGTCGCTGCTTAAATCCGACCTTGACCTCTTCTCGGAGAGCGTGTACTGCTTCTCCCCCCAGGGGGACGTCAAGACGCTCCCGAACGGGTCCTGCCCGATTGACTTCGCCTACAGCGTTCACTCCGCGGTCGGCAACCGGATGATCGGCGCGAGGGTCAACGGGAAGCTGGTTCCCGTCGACTACGTCCTGAGAAACGGCGACCAGGTCGAGATCATCACGTCTCAGAACTCGAAGGGCCCGAGCCGCGACTGGCTGAAGATCGTCAAGAGCACCCAGGCCAAGAACAAGATCAACCAGTGGTTCCGCAAGGAACTCAAGACAGACAATATCGAGCGCGGAAAGGAACTCATTCTCCAGTACGCGAAGACGAAGGGCATCGTCCTCGCGGATGTGATGAAACCCGAGTACCAGGAGGGCGTCCTCCAGAAGTACGGCTTCAGGGACTGGGACGCGCTGCTCGCCGCGATCGGTCACGGCGGCCTCAAAGAGGGTCAGATCGTGAACAAGCTCGTGGACCTCTACGACAAGGCCAACCGGAAGAAGATCACGGACGAGGAGGTCCTCTTCGCCGCGAAGGAGAACCGGGAGCGGCTCCCCCTTGTGAACAGGGAGAGCAAGGGCGGCATCGTCGTCAAGGGAATCCACGACGTAGCGGTCCACTTCGCGAAATGCTGCAGCCCGATTCCGGGGGACGAGATCGTCGGATACGTCACCCGGGGAAGGGGCGTGACGGTGCACCGCACGGACTGCGTGAACATCGTGCACATGCCGGATATGGACCGGGAGCGCCTGATCGAGGCGGAGTGGCTCACCGGCGAGGACGAGAAGGAAGGCGCCACCTACGCGGCCGAGATCAACGTGTTCGCGTTCAACCGGACGGGCCTTCTCGTCGATATTTCAAGGATATTTACCGAGAGAAAGATCGATATCGGTCAGATGAACGTGAGGACGAGCAAGCAGGGTAAGGCGACGATGGAGCTGAGCTTCCACGTCCACTCCACCGAGGAGCTGAACACCCTGATCTCACAGCTCCGGGCGGTGCCCGACGTCATCGATATCGAGAGAAAGACGGGCTGAGTCCCGTCTTTCGCGGACAGAGGAGAGAGCGATGAGCGGTATCAGCGTCAGGAAGGCGGTCGTGGGTCCCATCATGACCAACTGTTATATCGTGAGCAGCGACGAGCGCACCGGGGAGGCCGTGATCGTCGATCCGGGCGACTCCGGCGACAGGATCGCGGATTTCCTCAGGGGCGAGGAGATAAGGCCGGCGGCAATCCTGCTGACCCACGGGCACTACGACCACATCCTCGGGGTGAACGATCTCGTTTCCGCGTTTCCGGGAACAAAGATCTGCATCGCCGAGAGCGAGCGCAGGATGGTTGAAAGCCCGGAACTCAACAGCGGGTTCTATGGCGGCGAGTACCTGATCTCCCCGGACGTCTGGGTCCGGGACGGCGACGTCCTGCCGCTCATCGGCAGGGAATTCCGCGTGATCGCAACACCGGGACACACGCGGGGAAGCGTCTGCTACTACCTCCCCGACGACGAAATTCTCTTTGCGGGCGACACGCTGTTCTGCGGCAGTTACGGGCGGACCGACCTGCCGACCGGCTCTGAGACGGAACTCTGGAAGTCGCTGGAGATGCTTCTCACGGAGCTGCCGGAGAGCGTCCAGGTGCTGCCCGGACACGGGGAGGAGACCACGATCGGGCAGGAGAAGAGGATAGAAGGTTTCTGACGTGAATATCGGCATATGTCTTGACAGGCATGATTTTCTATATGACATCCATTCGCTCGTGAAGAGCTTTTTCCCCGAGGACGAGGTGAGTATCTTCACCGCCGACGACGGGGAGAAGCGGGCGGTGGAGAGGGATCTCCTCATCGAGGTCGACATTCCCCTCTCCGGGGACCGGAAGGGGACGAAGGACCGGCTGAAGAGGGAGATCTACGAGACGCTCTCCGCCTACACGGGGGAGACTCTTCCCTGGGGAACGCTGTCCGGCATAAGGCCCTGCAAGATTCCCATGAAGATGCTCTCCGAGGGGAGGGACAGGGCCGAGATACTTCTGTATATGCAGGACCATTACCTTGTGTCGGAGGAGAAGGCTTCCCTCGCGCTCCGCGTCGCTGAGAGAGAGGCGGAGCTGCTTGAGACGATTTCCCCGATCGGGGACACCTACAGCCTCTACATCAACGTCCCGTTCTGTCCGTCTATCTGTCTCTACTGCACATTTTCCTCAAGTCCCGTCTCCGCGTGGTCACCGCACATCGACGGGTATATAAGCTGCGTCGTGGCGGAGATGGAGGAGAAGGCGGCCGAACTCGAGCGGGAAGGCAGGGGCAGAAAGCCGGTCACGGCCTATATCGGGGGCGGGACGCCGACGGCGCTCACGGCGGAGCAGCTGGAGCGGCTTCTCTCGGAGACCAGGAGGATCTGGGACTTCGGCGGGATCCGCGAATTCACCGTCGAGGCCGGGAGACCGGACTCCATCACGGCGGAGAAGCTCAGCGTCCTCCTGAAATACGGGGTGACGAGAATCTCCGTCAATCCGCAGACGATGAACGACGAGACTCTCCGGCTGATTGGGAGGCTTCACACGAGGGAGGACACGGTCCGGGCCTTTCGTCTCGCGAGGGAGGCCGGCTTTGACAATATCAACATGGACATGATTCTCGGCCTGCCCGGCGAGGGGGAGGCAGAGGTCAGGCGGACGCTGGATGAGATCACCGCGCTCGCCCCCGATTCGCTGACCGTGCATTCGCTGGCGGTGAAGAGGGCCTCCAGGCTGAGAAAGACGATTCGCGAGGACAGGGAGATCGACATAGACGCCGACAGGGATTCCTTCGGGGGACTTGTGTTCAGGAATTCCGGGGCGCTCATGGATATGTCTGCCGAAGCCGCGGAGAGTATGGGAATGAAGCCATACTACCTGTACAGGCAGAAAAATATGAAGGGAAATCTCGAGAACACGGGTTTTGCCCTGCCGGGCAGGGAGTGCCTCTACAATATCATCATTATGGAAGAGGTGCAGACGATCTTCGCGTTCGGCGCGGGGGCTTCGACGAAATATGTCTATCCGGACGGACGGATCGAACGGACGGTGAGTCCCAAGGACGTCAAAACCTGGCTCGAGAGACGGAAGTGACAGATTGTAATGGGAGAGATTGTAAACTATAATCTGACGGAGGAGCTCGCCCACGGCATCTATGTCAGTGCCCTGGTGCGGGATCTTTCGCGCGAGATCGGACTCAGCGAGCCGGCTGTCTATGAATTCACGCTCGCGGGCCTTCTGCACGACATCGGAAAGCTGCAGCTCGCGAATTATATCTACGGCAACGAGAAGATCGTGAGCCCCCTTGTGGTCGAGGAGATGAAGTATGTCCGCATGCATCCGATGCTCTCCTTCGAGATCCTGAAGGAGCGGGGCCTGAGTGACCTCGTGCTGGACGCCGTCAGGTACCATCACGAGGACTATGACGGCTCAGGGTTTCCGTCAAACCTGGTCGGGGAGGAGATCCCGCTCGGAGCGAGGATCATCCGCTGCTGCGACGTGTTTGCGGCGCTGACGACGGACCGCCCGTACAGGAAGAGATTCGACATCGACGAGGCGATGAGCCTCATGATCGACGAGATCACGCATTTTGACATGAAGATCTTTCTGGCCTTCGAGCGGATCGTCCACAGGGTCGGGACGAAGTACCAGATCGATCTCCCGTATTCCGACGACGAGCTGCTTCTCGGGGAGACCGGGGCCGCCGAATTCATGGCGTCCGCGGCCGCCGCGCCGGGGCAGAAGAACCCGTATCTTACAAGGAGTGAGACATGGCAATGACAAAAAAGCCGGTTACCGGCATGAAAGATATACTTCCCGATGAGATGGCGGTGCGCAGCTACGCGCTCTCCGTGATCAGGGAGACCTACGCGCGCTTCGGGTTCTCTTCGATTGAGACGCCGGCCGTCGAGCACATCGAGAACCTGCTCTCGAAGCAGGGCGGGGAGAATGAGAAGCTCATTTTCAAGATCCTGAAGAGAGGGGAGAAGCTGGACCTCTCCCAGCCGACGACCGAGGACAGGGTGACCGACAGCGGCCTGAGATATGATCTAACGCTGCCGCTCTCCAGATACTACGCCTGCCACGCGGCGGAACTGCCGTCTCCTTTCAAGGCGCTCCAGATCGGAAATGTCTTCCGCGCCGACCGCCCCCAGAGAGGCCGCTACCGCCAGTTCACCCAGTGCGACATCGACATTCTCGGCGACCCGAGCTGCTTCGCCGAGATCGACCTCATACTCGCGACGACGACGGTCTTAAGGAAACTCGGGTTCCGCGGCTTCACGGTCCGCATCAACGACAGGGTCCTCTTAAGGGAGGTCGCCGGGAGCGCCGGTTTCCGGCCGGAGGATTTCGAGAAGGTCTTTATCATCGTCGACAAGATGGACAAGATCGGGGCTGACGGGGTGAGGAAGGAGCTCGAGGAGGCATTTTCCGGCGAGGTCGCGGACAGGTACCTCGAATCGTTCCGCGGAGCCGGGGGAGAGACGCTCTCGGACCGGGACCTCGCGCTCATGGAGAAGACAGGGTCCCCGCTGCCGCTCATCATGGAGACGGTCTCGGCGGTAAAGGGGGACGACTTCGGTATCATCTACGATCCGACTCTCGTGAGGGGAATGGGATACTACACCGGCCCGATCTTCGAGATCTCGATGGACGAGTACGGCGGATCGGTTGGCGGCGGCGGCCGCTATGACGAGATGATCGGGAAGTTTACGGGGCAGGCTGCGCCCGCCGTCGGGTTCTCAATCGGGTTCGAGCGGATCATCATGCTCCTGATGGAGCGCGGGTTCAAGGTCCCGGAAACAGGGCAGAAGACCGCGTTTCTCGTCGAGAAGAAGATGCCCGGGGACAGGCTCGCCGAAATCTACCGCGAGGCGATGGCGATCCGGGAGAGCGGCGGCACGGCGGATATCTCGCTCATGAAGAAGAACCGCAAGTTCCAGAAGGAACAGCTCGCCGGCCAGGGTTACACTGACATCAGGGAGTTTTTCAACAACTGACCGAATTATTTTAATAAGAGGAGTCTGACATGGCAGAATCAATGCAGGGCCTTAAGCGCACCATGCGCTGCGCGGAGGTGTCCGAGAAAAATATCGGCGATGAAGTCACGCTGATGGGATGGGTGGCGAAGTGCCGCAACAAGGGAGGCATCGTGTTCGTCGACCTCCGCGACCGGTCGGGTATCATCCAGATCGTGACGGAATCGGAGGGGGCGGACCCCAGATGGGGCAGCCTCAAGACGGAGTCGGCGATCGCGGTCGTCGGAACCGTAGAGAAGCGCGGGGGCGCCGTGAATCCGAATCTCCGGACCGGGACGATCGAGGTCATCCCGAAGACGCTCCGGGTGCTCAGCGAGGCGCAGACGCCGCCGTTCCTCATCCAGGACGGGATCGACACGAGAGAGGACCTGCGTCTCAGGTACCGCTACCTGGACCTGAGGAGGCCGGAACTGCAGAGGAGGATCATTTTCCGCTCGCGCACCGTGCAGATGATCAGGGACTTCCTGTCGGGGGAGGGATTCCTCGATATCGAGACGCCTTCCCTCATCGGCAGCACGCCGGAGGGGGCGAGGGACTACCTTGTCCCGAGCAGGGTCCATCCCGGCAGTTTCTACGCGCTGCCCCAGAGCCCGCAGCTCCTGAAGCAGCTGCTGATGTGTTCGGGCTTCGACCGCTACTATCAGATCGCCAGATGCTTCCGCGACGAGGACCTGAGGGCCGACCGCCAGCCGGAATTCACGCAGGTGGATATGGAGATGTCGTTCGTCGACCAGAACGACGTGATCGACGTCAACACGCGCCTTCTCGCCTATCTCCTGAGGGAGATGCCTCCGGTCATGAGGGAACTCGGCTTCGACGGGGATCTCATCGCCGGAATTGAGGCTGCCTCCGCGGAGGTGAACGGGAACGGCATCGGCCGCATCACCTGGAAGGACGCGATGGATCTCTACGGATCCGATAAGCCGGACATGAGATTCGGCATGACGATCACGGACGTCTCGGAGACGGTCAGGGGATGCGGATTCGGTGTCTTCACCGGCGCCCTCGAGGCGGGCGGCACTGTCAGGGGCCTCAACGCGAAGGGGCAGGGGGATATGCCGCGCAAGCGCATCGACCGCCTGACCGAGACCGCAAAGACTTATGGGGCAAAAGGTCTCGCCTATATAGCGATTCACGGTGACGGAACGGTCAAATCTTCGTTCTCTAAGTTTATGGGGGACGATGAGATGAACCGCCTGATCGCCGCCATGAACGGGGAGAAGGGAGACCTTCTTCTGTTCGCGGCCGACAGGTTCAGTGTCGTCTGCGCCTCGCTCGGCGCGCTCCGGCTGGAGCTCGGGGAGGAGATGGGCCTCATCGACCACTGCGCGTTTAAATTCGTGTGGGTTGTCGACTTCCCGCTTCTCGAGTGGTCGGACGAGGAGAACCGGTTCATGGCGATGCACCATCCGTTTACGATGCCCTATGAGGAGGACTGGAAGCGGATCGATTCCGACCCGGGATCGGTGCGCGCGCAGGCTTACGACATCGTGCTCAACGGGACCGAGATGGGCGGCGGGTCCGTCAGGATCCATATGGACGACGTCCAGGAGAAGATGCTCGAGGTTCTCGGATTCACACCCGAGCGGGCGAGCGAGCAGTTCGGCTTCCTGCTGACGGCGTTTAAGTACGGGGTTCCGCCCCACGCGGGACTCGCATACGGGCTCGACCGCATGATCATGCTGTTCTCCGGGGCCGGATCGATCAGGGACGTCATCGCGTTCCCGAAGGTCAAGGACGCCTCGGACCTCATGATGGGAGCTCCGTCAGCCGTAGATCCGAAACAGCTCGAAGAGCTGTTCCTCGCAGTCACGGGTAAAGAGGAATCATAAGAAGAGATGGCAAAAAGCGGCAGAGAATCAGATGAAAGAATGAGGAGCTCCGGAAGCTCGCGGAAGGGCAGGCAGGCTTCCCCGGTGAGGGGGAGGCTGTCAGAAGCCGCGCGCGGCGCCGGGAGACGGCTCGGGGCGGAGAAGGGCAGACGGTCCGCGCTGTCGAACAGGTCCGGGGCGGAGAGAAGCTCCCGAAGGAGGAACAGGGAGTACGACCGCGAGCGCGCGATGAAGACCCTTAAGATGAGGGCGATCATAGCGGGAGCGGCGGTCGTCGCGCTGATCGTCATATATTCAGTGATCGCTGCCGGTTACAGGCACAAATTTCTGCCGAACACGCATGTGAACGGGTTTGATGTCGGCAGCATGTCCGTGGCGGACGTCGAGGACATTTTAAAGAAATCCGTCGAGAAGTACCGGCTCGAGCTGGCCTTCCGGGGCGGTCTCAACGAGACCGTCACGAGCAGCGACATCGGCCTCACCTACGTGTCCAGCAACGAGGTCGAAAAGCTCGTGGAGAACCAGAACCGGATGGGCTGGATCGCGAGTACTTTCGGGAAGAAGCACTACTACACGGTCAAGACGAGCTTCCATTACGACAGCTCCGTGCTGAGGAACCACCTCAAATCGCTGCCCGAGTTCAGCGACGAGTTCATCACGAACCCGAAGAACTCCACGGTTGTGAAGGACGCGGACAACTACTACCGCGTGTCGACGGAGTTCCAGGGCAACAAACCCAACGAGGACGTGATCTTCGCAGCGGTGGACGAGGCCGTAAACGCCAGTGTCCCGAGGCTCAGCCTGACGGCGATCCCTGACGCCTATCTGCGCCCGACGATGACGTCGTCAGACGAGACGCTCACGGAGAGGGCTGACTGGCTCAACAGATATCTCGACACGAACATCACGATCAGGATGAGGGACGGATCGACGGAGGTGATCGACCGCGCGAGGCTCGCCTCATGGGCGGAGAAGGACGACGAGGGCCTCTACTATCTGTCCGACGACAACGTCTACATGAAGATCTACAAGATCGTGGAGGACGCGGCGGCAAAGTACGACGATACCCACGACAAGCTCGACTTCAAGTCGACGAATCTCGGGACGGTCAGGCTGAAGTGCAGCACGCCCTACGGCTACAAGATCAATGTGGACAGCCAGACCGAGAAGATCTTCACTAAGGTTTACGCCCATGAGCAGGGCGAGTACGAGATCGAGAATTCGGTCCGCGAGACCGCGGAGGATAAGATCGGGGATACCTACATAGAGGTCGATATCACCAACCAGCACGTCTACTATTACATCGACGGGAAGCTGTTTGTCGATACGCCCTGCGTGACCGGCCTTGAGTCCGATTACGACAGGAGGACGCCCTCCGGGGTCTACGCGATCTTCAACATGCAGGAGGACCAGATCCTTGGCTCGCTGACGTCGATCTATGACGAACAGCGCTATGAGTCGCATGTGAATTACTGGATGCCCTTCTTTGAGAGCTACGGAATGCACGACGCTGAGTGGCGCGAGAATTTCGGGGGAGAAATCTATCTCCAGTACGGGTCGCACGGGTGCGTGAACCTGCCCTACGATTACGCGAAGAAGATCTATCAGAACCTCGAGATCTGGACCCCGGTCATCGTCTGCAGGGAGTCGGACGGCGTGCAGTACGTCGAGGAGAGAGAGAGGGCCGCCGCGGCCGAAGCTGAGGCCGAAGCTGAAGACGGAGACGGCTCCGGGGAATAGGACGGGAATCCCGGTCAGGCCCCGGAAAATCTTATATACTGATGCAGACCTGTGGTGTGCAGCGCGGACTGAGGTGCCGCGCCGCACACCATTTTTTTGAGGTCCGGCCGCGCACGATATCTTGCTAAGCGGGACTTGATCTTATACCATATAATGTAGTATATTTAGAATTCAGTGATTACAAACATCTGTTCGATGCGAGGCGGGGACAGTCCCGCCGGGGGGAGTATGGCAAAGAAGGAAGTTTATGATGAATCCAGCATCCATGTGCTGGAGGGACTTGAAGCGGTCCGCATGCGTCCCGGCATGTACATCGGAAGCACATCCAGGAAGGGACTCAACCATCTGATTTACGAGATCGTTGACAACGCGGTCGACGAGCATCTGGCGGGATTCTGCGACCACATCGAGGTCACGCTCGAACGCGACGGCTCCTGCACCGTGAATGATAACGGGCGCGGTGTACCCGTCGGCATCCACGAGAAGGGCATGCCCGCCGAGCGCCTCGTCTACACGACGCTTCACGCGGGAGGCAAGTTCGACAATACAGCTTACAAGACGTCGGGCGGACTTCACGGCGTCGGCTCTTCCGTCGTCAACGCCCTGTCCGAGTGGATGGACGTCGAGATCAGGAGGGACGGCGCGGTCCACCACGACCATTTTACAAGGGGAGTACCCGATCTCGACCTCGTCGCCGGGATGCTGCCGATCCTCGGGAGAACGAGGGAGACCGGCACAAAGGTCCGGTTCCTGCCCGACCCGGAGATCTTCGAGGTGACCAGGTTCTCCTCGACGGAGGTGAAATCGCGGCTCCACGAGACCGCCTATCTCAACCCCCGCCTCACGATCGTGTTCCGCGACCTGCGCGGGGACGAGCCCGCGGAGACGGTGTTCAGCGAACCCGCGGGGATCACAGGGTTCGTCCAGGACATTACGAAGAACGAGACTCCGGTCTCCGAGGCCATCTTCTTCGAGGGCGACGACGAGGGAATCGAGGTCCAGGTCGCGCTCCGCTACGTCAATGAATTCCATGAAAATGTCCTCGGCTACTGCAACAACATCTACAATGCGGACGGCGGCACCCACCTGACCGGCTTCAAGACCGCGTTCACCCAGGTCATGAACAGCTACGCCCGCGAGATCGGCGTGCTGAAAGAGAAGGACGCCAATTTCACGGGGCCGGATATCCGGAACGGCATGACCGCCGTGATCAGCATCAAGCACCCGGACCCCAGGTTTGAGGGGCAGACGAAGACGAAGCTCGACAACCCCGACGCGGCGAGGGTGGTCGCGAAGGTCGTCAGCGAGCAGGCGCCGCATTTCTTTGACCGTAACCTCGACACGCTGAAAGCGATCCTCGCCTGCGCCGAAAAGGCGGCTAAGATCAGGAAGAACACGGAGAAGATCAAGACAAACCTGCTGACGAAGCAGAAGTTCTCCTTCGACACGAACGGCAAGCTCGCGAACTGCGTCAGCCGCGACGCCTCGAAGTGCGAGATCTTCATCGTGGAGGGCGATTCGGCCGGCGGGTCCGCGAAGACCGCGAGAGACCGACAGTACCAGGCGATCCTGCCCATCAGGGGAAAGATCCTCAACGTCGAGAAGGCGAGCATCGACAAGGTCCTGGCAAACGCCGAGATCAAGACGATGATCACCGCGTTCGGCTGCGGTTTCTCCGAGGGGTACGGCAACGACTTCGACATCACGAAGCTCCGCTACGACAAGATCATCATCATGGCGGACGCGGACGTCGACGGCTCCCACATCGGGACGCTCCTTCTCACCCTGTTCTACAGGTATATGCCTGAGCTCATCAACGAGGGGCACGTCTACGTGGCGATGCCTCCCCTCTACAAGGTCGTCCCGCCGAAGGGGGAGGGCGAGTATCTCTACGACGACAAGGCCCTCGACTCCTACAGGAAGACGCACAAGGGAGCGAAGTTCACGCTCCAGCGCTACAAAGGCCTCGGCGAGATGGACCCGGACCAGCTCTGGGAGACGACGCTGAACCCGGAGACCAGGCGGCTCCGCAGGATCGAGATCGGGGACCCGGGCTTCTCGTCCGAGATCACCGATATCCTGATGGGGACCGACGTGCCGCCCAGAAAAGAATTCATCTATGAGCACGCGAGAGACGCGGAGCTGGACGTATAACAGCGGAGGAGGCAGATTATGAGCGGGACTCCCGACCGGATCATCCGAACGGATTATTCGGAGATTATGCAGAAAAACTATATCGACTACGCCATGTCGGTCATCGTGTCGAGGGCGCTTCCCGACGTCAGGGACGGCCTCAAGCCCGTCCAGAGACGGGTGCTCTACGACATGTGGGAGCTCGGGACCAGGTATGACCGGCCCTACAGGAAGAGCGCGAGGATCGTCGGGGACACGATGGGAAAGTACCATCCGCACGGCGACAGCTCGATCTATGACTCGCTCGTCGTCATGGCGCAGGACTTCAAGAAAGGCCAGGTCCTCGTCGACGGGCACGGCAATTTCGGCTCCATCGAGGGCGACGGTGCCGCCGCGATGCGCTACACCGAAGCCAGGCTCATGAAGTTCACGCAGGAGCTGTTTCTCCAGGACCTCGACAGGGACATCGTCGATTTCGTCCCGAATTTCGACGAGAACGAGAAGGAACCGTCGGTCCTTCCGGCCCGGGTGCCCAATATTCTCATCAACGGGTCCGAGGGCATCGCGGTCGGAATGGTCACGTCGATCCCGCCCCACAACCTCGGGGAGGTCATCGACGCGATGGCCGCGTTCATCAGGAACGATTCCCTCACGGACGAGGACCTGATGAAGTACATCAAGGGGCCGGACTTCCCGACCGGCGGCATCGTGACGAACGCGGACGAGCTCCGGGAGATCTACCGGACGGGGAGCGGAAAGATCCGCGTCCGCGGCCGCGTCGAGATCGAGAAAGGGCAGAACGGCAAGACAAATATCGTCGTCACCGAGATACCCTACACGATCATCGGCGCCGGCATCGGGAAGTTCATGAGCGACGTCGCGGCTCTCGCCGAGAACAGGACGGTGCCGGACATCGTGGACATCTCGAACCAGTCCTCCAAGGAGGGGATCCGGATCGTGATCGAGTGCCGGAGAGGGGCGGACGTCGAAAACATCTGCAACATTCTCTACAGGAAGACGAAGCTCGAGGATACATTCGGCGTCAACATGCTGGTCGTCTCGGAAGGCCGGCCGGAGACGATGTCTCTCCGCCAGATTATCGAGGCCTGCGTCGACTTCCAGTTTGAACTCTCGGACAGGAAGTACTCGAACCTGCTCATGAGGGAGCTCGAGCAGCAGGAGATCCAGGAGGGCCTCATCAGGGCCTGCGACGTCATCGATCTCATCATCGAGATCCTTCGCGGGTCAAAGAACCGGAAGATGGCGACCGACTGCCTTGTGATGGGAAAGACCGAGGGGATCCGTTTCAAGAGCGAGAAGAGCCGCAAGGCGGCCTCGAACCTGATGTTCACGGAGCGGCAGGCCAACGCGATCCTGGATATGCGGCTCGTCAAGCTGATCGGCCTCGAGATCGAAGCCCTCATGAAGGAACACGACGAGACGCTGAAGCGGATCGAGGAGTACCGGAGACTCCTCGACAGCCACGAGGCGATGTCGGGACTTCTGATCAGCGAACTCGCCAAGGTGAAGAAGGAGTACGCGAGACCTCGCCGGACGGCCATCGACAATATCGACGAAGCCGTGATCGTTCCGACAGAGCAGAAGGACGAGGAAGTCGTGTTCTGCCTGGACCGCTTCGGGTACGCGAAGCTGCTGGACGTCTCCGTCTACGAGAAGAACCGGGAGAGCGCCGACGCGGAGAGCCGGTACGTCTTCAGGGTGATGACCTCCGACAGGGTGTGCGTGTTCACCGACGGGGGAAGGATGCACACGCTCAAGGTATCGGACGTCCCGAGAAAGAAACTGAGAGAGAAGGGCGTCCCGATCGACAACATGAGCAATTTCTCCAACCGGGACGAGGACATTCTCTGCGTCGCCCCGATGACCGCTGTCTCCGGAGGCGAGCTCTTCTTCGCGACGGCGGGCGGCTGCGTGAAGAGGACGGAGGGCAGCGAGTTCTTAAGCTCCGTGAGGACGATCGTCTCGACGAAGATCCAGAAGGACGACCGCCTGATCTTCGCCGGGATCTCCGACTCCGCCGAGAACGCGGTGCTCGTGACCCACGGCGGCTGCTTCATCCGGTTCCCGCTCGCCGACGTCCCGGTCCAGAAAAAGGCCGCGGTCGGGGTGAAGGGGATCACACTTGCCCAGGGCGACCGCGTCGACAGCGCTTATCTGCTTGAGAGCACGCATGAATTTACCGTCGAATGGAAGGGCGGGAAGGTGCTGCTGAACCGCCTCAAACTGTCCAAACGGGGCGGAAAAGGGACGAGAAGGCAGTAAAAGAGAGGAAGAGACGCGGAAATAACCTGATTTTCGGCTATTTTCTTCTTGATTTTTGTCAGACGTAGTGCTAAATTACAATAGAAACTTGTAGTTGATGATCAGGAGCGGGCGGACGCCCGCTCCTAACTTTTGCAGAGGAACCGGTAAACAGGTGAGCAAAAAAGAACAGTACGAAGAGAAAGCATGGGAGATTCTTCTGCCCGTTCTCGATGAACTGGGCATGACTCCGGTGGACGTCGAATTCGTGAAGGAGGGCGGAGAGTATTATCTCCGCTGTTATATTGACAAGGAGGGCGGAGTCGGAATCAACGACTGCGAGACGGTCAGCAGACGGATCGACCCGATGCTCGACGAGGCGGATTTCATAGATGAATCCTACACCCTCGAAGTCAGCTCCCCGGGCCTCGGCAGGGCGCTCAAGAGGCCCCGTGATTTTGAATACGCCAGGGGGAAAGAGGTCGAGCTTCGGACCTACAGACCGGTCGGCGGAAAGAAAGAGATGAGGGGAATCCTCACCGGCTGGGACGACAGGACGGTCACGATCAGCAAAGATGGAGAAGAGGAACAGATATTTGAGAGAGGCGACATTTCGCTTCTTCGGCTCGCTTTTGATTTTGAATGATCTGCGGGCGGCTGCATATGGAGGAATACGGAAAACATGAATAAGGAACTGAAGGAAGCCGTCGAACTGCTTGAGAAAGAAAAAGGAATCAGCAGGGAATCTCTTTTCGAATCGATCGAGCAGTCCCTGATGCTCGCCTGCAAGGCTCATTTTGGCAAGAACGACAATATCAACGTCGAGATCGATCCGGAGACGTTCGATTATTCGGTGACCGCCGAGAAGGAAGTCGTCGAGGACGAGGACAGCATCGTCGATCCCACGCTCCAGGTCACGGTCGAGGAGGCGAGAAAGATGCACCCCGACTGTATGGCGGGCGATATTATCGTCGTGGATATCAACTCGAAGGCTTTCGGAAGAATCGCTACGACGAACGCGAAGAACATTATCCTGCAGCGCATACGTGAAGAGGAGCGCAACGCCGTCTACAACCAGTACAACAGCAAGATCCGCCAGGTCGTCTCCGGAGTCGTGCAGAGAATGCAGGGAAAATCCTACTGCATCAATCTCGGAAAGGCGGACGCCCTTCTCAATGAGAACGAGCAGGTCAAGACGGAGCATTTCCAGCCGACGGAACGCCTGAAGGTCTATGTCGTCGACGTGAAGAACTCAACGAAGGGACCGAAGATCCTTGTATCGAGGACCCACCCGGATCTTGTGCGGCGCCTCTTCGAGGAGGAGGTCACGGAGGTGAAGGACGGTATCGTCGAGATCAAGGGCATCTCCCGCGAGCCGGGCTCCAGGACAAAGATGGCGGTCTGGTCCAACGACCCCGAGGTCGATCCGGTCGGTGCGTGCGTCGGCCACAACGGCAGCCGCGTCAACGCGGTCGTCGACGAACTGAGAGGCGAAAAGATCGATATCATCGCGTGGGACGAGAACCCGGCGCTCCTCATCGAGAACGCACTCAGCCCGGCGAAGGTGATCACGGTCGGCGCCGATCCCGACGCGAACGTCGCGAAGGTCATCGTCCCGGATTACCAGCTGTCGCTCGCGATCGGCAAGGAGGGGCAGAACGCGAGACTCGCAGCCAGGCTTACCGGGTACAAGATCGATATAAAGTCTGAGACGCAGGCACGCGAATCCGGAGATTTCGACGAGCTCTATCTCGACGACTTTGATGAGAACGGCGAGTATTACGCTGACGAGGATGATGATTATGCCTACGAATCGGGACTTATCCCCGAAGAAGAAGCCGCAGAGGACCTGTCTGGGATGCCGGAAGACGGCGAATAAGGGAGATCTCATCCGCATTGTCCGGACGCCCGAGGGCACGGTCGAGATCGACCGGACGGGCAGGATGAACGGCAGGGGCGCTTACCTCTGCAGGGATCCGCAGTGTCTCGCGAGGGTACTGAAGTCGGGGGCGCTCTCGAAGTCGCTGAAAGTACCCATTCCCGCCGAGACGGTGGAGCGGATCGCCGGGGAGATCGGGTCATGACGGGTGAGAGAAAGATATTCGGCTATCTCGGCCTGGCGGCGCGTGCGGGAATGATCGCAAGCGGCGAGTTCCAGACAGAGAAGGCCGTGAAGTCCGGAAAGGCTTCGCTCGTGGTCTGCGCCTGCGACGCGTCCGGCAATACGAAGAAGAAATTCAGCAATGCATGTGAGTACTACGGAGTGCCGTATCTCGAGTTCTCGGACAGGGAGAGGCTCGGGCACGCGATCGGCAGGGAGTTCCGGGCGTCGCTCGCGGTTACGGACGAAAAGCTGTCGGAGGCCATCATGAAGGCGGCCGGGCAGCAGCCCTCTTAAAGGAATTTTCTCAGGGCGTTTAACAGCAGTGCAGACGGAATGTCTGTAATGTTTATAATTAAGGGAGATTGTTTATGGCAAAAATCAGGGTTCATGAGCTTGCGAAGGAAATCGGCAAATCCAGTAAGGAGCTGACGGATTTCCTGAACGCCAAGGGATATGACTTCATCACAGCGGTCAACATCGTTCCCGAAAGCGAAGTCGCAGTCATCCGCGCGAAATTCGGCGCCGCGGCTCCGGTGAAAGAATCCGGAAGCCAGGCTCCGGCCGGAAAGGAGACTCCTGCTCCGGCAGCGGAAAAGCCCAAAGAGACAGAAAAAAAGCCTGAGAAGGAAGAGGCGCCCAGGAAGAAGGGGACATATCATGTCTACCGCAAGCAGAACGCGACCGGGCAGCTTCAGAGACGGCCGAGAAGAGCTCCGGGAACCCCGGAGAGAAGGCCTGTCCAGGCTGAAGCGCCCCTGGTCGGGGAGCTCGTCCCGGAAGAGAAGCCGGAAACGGCGGCTGCGGATATCCCGTCCCTTGTAACCGGGGCGGAACTTTCCGCGAAGCCGGAAGGCAGGAAGGCGGAGACACCGGCCGCGGCAGCGGAAGAGGCGTCCTCCCCGGCAGCCGAAGCCCCGGCTGCGGCAGGTGGGAGCAGTGAAAAGGCAGCCTCCCCCGCTCCCGTGGATACGTCCGCTTCTCCGGCGGAAGAGACGCCCGCGCGAGGGGAAGCCGCGCCCGTAAAGGAGCCGAAGGAAACGTCTTCCGAAGAGAAGACCGACGGGAGAAGACAGAGAACAGCTCCGGCGGCTGCCGATAAAGGCGAGTCCGGAGGGAAGGCCGCGGCTCCGGCGGCGGAGGAGAAGAAAGATGACGGAGGATTCCGCAACGGCCGTATCCTCCGCAATGTCGGATCCCTGAATCCGAGGATTCCCACTCCCGCGGGTGCCGGGACTGCCCAGAGGGGGCGTACCGGAACCGGAAGGGGAACGGGCATGGGAAGGTCCGCGGGAGACCGGGACCGCAGAACCGGAAGCCCGGGCCGCGGAAGTGATATGAGAGAGCGCGCGTACGGAACCGGACAGGCCGGCGACAGAAGCCGCGCGGGTTACGGCCGGACCGACAGGACGCCGGCCGGCGGAGCCGGAAGATACGGAGCCCAGGGGACCGGAGCGCCGGGCAGAGGTTACGCCGGAGCCGGTCAGGGACGTCCGGGAGCGGGCGGACCCGCGGCGGCCGGAAGGGGCAGGAGCGCCGCCCCGGGCGCCGGTAAGGGGGCCGCCGACGGATCCCTCGCGAAAAAGACATCCCGCGATTTCAGGAAGGACGGGAAAGAGAGGGAGAAGAGCAGGGAAGAGAGGCGTGAGCTCGGCCATCACGCCGAGGCCGGAAGCCGCACGGGCGGCCAGAAGAGGCAGTTCAACCGGATCCCGAAGGCTCTTCAGCACAAACAGCCCGCGGCGCCTCAGGAGAAGAAGGAAGAGGTCGTCACCGAGATCCGCATTCCCGAGAGGATTACCGTCAGGGATCTTGCCGAAAAGATGAAGATCGCGCCCGCCATGATCGTCAAGGAACTGTTCATGAAGGGCGAGATGGTAACTGTCAATCACGAGCTTCCGTTCGAGAAAGCTGAAGCGATCGCGATGGACCACGACATCATCTGCGAGCAGGAGGAGAAGGAGGACGTGATCGGACACCTTCTCGAGGAGAGTGCCGAGGATGAATCCTCCATGGTTTCGCGCCCGCCGGTCGTCTGCGTCATGGGACACGTCGACCACGGCAAGACGTCGCTGCTCGACGCGATCAGGAATACACATGTGACCGACAGGGAAGCCGGCGGCATCACCCAGCACATCGGCGCCTATATGGTCTCTG
>CACYEN010000005.1 GCA_902773435.1 uncultured Lachnospiraceae bacterium | reverse complement strand
GCACGTCAACTATTGAAAGCGCCGTATACCGAACGGTACGTACGGTGCTGTGAGAGGACGGGGGCTAATCACCCCCTCCTACTCGATTGTCCGGGGACCGCTCTCCGGGGCGTATCCGGGGGCGGGAGAGGTGCGAGGTTTGCATGAAAACCGTTTTGCTGTATAATGGGGAAAGTTAAGCCGGAGGAGACTGATGGAGACAGCGGAGCGGATCGCGAGACAGGCGGAGAGACTCTTCAGCACGGAGGATCTGATGATCTTCGCCCTGGTGGCGGCATGTATCCTGATCATGCCGTTCTTTGTCACGGGACTGAAGAAGCGCGCGCACGTGAGGCTGATCTCTCTCATCGTGCTCGCGGCCTACGCCGCCGGGGAGCTGTATTTTACCTTCTTCAACCGGCAGGCCGGAATGGGGTCCGGCGAGATGCTGGCCCCGCTCACGGATATCGAAGCCGCGTTCCGCGTCGATCCCGGCATATTCGGCTTTTTCCGGGAGCTCCTCAGGGGGGACGTCGGTACCGCGGTGTCGTCCGTCCACATCGACAATGTCCGGAAGGCCAGGGAGGTGATACTGAACGTCCTCCTCTATATGCCGCTTGGCTATCTGCTGCCGTTCGTCTCGAGGAAGCTGAGAAGGCCGTCGCTGATCACGCTCATCGGTTTTCTGTGCTCCCTTGCTACGGAGCTCGGGCAGATGTATTCGAGGCTCGGATATTTTCAGGTGGACGATCTTGTCTGCAACACGATCGGGACGCTGATCGGAGGCCTGATCGGAATCCTGCTTACGGCGCTCTGGCGGATCGAGTGAGGAGGCGCGGATGGCAGAGGACGGAGGACGGGACGGGAGAGTCATGAAGAGAGTGATGAAGAGAAAAATGAATGGGAAAGCAGCCCGTACTGCCGCCGCGTTTCTCGCGGCATTGATGATCGCCCCGGTGTGCGGGGCGGACGACGGGACAGCGGAGGCCGCCCCTGCGGCGGAAGGCGCCGTGCTCAATATCTGCTGCTTCAACGAGGAGTTTAAGACCCGGCTGGTGGACCACTACCCCGAGTACAGGGAGGTCGGCCCGATGACCGGCCAGATCGGGGACGTCCTGGTGAAATGGACCATGTATTCCTCTGACGACGGCACATACCAGGCGATGCTCGACCAGATGCTCGCGGAAAATGAGGACAAACCCGCCGACGAGAGGATCGACATCTTCCTCGCGGAGGAGGGTTTTCTCGGGCGGTATATCGACTCCGAGGAGCCGACGGCCATGCCTGTCGCGGAACTCGGGATCACGGACGAGGAGCTCCGGGAACAGTTTCAGTACACGCTCGACGCGGCCTCTGACCGCGAGGGTGTCCTGAGAGGACTGACGTGGCAGTGCACACCCGGCGTCATGATCTACAACCGTCAGATCGCCATGGAGATGTGGGGCTCCGACCAGCCGTCGGAAGTCCAGAAACACGTGAATTCCTGGGAAAGCTTCATGAGCGCCGCCGATGAGCTCTCGCAGAAGGGATACAGCATCACGTCCTCCGTCGAGGACACGTTCAGGGCGTATGCCGGGCAGATGAGCTCGTACTGGGTCACAAAGAAGGGAGAGCTGGCGATCCCGGAGAACATCCGGTCCTGGATCAGCGATTCCCGGACCCTCGTCGACGCCGGCGAGACGACGACTGCCCCGATGTGGAGCACGGAGTGGAATGCGGTGCTCGTCCCCGAGGGGAAGGTATTCTGCACCTTCGGGCCGGAGTGGATGGCGAGGTACTGCCTCAGCCAGGACCTGGCGGGCACGGTGGCGGAACAGGGCGGCTGGGCCGTCTGCAGGGGGCCCCAGAATTTCTTCTGGAGAGGGACCTGGATCTGCGCGGCTTACGGGACCGACAACGGGACTCTCATCGCGGACATCATGAGGACGATGACCGTCGACGAGTACATCATGGCGAACATCCGGGAGACGGACGGGGACTTTGTCAATAACCGGAAAGTCATGGAGAGCGGGACCGAAGACGAGAGATACCGGCTCGACGTGCTGGGAGGCCAGAATCCTTCCAAGGTTGAGATCGCCGCGGCGAAGAAGATCTCAGGGGTCAGGATCACCCGCTATGACAGCGACCTGAGGTCCGCGATACAAAGATGCGCGAAGCAGTATTTCGAGGGCGAGTTTTCCCTCGAGGAGATGGAGGCCGAGTTCCGGGAGCAGGTGGAGAAGCTGTATCCCGCGCTCGCGCGCGGAGACGGAGGGGACGGGGAGTAATCCCCCGGCCGCGAAGATGATGAGTTCCGGCGCTCCCGGCGGAATCCGGGAAAGCGTAAAAAACGGTCATGGCCGCACATCACGGGCGGTCATGACCGTTTTTCGAGGGGGCTGCAGACAGAAGAAATCTTCACAGCCAGGCCCCCGGGAGCAGGACCCTGAGGGCGCGGAACGCTGCCGGTACCATCGCCCCGCCCAGCGGGAGTTTTGGATTCAGCACGGCGGCAAAGATGATGACGCCGACGGCGGTGAAGAGGCAGAGCTCGCGGTTCCTGAAGGGGCGCGAGAACAGGGATGCCCAGACCGCACAGACACAGGTGAACGGGATGAGGAGAAGGGCCGAGGGCCGGACCCGCATCCCGGATACCGCCGCCGCGGCGAAAACCCCGGCGGTGAACACCGTCAGCGGGGCGAGGACCGAGACGATCCGGAACAGAAAACCGTCCGACCGCAGGTAGGCGGAGAGGGATTCGTGTTCCGGGTTTTTTCTTGCCTGGGAGAAGAGCAGCGCGGCGGCGAAGATGAGAAGCCCTGCCAGCGGGAGCGCCCCCGCGGAGGAGTTCCCGGATCCTGCCGCGGCGGGACTCCCTGCGCTGCCGTCGAGGATCTCCCCGTCGGCCGTGACGTACTCGAACAGAATGCGGAAGGTGCTGCCGCTCCCGGAGATCTCCCTCATGCCGGCCGCCACAGCTTCCCTCACCTCCGCGTCCGGGCTGCTGAAGACGGCCCCGTTGTCCACCGCCCGCTCCATGATTCCGACGGACAGGGTGTCGAACAGGCAGGAGAAGACGTCTTCCTTGGCCGCCTCCCCCTTGGTCGTCGAGGTCGTGTAGACATAGTCGATGCAGCCCGTCAGGTCGGGAACGGACATTCCGCTGTCCGAGACGGCTTTCCAGTCATTTTCGAGGACGGCGGTGTCGATACGCCGGTCGAGTACAAAGCCTGAGTCTGCCCGGGACGACTCCACGGCCGCCTCAAGCGCCTCCCTGTCCGGGTAGAGGACGTATTCGAAAGTGCCGTCATTTTCCAGCAGCTTTGCCGAGACCTCTTTCGCGAAGGTTCCGTCCCCGACGGCAAGCCCGATCATCCGGGTCCCGGACGAGGGCAGGGGGATGGAGGCGAGGATGAGGAGCAGGGAGGCGCCGGCGGCAGTGAGCGCAAGGCAGGACGGCCGCCGAAGCTCGGAGACGAGCAGAAGCCTGTAGCGGAGGGATGTCCTTGTGAGGACATTTCCGGACGGCATGCCGAACCCCGCGGAGATCCCGGCGGACACCGGCTTCGCGGAGGATACGCCCTGCCCCGGGCCGATCAGGTCGGCGCCCGACGGGCGGAAGATCCGGTTCCGGAGCACGTCCTTCGCGCAAGGGGGAATGAGCATGACACATCCCGCGGCGAGAGCGGGAAAGAGTACCGGGGGCGCTCCCCCTGTGGCAGCTCCCGCGCCCCGGAGAATCGCCGAGATTCCGGCCTGCCAGACGGAGACCGGAGAGTGCGCGGCGGGGAGACGGAGAAATGCCGGAAGAAACGAGGCGGGAACCAGTCCCCCGCACGTGATGAAGAGGGCAGCGGCGATCAGGAGATAGAAGATGCTGCTGTTCTTTTCGGGCGCGAAGGAGTAGACCAGGTGGATGAACGCGGCCGCGGAAAATGCCGCCGCCGGCACAGACAGAATTCCTGCCGGGCTGATGCCGCCTGAAAAGAGCGGAAGGGCGAACGCCGGGAAGAGGCCGGGAAGCAGGAACCGCGCGGTGAGCCGCATCGCAATGACGACGGCGGCGATGAGCACGGTGAGCACGCAGGTCATGCTGATGATCTTCGCCGCCGAGACAGCGGGACGCGGGAGGCCGAGCCGTCCCAGCGTCTGTGCAGTATCCTCTTCCCCGGCGGTGTAGAACGACCTGAACCCGACTCCGAACAGGAGAAGGATGAGGACCGCCGCGCAGACGAGGTAGAATTCATAGACCGTGAGGCTGCCGAACGCGGAGACGCCGTCGGGGGAGAAGGCGTCTCCTCTGGAGAGAGCCGCCGAGACGTACGCGCCGAAGATCCTGTCCTCGATAGCGGGGAGCTCCGCGGAGAGCGGGTAAGTGCCGCTCAGATCGTCGACGGAGTAGATCGCTGTCTCGACCGTGCGGATGAGGGAGACCCCGGACTCCACGAGTTCGCGGAAAAGTCCCGGGAGAAGCCCTCCTTCGGCGGAGGAGGAGAGGCGGACCCTGACCGGCGTGTTGACGCCGGTATTGATGTCCTCGTAGACGTCGGCGGGAAGGTAGGCGGCGGCAGAGAGCGTCCCGTCCCGAAGCCCGGCAAGCGCATCCTTTGGGCTCATATAGGAGATGTGGCAGATGCTCTTCACGCTGTCCATATTCTCGACGGCGCCGATCATCAGCATGGTGCTGAAATCCGGCGTGCCCGCGACATTCGACGTGTCGTCGCTCCCGTCGCTTCCCGATACGATCGCGACCTCCGCCCGCGGGAGAATTCCGCGGCGGCCGGCGGCCGCACTAAAAAGCACCGCAGCGGACACGGCGGCCGCGGCGGTGATGATGATGCTTAATAAGAAAAAGGGAATGAGCCTCATTCCCTTTTTCATTTCAAGTTTTAAGTAAGCGGCAAAATAGTTCATGAATAGACTGAGATGCTGTTTACGCTGCGTTGCTGAGTCCCGAAACGGCCGAACTCAGGCCCGACGCGAACGCGCTCAACTCCTCTTCGGTGAGCTCGGTGAGCTCGAGAACCTCGCCCTCCGGCATGGAAGCGGCGCCGCCCGGATAAGCGCGGCATTCGAAGCTCAGGCCTTCGTAGCTGGCTGACAGTGTCACAGTCTCTCCGTCGGCGAAGATCTTGCCGGTGATCGGAGACGGCAGGTACGGGGTGGAGACCGTAAAATCACCGGTTTCCATATTGAAGCCGATGGACGCCACGGTCATCTCGCCGCTGACGGTAACCGCGATATTGAGAGAGGAACCGTCGATCTCCGTCCTGACAGCCCCGACTTCCTCGTCGTCGCTGACGAGCCGGATATCCGTGAAGGGGATCTGCTCTCCGCGGAACTGAAGGGCAACAGTGGTCGTATCGTCAGTCGTGCTGTCCTTCGTGCTGAGGCAGATCTCGACCGGGACAGCTTCGTTTGTATAGACGGCGAGCGTTATATCCGGCATATCGGCGAGAGTCTCGTGGATCTCGGAGCGGATATCCACTTCCTCAGACTCGGAGAAGTAATAGATCATCTGGAAATACTCTTCAAATGTCTGCCCGTTCGGATAGTGGACTCCGAGGAGGGCGTCAATGAAGGACTCCGCCTTCTCTTTTGTCAGGGTGGTCTGCATGCCGCTGCAGGTCACGGTTGATTCGCCGACATAGCAGTCCTTATCGGGGGCCGGCTCAAATTCGATACCCGCGACCTGCTCCGTGAGAACCTGGTTCAGCTCGGAGACGTACTGCGCGAACTCGGGACCCTGGGCCATGGTATTGCCCACCAGGCTCAGGACGTTGTTGATCATCCGGACGCCGTCCTCACCGACTATCTGGGCGAGCGGAGAGCCTGCCGGATCCTTCGTGTAGTTGTAGGAGAGGACTTTCGGAAATCCCGGGATCTGAAGCATGACCTTTTCCGAGTCCATATACTCAGCGAAAGAATAATTGATGCCCGACGTGGAGAACGAGCCAGTAAGGGATTGGGCGCCGGCGGCGGGATCAGCGACCGCGACCGCGTCCACGTTGAGGGAGATCTCGCCGAGAGAAGCCGCCTCGACAGTTCCGGTCACGTCGATCTCCATCGTCATGGGGGTTTGGCTGGCTTCGACCTCGGAGAGGTCGAGCTCCCCGAGAACAGGAAGTTCACCCGTCGAATCAGCCGACTCCGCAAAAACGGCAGTTCCCGCGGACATCACAAGCGCGGCGGCCGTCGCTGCCGCACAGACAGTTTTGAACCATTTCTTAATCATTCGATACTCCTCCTTTGATGAGAGAGACAGCGGATTCCGCATCCGTCTCCTCCGCGGAACCCTGGTTGATAAGATACAGGCGGCTGCAGAGCCGCATCTCGGCTACGTCGTGGGTCGCCATGATGATGATGCCCCCGCTCCTCCTGTACGCCTCCAGATTATCATAAATAACAGATTTATGAAAGAGATCCAGGGCGGATGTCGGTTCGTCCATAATCAGGACCGGCGGCCGACCGATGAGCGCACACGCGATCGCCACGCGCCGCTTCATTCCCCCGGAGAGCAGAGATACCCTTGTGCGGAGCATATCTTTGATGGAGAGGTTCTCCAGCACCTCGTCGTCCCTGCTCACGGACCCGCCGGACAGAAGTCTCAGGTTGTCCCAGGCCGTGAGCTCCCCGATCAGGGGATTCGTCTGGGGGACGTATCCGATCAGTTCACCGAAGCCCTTTCTGTCGCGCAGGAGGTCTCTTCCGAAACAGACGACGGAACCGCCGGAAGGGCGGCTCATGCCGGACAGGACAGCCAGCAGCGTGCTCTTGCCGCAGCCGTTTCTCCCCGTGATGCCGACGCACTCGCCCTCATCCGCGCGGATACTGCAACCGCTCAGGATCTCGCGCTTTCCGTAGCGGCGGACAATGCCGTCCGCTCTTAACGCGGTGATTCCCGGGGTGCCGCTTCCGTGTGAGGGGGTTGTGTCTGAAAATGGCATAAAAACGTGCTCCATACAAAAATGAGTATACATGGGCATTATGCCATATTTGTGAAAGAAAGGCAATTCTTTTGTCCGCGGGGCTATATCCCTCTGTATCCCGTGTGCTTCCTCCCGGTTCGGGAAATCACGGATAAGAAAACTTTCTCTTTCTGGGGGGCGGTCAGCGTTGTATAATCAGAGATGGTTTTTGTTCCGCGCGCAAGAGACCGCGGCAGCACGGAGGCTGTCAGTGAAGGGGACATATATGAAGAGAAACGGTTTTGACAACGACAAGTATCTGAAAATGCAGTCCGCCCACATCCGTGACCGGATCAGTCAGTTCGGCGGGAAGCTGTACCTGGAGTTCGGCGGGAAGCTGTTTGACGACTACCACGCGTCGAGAGTGCTTCCCGGCTTCCATCCCGACTCGAAGATCACGATGCTGAAAGAGCTGCGGGCCCAGTGCGAGATCGTCATCGCGATCAACGCCGCCGACATAGAGAAGAACAAGGTCCGGGGCGACCTCGGCATCACCTACGACATGGATCTCCTCCGCCTCGTGGACGCGTTCACGGGCGACGGCCTCAACGTCGGCTCCGTCGTGATGACCAGGTTCGCGGAGCAGCCCGCGGCGATCGTCTACGAGAAGAAGCTGAAGGCGCTCGGCCTCCGCGTCTACCGCCACTATCCGATCGCGGGCTATCCCGCCGACATCCCGTTCATCGTGAGTGACGACGGTTTCGGGAGAAATGACTATATCGAGACGAGCCATCCGCTCGTCGTCGTGACGGCTCCCGGGCCGGGGAGCGGCAAGATGGCGACCTGTCTCTCGCAGCTCTACCACGAGCACAAGCGCGGCATCGAGGCGGGCTATGCAAAGTTCGAGACATTTCCGATCTGGAACCTCCCGCTCAATCACCCCGTGAATCTCGCCTACGAGGCGGCGACCGCCGACCTCGACGACGTCAACATGATCGACCCGTTCCATCTGGAGGCTTACGGGGAGACGGTCGTGAACTACAACCGGGACGTCGAGGTGTTCCCGGTGCTCTTCGCGATGTTCGAGAAGATTTCCGGGAGTTCCCCCTACAAGTCGCCCACGGACATGGGGGTGAATATGGTGGGGAACTGCATCTTTGACGACGAGGCGGTGAAGGAAGCGGCAAACCAGGAGATTATCCGCCGCTACTACCAGGCGGAGTGCGAGAAGAGAAAAGGGAACGCCGGGGACGGACCGGTCAGGAAGATCGACCTCCTGATGAAGAAGGCCGGGATCTCCACGGCGGACCGGCCGGTCGTCGCCGCCGCGAACATCAGGGCCGAACAGACGGGAAATCCCGCCGCGGCCATGGAGATGCCGGACGGGACGATCGTCACGGGGAAGACGTCAGTGCTGCTCGGCGCGAGTTCCGCGCTGCTGCTCAACGCGCTGAAGATCCTCGCCGGGATCGACGACAGCGTGAAGCTGATCCCGCCGTCGTTTATCGAGCCGATCATGGATCTTAAGACGAACACGCTCGGGGACCACAGTTCGCTGCTGCACCTCAACGAACTGCTGATCGCGCTGTCGGTCGCGGCGGTGACGGATGAGAACGCGCGGCGGGCGCTGGCCCAGGTGTCCAATCTGAAGGGGCTCGAGGCGCACTCGTCCGTGATCCTCTCGCAGATCGACGAGGGCGTGTTCAAGACACTCGGGATCAACCTCACGTGCGAGGCTAACTACGAGAGCAAGAAACTCTATCACAATCACAGGTGAGAGGAAGACCCTGTCACAGACGGGTGCGGGACGCGACTCCCGGAGGGAGGCCGCGTCCCGCACCCGATGATTATGCTTTATCACCCTATACGGATTTTTACCCGCCTGACCGCCTCCGTCTCCAGACCAAGGAGGCGGCAGGCGGTTCCTTTATTCATCGGCGGGCGGGTCTCCAGGAAGACCGGGGCATCTTCGCGGAGGGCACGGATCGTCAGGTCGAAATCCGCCGTTCCGTCCCTCGCAAAATCGTCCACGCCGACTTCCCAGACCTGGCCGGTGTAGAAATTATCAGCCGCCCTGCGGTCCCCGCGGAGCGGCTCGCCGTCTCCCGCCTCTCTGAGCTCCGCGCTCTCGCCCTCATAACGGATGAGGAGCAGCGCTTCGCCCGGATCGGCGGTGACGCCCGTCACCCGGACGCGGGCGCGGTACTCCTCCGGATCCGCGCCGTGCGCTCCGGAAGGGGGCCCCTCCGTGAGCTCCGCCCCGAGCGTATTCATAACCGCTTCCCCGTATTCATAGACCGCGAAATCACCGCTGTCACAGAGCCTTCTGAAGCCGGACGGGCAGGAGGGCAGTTCCGGAAAGGTCCTCATGACAGGCCTTGCGGATGTCTTCACTCGGACGTTCAGCCAGCCGGAAAAAGCCTGTTCCGCCCCGGGCGCTCCATCCTTCGCCGGAGTGGCCTGTCCGCCCCGCGCGGGAGCGGCTTCCGGGAATTCCGCCGGGACCTCCGGGACCAGGTCGTAATCGGAGATGACGAGATAGTCATTTCCGCGGATCGCGACTTTTGAGGCGCGGAGGGCATCCTCCGCCGACAGAGTCAGAAGGCGGACACCGGTGCCCTTAAGCGGCCGGTCGGTCCTGTATGCCGGATCCCGGGACGGGCTGTCCGTGTAGAAGACATAGACGGCGGCTCCCCCGCTAAAGAGGACGCAGAGCGGAATCGCCCGCGCGGTCTCAAGAACCGCGGCAGGCTTCTGTCCGGCCGTCTCATCCTGTCCGGCGGCCCGTCCGGCACCGCCGGCTGACATAAGGGGCATATTGAACGGGAAGAAGAAGTAATCCCCGTCCCGGATATCGGCTTCCCCGAAATCGGCGAGGATTTCCGGTCCTCCTCCCGCGGCGCGCCGCTCCGGCCCGTAAGCCGCAAGATGCGCGGAGGCGTGGTCAGCCATGCGCCTCCGCCGCTGGTAGTTGTTCACGAAGAGATACCCCGCCCCGGTCTCCCGGTCCAGCCTGACCGCGGTCCGGAGAGATGTGGGATCCTCCGGGAGGGAGGGATTGCCGGGCTGCCGGATGTATTCCATCCGGCAGAGGGCGCTCCCGAAATCGTGAAGAAACAGGGAGAGCCTGCGGATCCTGCGCCAGGTATCCGTCAGCTGGCCGTATTCCCGGACCGGCGCGTTGAAGTCGTAGGACAGCACCGGGAGGTCGTTGGGATAGCCGGTCTCCCGGGATTCCTGCAGCGTCGAGAGCCTGCCCTCGGGGTTCGTGCCCCCGTGGTACATGTAGTAGCCGAGGAGGCTGCAGCCGCTCCCCAGCTTCACGAGGCTCATCGCCTCGATGTCGCGCCCCGACACCACCGGACGCCGATGTTTCGTCACCTGAAGTCCGCCGCCGAGCTCGGCGGTGAGATAGGGGAAACGGGCCTCGTCGAACGTGACGCTCCGGGTCTCGCCGTAGTCCGACCCGATCGCGTGGTCGTTCCGCTCCGCCGTGAATATGTAGTTCCCGCTCGGTTCGATCTCCGTGATCCGCTGGTCCCAGGGCGCCTCGCAGTAGCCGCCCATGACAGGGATGAGGCCGCCGGTCACGGCGCCTCCCCAGCCGGTCGCGGTCCAGAGGGGCGCGTCAAAGCCCTCCTCCTTCGCGATGGCGGTCAGGGTCCTCATGTGCTCCTCGCCCCCGGGCCCGGTGAGTCCCCCGCAGTGGCCGTATTCATTTTCGATCTGGATACCGATGACAGGCCCGCCGTCCTTAAGAAAGAAGCCCCGCGCCTCCCGGAAGAGGCGTCTGTAGAATCGCCGCACTTCCCCGAGATAGGCGGGGTCGTCGGCGCGAAGGCTCATGGCACCGCTCTTCCCGAGTTCGACGAGCCAGTCGGGGAACCCCCCGTTCCTGACTTCGCCGTGGGCCCAGGGCCCGATCCGGAGGAAGCAGAGGAGCCCGCATCTCTTCACGGCGGAGAGAAATGCCCTGAGGTCCCGGTTACCGGAGAAATCGTACGATCCCCGGACCTCCTCGTGGTGTATCCAGATGCAGTAGGAGGAGACGATGTCGATGCCCCCCGCCTTCATCTTGAGAAGCTCGCTCTCCCATCGGGAACGAGCCATGCGGCTGTAGTGCATCTCCCCCATCAGGGGAAACCAGGGGGTACCGTCCACCGTGAGGCTCATGGGGGTATAAGCGATCTCAGGGCGCTGTGAGACAGAGATGTTCATGATCGTCGGATATCCTTTGCGTGGTTAATGGTTCATGTGCGGGACGCCGGCCGGCTGCTGATGTCCGTGCTCTTTCTCAGCCGGATCTCGTATCCCGGGAGCACGCAGCTCTCCGCGGGCTCCCCGTCGATGAGGCGGAGAAGCGTCTCCGCGGATTTCCTGCCGAGAGCCTTGTCGTCGAAGCTGATCGCCGTGACCGGCGGGGAGAACAGGGCGAGCCCGGGGCTGTCATAGAACGACGCGAGGAGTATGTCCTCCGGGACCCGAAGGCGAGCGCTCTCCGCGGCCGTGAGCGCCGCTCCGGCGAGCCGGTCGTCCATGCAGATGACCGCGTCCGCCCCGAGCGCCGCGGCGCCAAGGACCGCGGACCCGGCGTCTTCGCCGGAGGAGGTCCCGACGTCGAGACGGATAAGGCCCGGAACCGGGTCGATCCCGGCCTTACGCAGCGCGGCGAGAAAACTGTCCCGCCTGGTTCTTGTGATGATGTGGGAGCTGTCCCCCCCGATCAGCGCGGGCCGCCTCGAGCCCCGCCGGATCAGGAGCCCCGTGAGTTCCAGGCACGCGCGGTAGTTGTCGTTGTCGACACCGGGCAGCCCGGCTCCGGGAAGCGAGCCGATCGCGACCGCGGGAATTCCGAGCTCCTCCAGACAGCCGACGAGGGGATCGCCGGCCAGCGTCCGGGTGAGAATGACGCCGTCCACCTTGTGGTGGCGGATCAGCCGCCGGATATTCGAGATATCCTTTCCGTCGTAGAGGGAGATCAGGATGTCGCACCCGGCTTTCCCGGTGACATCGCTGATCCCGATAAGGCATTTCTGAAAGAAAGGAAGCTCGTCCGCGTCCGTGCTCTCAGGCCAGATGACGCCGATATTGAACGTCCTGTTCTGGGCGAGTCCCCGGGCGACCGCGCTCGGGGTGTAGTCGTGCTCGTCGATATACTGCTTTACGCGCAGGCGGGTTTTTTCGCCGATGCGCCCCTTCCCCGATATCGCGCGGGAGACGGTGGTTTTTGATACGCCGAGGGCCTCCGCGATGTCGTCAATCGTCAGTTTGCCCATAGTGATTCACTCTTTATCCCTTTACCGCGCCTCCGGTGACACCCTCGACGTAGTACTTCTGCAGGAACATGAACAGCACAGTGACCGGAACGGCTATCAGGATGCCGCCCGCGCAGAAGCGGGTGAAGTATCCCTGGTAGTCATTTGTCCAGACCCACCTCGTGAGACCGACCGCCACGTTGTAGCTCTTGTCGTAGCCGAACGCGACGTAGGACGCGAAGACGTAATCGCACCAGGGCGCCATAAAGGCGACGAGCATGGTATAGATGATGATCGGCTTCGCCATCGGGATCGTAAGGATGAAGAAGATTTTCGCTCTCGACGCCCCGTCGATCCTGGCCGCCTCGTCGAGCGCCCGCGGGATCGTGTCGAAGTAGCCCTTGCAGACGTAGTAACCCATGCCGGAACTCGCGATCGAAATCAGGATGAGACCGGGGACCGCGCCCGCCTGCGTGAGGCCGAACTGCTTCAGAAGGAAATAGAGGCAGATCATGGTCAGGAAGCCAGGGAACATCCCGAGGATGAGCCAGAAGCGCATCAGGAGTTCACGCCCCTTGAAGCGCATGCGGGAGAGCGCGTAGCTCACGCAGAGGATCATGATGGTCTGCCCGATCGATACGAAGACGGCTATGATGAATGTGTTCCTGTACCAGAGCAGGAAGTTCGTCGATTTCGACAGCAGAAACCTGTAGTTGTCGAGCGAAAATGTCTTCGGGATCAGATAGTCGACCATGCCGCCGTACTCGACGGCCGGATCGAAGCTCCGGAAGCTCTGCATGATGAGGCCGAAGAACGGGAACAGCCAGATGATACTGATCAGGACCAGGGCGATGTAGGTGAACGTGTTGCCGATCGCGCGCTTTCTTTTGATCGAAGAATTCTCTTTCATCACTGGAAGGCCTCCTCATCCTTAACTGACGGCAGCCTGCTGTAGACGACAAGCGTGATCACGGCAGTCACGACGAAGACCATGATGCCGATGACGGCCGCCATCTTGTAGTCGGTGTTGTTGACGGTCATCTTGTAGAGCCAGGTGACGAGGAGGTCGGTACGCCCCGCATTCTCGGCCATGGCCATCGACTGCGGCCGCCCCCGCGTCAGCAGGAAGATGACGTTGAAATTGTTCAGGTTATTCGTAAATGAAGTCAGAAGGAAAGGCCCCGTCACAAACAGCATGTAGGGAAGCGTGATGAAACGGAACATCTGGAAGCCGGTCGCCCCGTCGAGAGAGGCGCTCTCGTAGAGATCCGCCGGGATGTTCATCAGCAGCCCGGTCGCGATCAGCATCATGTAGGGGATGCCGATCCAGATGTTGATGACGACGATCGTGATTCTCGCGAGCATCGGATTTGTCCAGAACGGGATCGCGCTCTTGATCCAGCCCCATTTCATGAGGTAGACGTTGATGAGGCCGTCGGGGTCGAACATCTTCGCGACATAGAGCAGCGAGACGAACTGCGGGACCGCGATCGTGAGGACAAGGACCGTCCTCCAGAGCTTCTTCAGGCGAATTCCCTTGCGGTTGATCAGGATCGCGACGCCCATGCCGAGGAAGTAGTCGATAAATGTCGCGAAGAACGCCCAGACCAGCGTCCACCCGAGCACCGCGAAGAATGTGGACGAGAATCCGCTGCTCCCGAAGGAGAACAACTCCCGGAAATTGGCGAGCCCGACCCAGGTGAAGAGATTCGAGGGGGCCTGGTGCTGGGCATCGTAGTTCGTGAAGGCGACGCAGATCATGAAGATGATCGGCAGCACCGTGAAGATGAAGATGCCCGCCATCGGGAGCGTGAGCAGGGTCTTGTCGAAGTTCTCGTCGAGGAGCGAACCGAGGACCTTGCGGTTCGGCGGAAGCGCCTTGCCCTCGCGAAGGAGCAGCTCCTCCCTGCGGTTCTCGCGGACGTTGAGGACAAAGACGAGGATCAGGGCCGCGACCGCGATGATCGTCAGGAGACCGAAGAGAAGGATCAGGAAGCTGTTGTCCCCGTAGACGGTGACCCTTCCCTTCTTCTCCGTCGCGACGGTGCCGAGCGTCGCGAACTTGCTCATGTAATTCCAGCCGAATCCCACCATGTACCAGATGAACAGCAGCTCGCAGGCAAGGAGCGCGATTCCCTTTACGACCTGCTTTCTCATGAGGGGGCCGAACCCGAAGACCGGGTAGGAAATCCTGGTCTTCCAGTCCCCCTCCTTAAATGTCGTTCCTATCTCTTTTATACTGCCCCCGAGCGCGGAAAAGAACGCGCCTGCGGGACTCTTTTTTGCACGGCCGGCAGCCGCCGAATCAGCCATAAAAATCTCCTCCTTCTGCATAAACGGGATCAGCGGAATCTCTCTTTCCCGATAAAACGGGCCGGCAAAGCCCACGTCTTTGCCGGCCGCATGAAAAGGGCTGTTTTCAGACTGTCACGTATTCTCTCCGGGTTCCGGTGTCAGCCGGCGTAGGAGATGCAGGTGTCCTGGAAGCTTGTGAGCGCGGCCATCAGGTCGTCGTCACTCGAATCAGGCGTCAGTTCGCCGCTGATGATGCTGTCACCGAGGGACGTCGCGAGCGTCCAGTAGTCGCCCGGATACTGGCCCTGCGGGATCGTGAAAGCGAGCTGCTCGCCCAGCGCCGCAAGCGCCTCGTCGGCCTTGACGATATCGCTCTGCTGCGCGTTCAGGTTGGACGGACCCCAGCCGACGGCCTCGTAGCGGGCGAGCTGGACTTCTTCGCTCGAGAGGAACGCCGCGATCGCGTCGCAGACGGCGAGTTTGTTCTCATCCTCCTGCGGCTTTACGCCAAGGAGCTTGAAGCCGCCGAAGCCGCTCAGCTGATAGGTGTTGCCGTCGCATCCCTCGAAGGACGGGAGCTTCGCGCAGGCGTAGTTGTCGCCGAAGACGTTCTGCGCGGCACCGGAATCCCAGGTACCGTCGACGATCGCCGCGAGGTTCGTGGCCTTGTCGACCGAGGAGCCGTTCTGGAAAGCGGAGGAGCTCTCGAGCTCAACCATCTCCCTCAGGGCGACGAGGCCTTCCGGGGAGGCATAGCTGGTGTTGCAGGCGGTGAAGTTGCCGTCCGCGTCGGTGTCATAGGTGAGGTCGGCACCGGTCGCGAAGAAGAACGCCGTCTGGTACCAGCCGGAGTTGATCTCCATGTAGAAGTTCTTGCCGGCGGCTTCGCAGTCGGCGATAATCGCCTCCAGGGACGACGGGTCGGAGACGACGCTCTTGTCGTAGTAGAGGAAGTAGCCGTTGTCGGATGTGATCGGATAGGCGTAGAGGATGTCGCCGACTGTCGCCGCCGCGACCGCGCCCTCGTCGTTCTCCGCCATGACGGTCTCCGCGTTGCCCGGCTCCACGTCGATCAGCGCGCCGGCGGTCACAAGGCGCGCGATCTGGTCCTGCGCGAACGCGTAGATGTCGGCGCCAGCCGTGACGTCCGTGATCATGTTGCCTGCCGCGTCTCCCTCGCCGACCGGCTCCACGGTGACGGTGTAGCCTGAGAACTCGGGATGTTCTTCCATAAAGGAGCCGATCTGCTCATTCGTGAAATCGACGACGTTCTCGGCGACCCACACCTTGATGTCTCCCGAGCCGTAGTCGTCGGCGGTTACGGCCATGCCGCCCATCGAAGAGACGAGTGCGCCCGTTAACATGAGTGCGATCAATTTCTTTTTCATGCTGTCCTCCTCCATTTCTCAATCCACTTTGCTGAAGATGTTTGAAAACAACCGATAACAACCGGGATAAAGCACGCAATTATAGCTGAACAACCGGTTGTTCACCAATAAAAATGTATCACCGGGTTTTTAGGATGTCAATTCAGCACTTTTTCCAAATCTCAGGGCGGTAATTTGTGAAATCTGCGGGATGATGCGGACGGGGGGCCGATGGCTGACAAATGGGCGCCCCATCCTGATATAATAACAGCGGCGGAGGCGGTATCGCTGTTCCGCAGCGGCCGCGTCGGCGGTCATGACAGTTTTTTACGGGCGGCATGAGGACCGGCGAAGACCGGCATGAGGGAGGCAGGCCATGAGGAGAGACAGCGGGTTCGGGTTCCTGATCGGAGACAGCATCCGGATTGAGGAGCGCTCTGTTCCGCCTGTCGTCATCGTCTACGAGATCGACGGGGAATCGGTCCTCCGCGTTCGCGGCAGGACCTACCGCTTAGGGCAGGAGGATATTGTCCTCATCAATCCAATGGAGGCCCATTCGCTCGAACCCGCGGGGGGCACCGTGTGCCTGCTCTCCGTCGACTACAGGCTCATAGCGGAGTTTTTCCCCGCTACCGGCGCGGCATTCTCGCTCAATACGCTGGAGAAATCCGACCGGCCCTTCGACGAGATCCGGGGGATCTTCCGGGAACTTGTGTGGCACGAGCTTTCGGAGGAGACGGCGGGGGACTGCAGGGAGACGGCCGTCCTGTACAGCCTGCTGGATATCCTTCTTCGCCGCTGCGCCGACACGCCGGGGGACAGGGGGGAGAGCCGGACGGGCAGGGCTCCCGGCAGGCGCGCCCCGGCGGAGAAGATACGGGACAGCGAGAAGCTTCACAGGATTTTCGCCTATGTGAACGGGCACTTCCGGGAGTCGTTCAGCCTCCGTGACCTCGCGTCGTCGATGTACGTCTCGGCATCCTCGCTCTCCAGGTTCTTCAGGAAGCAGACCGGGGTCTATTTCATGGATTATGTCAATGCCGTGAGGCTCTCCCGGGCGGCGGCCGATCTTGCGGGGAGCGGAATGAGCGTGACAAAAATCGCGGCGGAGTGCGGCTTCCCGAATGCCTCCGCTTTCTCGAAGCTGTTCAGGGAGAGGTACGGGGAATCCCCGCTCGCCTACAGGCAGAGGGCGGCCGGGGAGGCGGAGAGGACAGACGCCGGGCGGAAAAGGCTCAGGAAGGAGCTGGAGGAAAGACGGGTTCCGGCGGCGCAGGCCCCGGGTTCCGCCCGTCCTTCCGGAAGGTGCGCGGCGGATGCCGGGAAGTCCGTCCCGGTCCGCCAGGCGTTCGGGAAGATCCTGAACATCGGGTCGATGTCCGCGCTCACGCACGCCAATATCCAGTTCCAGATGCTCTATCTCACGAAGGAGCTCCGGAGCACCTACGTCCGCATCTGGTCCATCTTCGCGGGGAACCTGCAGATTACGGACGGGAAGACGATCGGGGTCTACAACTACTCGCTGCTGGACCCGGTGCTGGACCTCCTCGTCGAACACCGCCTGCGCCCCTGGCTTGATTTCGGGAGACGCCCGGACGTGACGCTGCGCTCGTCCGACGAGATCGTGTACTCCGAGGAGGTCGGTGTGGAATTCGGCTCCCGGAGGGCCTGGGAGGCCCTTTTCGAGGATTTTATCCGGCACGTCTCCGCGAGATACGGGACCGAGGAGTGCCGCGAGTGGGTGTTCGACATGTCCCGGGATCCCGAATTTAACTGGAAGTCCAGGTACTACGAGGATCCGGAATATGATTTCCTCAATGTCTACGAGTTCGCCTGGCGCACGGTCCGCAGGCTGATTCCCGGCGCCAGGGTGGGAGGCCCTGTCGGCGTCACGAATGCCGCGGACGACGGAATCCGGCGCTTCCTCGAGGGGGCGGCGGAGCGGAAGTGCGCCCCGGATTTTCTCTCGATCATCCTGTTTCCCTATGACCCGTCGGAGGACGGGAGCCGCTTCGAGAAGAATCCCGATCCCGACTATGAAGAGCGTGAGTTCGCCAGGGTCAGGGGAATCCTTGCCACCGCCGGGATGCCGGAGCTTCCGGTCTGCTGCGTCGAGTGGAACCTGACGCTGTCAAACCGCAGCGTCCTCAACGACAGCTGCTTCCGCGGCATCTACATCTGCAGGCGGGCGGCTCTCTTTCTCGAACGCGCCGGCGCCTCGGGAATCTGGACGGGGACGGACTGGATCGGCAGCCGCTTTGACACGAGAAAGCTGCTGAGCGGGGGCGGGGGGCTCATCACGCGGGACGGGATCCGCAAGCCCGCCTTCTTCGCGGCGCAGTTTGCGGGGCGCCTCGGGAACCGCCTCATTTTTCACGACAGGAACTGCGTCGTGACCGGGACCGGGAGCCGTTCGTTCATGATCCTCGCGTTTGGAAGCGCGGAGTTCCACGTGAATTATTACCTGAGGAAGGAGGAGACGATCACGGGGGATAACGTCGGACAGGTCGTCTCGTGCCCGGAGGCGGTATCCCGGGAGATCACGCTGACCGGCCTGCCCGAGGGGGAGGTATACGTGGTAAAGACGAGGAGCGTGAGCCCGGCGAGAGGCAGCGTGATGGACGAGTGGAAGCGCCTCGGCTGCGAGGAAAACCTCGAGAGAAGTGATATCCGTTACCTTCAGGAGACCTGTGTCCCCTACATGAGTATGGAGAGGACGGCCGTGAGGGGCGGAAGCCTTAAGCTCCGCATCAACCTTGTGCCGCTGGAATTTCAGCTGATCCATCTGTACCCGGGAGAGTGATGCAACAATAAACAGGAAAATGTTGCGCGGCAAACCGACATTTTTAAAAAGCGCAACAAACTGCTCCGATTTGTCAACAGAAAGGCGGCTTTCCGACCTTCGGTCTGCTATGCTCTTGTCAG
>CACYEN010000004.1 GCA_902773435.1 uncultured Lachnospiraceae bacterium | reverse complement strand
TGAAGGAAGTCCAGGAAAACGGAGCCGTGCGGTATCCGGGGGCAGCTGGAAGCGCGCAGCCGGAGAAGACGGACAAATTGACGGCGTTTTGTTATGCCTTCGGGGAGGTTGGGTCACAGCTCTCCTGGTACATGATCAACACCTATCTCACGATCTTCTACACGGACGTCGTGGGGCTCACCGCGTCGGCGATCTCGGCGATCATGCTGATCGCGAGAATCTGGGACGCGGTCAACGATCCGATGATGGGCGTCATCGCGGACAGGACGCACACGCGCTGGGGCAAGTTCCGGCCCTACCTGATGTTCGCGCCGATTTTCCTCGCGATTTTCAACGTACTCACATTTACGGTATTCCCGGTCACGGGCATCGCGAAGGTCGCGCTCTGCCTCGTCTGCTACATCGGCGCCGGCATGGCCTATACCGCCATCTGCATCACATACGGGGCGCTGGTCAACCTGATCGCCAGGGACTCCCAGGTCCGCATGAATTACACGTCCGCGAGAGCGATCGGCGCCTCCGTCATCAAGATCATCCTCTCCGCGGTCGCGATGCCGATGATCCTCTACTTCGGAAAGAGCGAAACCCCGAACGCCCAGGGTTACTTCTGGACCGCGGTCGTCTGCTCCCTTGCGCTCCTCCCGTGCTTCTGGCTCTGCGCCTGGAGGTGCAAGGAGACCGTCAGGATTGAGAAGCCGCGCACCGCTTCCGGCGAGAAGCGCACGATCCTCCAGAATCTGGTTCTTCTCTGCAAAAACAAAAACCTGATGATCACGGTCTGGTGCGTGTTCCTCGGCGCGATCGCGATCATGGCCCGCATGTCGATGCTGACCTACTACGTCATCTACGTCGTCGGCAATCCGATGATGATCGCCCCGATGTTCACGACAATGACCGTCACCGAGCTGATCGGCTGCACAATCATGCCCTGGGGAACCGCGAAGATGGGCAAGAGGAACTGGCTGCTGCTTCTCAACGTGATCATGGTCGCGGGCTTCCTCATCATGTTCGCGTTCCCGAAGGCCGGAACGACGTTCCTGCTGGTGATCTGCGCCGTGATCGGTTTCGGGAATTCCTGCGCGAATACCTGCACAGGCATGCTCTCGGACTGCATCGAGTACGGGGATCTCAAGTACGGGATCCGCGAGGAGGGAATTACATACTCCTACATGAGCTTCGGCGTCAAGCTGGCGACGGCGATCGGCGGGGCGGTCACGGTCCTGGCCCTCGGAGCCATCGGATACGTCCCCAACGCGGAACAGACGGAGACGGTAAAGCAGGGAATCAACATCATCGTCAACCTCGCGCCGGCGGCAGCGGTCGTGCTCTCGGCGATCCCGCTCTTCTGGTACGATATCAACGGAAAGAAGAAGATGGACGAGATCTATGCCGCCCTTGAGGAGAGAAACGCGGAAAGAGGAGAGGAGTAACAGGTATGGCTAAAGTCACTGCGATTTCATTTGGAAGAAAGATGTCCAACACGGACGTGATGCTGAAAGAGATTCTGAGAAAATGCGCCGAGGCCGGACACGACATCTGCTTCATCCGCCCGGACGACCTCAACATCGGCGCCTGTACCGGGTGCTGCGCCTGCGTCGCGGGGATCCTGTCCGGGAGGAGCAACGGGGAGTGCGTGATGCACAGGGACGACGATTTCCACATCGTGGAGGACGCCTACTACTCGGCGGACGCCCTGATCATCGGGTCCCCGGTCTACGAGACCTCCCCGAGCGGGACGTTCAAGACATTCTGCGACCGCATGGGTCCGTCCCATGACATCGCCTTCCTCACGGAGGCGAGGAAGGACAGGCTCGCGAGAGACGGGGAGAGCGCCATGCTCCCCGACGAAAGGGCGTTCAAGCCCCGCGTCGGGTGTCTCGTGGGAGTCGGCGGGGCCAGGACCGAGAACTGGACGATCATGACGATCCCGGTCATGTACGAGTGCATGATGTCCGCGGGCGTCGACGTGATCGACACCCACGTCTACTACGGCGCGATGAACGTGCAGCATGTGCTCGGCGTCCCGGAGCAGATGGCCCGCATGGACGAGATGGCGCAGCACATCATCGACGCGCTTGCGGCGGAGAGCGATGAGGAGAGGCGTGCCTGGAGGGGTCCGTCAGATGGAGCCTGCCCGGTCTGCCACCAGAGCATGTTCCGCGTCCACCAGGGTTCCGACCTCGTCGAGTGTGCGATCTGCGGAATCGAGGGCACTGTCGGCATTGTGGACGGGAAGATCACCTACCGGTTCACGAAAGAGTGGCAGGACAGGAGCCGCCTCAAGTACGCGGGCAAGCTCGAGCACCGCAACGAGATCGCGGACGGGGCGATGACCCAGAAGAAGGTCCCGGGGCTCGCGGAGCTGAAGAAGCCCTACCTCACGGTCGGGGAATAACCGGCCCCTTTCCAGGCGCGGGCCCCGGCCCGCCAGGGCCGGAGATCCGGACTCTCCACGCGGAAGATGCCGGGGGAGCCGGAGATATGCGTGGCGGGACCTGCCCTCCATGTGCTATAATTCAAGTGGAACAAACACAGGCCGCTTTCATGTGAAGGAAATATGCGGAAACATAGTCTTCACGGAAAGCGGCCTTTTGGCGAAACGGAGCATGCGGATTATGGACAGACATATCATGGAGCTCCTTCAGGGGGAGCAGGGCAGTTATATTCTGCCGTTTCTCTGGATGAAAGGTGAAGACGAGCGGACGATCCGCCGGGAGATCGGGAAGATCTTCGAGTGCGGGATCCGGGCCGTGTGCCTCGAGTCGAGGCCGCATCCGGACTTCTGCGGGCCGCTGTGGTGGCGCGACCTCGGAATCGTCCTCGACGAGGCGAAGAGGCGGGGGATGAAGGTCTGGATCCTGGACGACGCCCATTTCCCGACGGGGATCGCGAACGGGCTTCTGCCTAAGAAATACCCGGAGAGGGCAAAACAGTATCTCTCGGCCGGGATCTTCGATGTGGCGGGCCCCCGCGCGGGGAACACGCTCGATATACGGGACGCCATGAAGAAGGCGTTTTCGTGGATGGATATCGGAAAGCCGGCCGAAAAACCCCTCGTCGACGAGCAGAAAGCCGTCAGCATCATCGCCGCGAGGATCTTTGAGGACGACCTCGTGACCGGGGAGACGGTCCTTCTCGCGGAGGCCGGGGACGACGGCGTGCTGAGGGCCGCCCCGGAGGGGGAGACAGGGGGATTCCGGGCGGAACTTAAAGGGGACAGCCTCGTGCTCGATATCCCGGAGGGCGCCTGGCGGGTGTTCCTCGTCCACACGACCTATGAGGGGGGCGCCCGAAACGACTACATCAATATAATAGACAGGGAGTCGGTGCAGGTCCTTATCGAGGCGGTCTACGAGGCGCACTATGAGCACTTTCCGGAGGAGTTCGGGAAGACGATCGCGGGATTCTTCTCCGACGAGCCGGGGTTCGGCAACTCGTTCGGCTTCACGATGGACGAGGCGGTCGGGAGGAAGGAGATGCCGCTCCCGTGGAACGGCGAGATGCCCGGGATGCTCGGGGAGAGACTTGGGAAGGACTGGAGGACGAAGCTCCCGCTCCTCTTCTGCGGCGGGACGGACCGGGAGTCCGTGTCGGAAGTCCGATACGCCTACATGGATTCCGCGACCCGCCTCTATGAGAAGAATTTTTCGCTCCAGCTCGGGAAATGGTGCTCGGACCACGGCGTCGAATACATCGGCCACGTGATCGAGGACAACGGCGAGCACAGCCGTCTCGGAAACGGTGCGGGCCACTATTTCCGCGCGATGAGCGGCCAGGCGATGGCCGGCATCGACAACATCGGGAACCAGGTGCTTCCGGGCAATCCGAATTCCACGCGCCACGGCTTCTCGGTCTCCGACGGGCCGTTCTTCCACTACACGCTCGCGAAGATGGGCGCGTCCGCGGCGCTCCTCCAGAGGTCGAAGAAGGGGCGGCTCATGTGCGAGACGTTCGGCGCGTACGGCTGGAACTTCGGGGTGCGGGACATGAAATGGGTCGCCGACCACCTGATCTCGAGGGGGGTCAACTCGCTCGTCCCGCACGCGTTTTCCATGGACGCCTATCCGGACACGGACTGCCCGCCTCACTTCTACGCGCGCGGACACAACCCGGAATTCCCGTACTTCGCGCGGCTCATGAGGTACTGCGGCCGTCTCTGCCACGTCTTCTCCGGGGGCGTGTGGCAGCCCGAGGTCGGCATCCTCTATGACGCGGAGCAGGACTGGATGGGCCAGACTATGAGGGACCAGGTTCCGGGGAGGATTCTCTACGAGAACGGCATAGACTACTGCATCGTCCCCGCGGACGCGCTCGAGGCGGCGCTTTCAGGTGCCCGCGCTCCGGGCGCTGACGCCGGAGATGCCGGGGATGCCGGAAATACGGGGAACGCGGACCCTGCCTTTGCCGATTACGACGCCGGGGTCAGGGACGGGAGGCTCGTGTGCGGCGGCGTCCCGCTGAAAGTGCTGATCGTTCCGGGGGCGGAGTTCACGGATCCGCGGCTCAGGGTATTCTCCGAACAGTTTCCGGAGGTCCGGATCGTCTATGTCGGTGAGAAGCCGGTGAACGGGCCGGACGCGGAGACCGTCGCGCCGGAAGGGCTCGCCGCCTCCCTCTCCGCGATGGGCGTGGTCGGCGCGAGGACGAACCTCGGGACCCCGCTCTCGTTCTACCACTACCGGAAGGACAGCGGCGATCTCTGGATGGTGTTCAACGAGTCCCTGTCGCGGAGGAAGAGCGGGGAGGTGCTTGTGCGCCTCATCGACGATACCGACCGCGTCTTCAGATACGACGCGATGAAAAACCGCGTCTTCGAGGTGGACCAGATCGGGGCGGAAGGTTTCGACACGCCGATGAGGATCTGCTCGGTCGAGCTCGAGCCCTACGAATCGGTGATCCTCTTCACGGCGAAGGAGACCGAGGTGAAGGACCTGCTGAGCCGGGATTCGTTCGCCGGAAAGGCCGCGCCCGAGACGGATCTTTCCGGGGGCTGGGAGCTCTTCCTCGCGAAGGCGGCCGACGACCCCGTGTTCCTTCCCGCGGGGGAATTCGCGGAGAAGTTCTTCCCCGGCGCAGCGGACGCGGACTGCTTTGATCCGGAGCGCCCGCTTCGGCCGGTGTCGGACTTCCTGCCGAGGTTCTCGGGAATCATGCGCTACAGGCGCGAGATCGGGATCAATGACACGGAAGCCGTCTACGTTCTCGAGGCGGAGCACCTCTCGGAGGCCGGGCGCGTCCTCGTGAACGGGGAGGAGGCGGACTTCCGCCTCTGCCCGCCGTACCGGTTTGAAATCATCGGAAAATTCCGGAAGGGGATGAATGTCCTGGAGGTCGAGGCGGCGAATACGCCGGGGCGGGACGTCCTCAACTATGACCAGGGAATGTTCGGACATGAGAAGGGATTCTACGAGCCGTCGGGGATGTTCGGGCGGGTCGTGCTGAAAGAGTACAGGACAAGGAGAAGGACAGGAATATGGACAGACTGACGAACGGACAGAGAGAAAGAGTGGAGAGTCTTCTGGCACAGATGACGCTGGATGAGAAGATCGGCCAGATGAACCAGGAATCCCCGTCGATCGTGGGAGGATTCGACGTCCCGTTTACGGAACTCATCGAGATGATGACGGACGGCCGCATCTCGAAAGAGGAGTTCGAAAAGATCATGAGCACCGCGAAACAGGACTACCACGAGGACGAGATCCGGAGGGGCGGCGTCGGTTCGCTCATGGTGCAGGATCCCGTCAAAGTCAATGAGCTCCAGAAGATCGCCGTGGAGGAGAGCAGGCTCGGAATCCCGCTGATTTTCGGGCTGGACGTCATCCACGGATTCCGGTCCGTCTACCCGATCGCGATCGCGGAGGCGGGATCCTTCGACACGGATCTCATGGAGAGGACGGCCCGCATGGCCGCGAAGGAGTCGAGGGCTTCGGGCGTCGCCTGGCACTTCGCGCCGATGCTTGACGTCGCGAGAGACGCGAGATGGGGCCGCGTGTCGGAGGGCCCGGGCGAGGATCCATATCTGGGATCCCTGTTCGCCCGCGCGAAGGTCAGGGGCCTTCAGAATGACAGGAGCTCCGCGGAGAACTACGTGGCGGCCTGCCTCAAGCACTACATCGGCTACGGCGCGGCGGAATCGGGCAGGGATTACAATACCGTCAGTATGGCGATGCACGTTTTCTACAATAATTATCTGAAGCCTTTCGAGGCGGCGGTCGACGAGGGGGCGCAGACCGTCATGGCCGCGTTCAACGACCTGAACGGTGTGCCCTGCACGGTGAACCGGTTCCTCCTGCGCGATATCCTGAAGGATTCGCTCGGTTTCCCGGGTTTCGTCGTGAGCGACGCCAACGCGATCCGCGAGTGCGTCGTCCACGGGATCGCCGAGGACGATGAGGACGCGGGCGTGAAGGCGGCGCTCGCCGGAATGGATATGGATATGGGGACCGAGATCTACTTCAAACACCTGAAGAAGGCGGTTGAGGACGGGAAGGTTCCGGTCGGGGTGATCGACGAGGCCGTCCGGAGGATTCTCTCGGTCAAGATGTGGCTCGGGCTTTTTGATCATCCCTATGTCAGCGAGGAGGCGATGAATCGCTACGCAACGCTGCCGGATGAGCATGTGAGACTCGCGAGGGAGGCCGCCCTGAAATCGATTGTCCTCCTGAAGAACGAGGGCGGCCTGCTGCCGCTTTCGCGGGACAGGAAGATCTCGCTTGTCGGAAATCTCGCCGACAGCAGGGAGGAGATCATCGGCGCATGGGCGATGAGCTGGCGGGAGGAGGACTGCGTGTCGATCCGCCAGGGAATGGAGGAGATGTTCCCCGGGACGAGGTATTTCCCGTGCGGCGGACCCGAGGGGGACATCGTCATGGACGACGTGCTCCGGGCGGGGGAGTACGGGGACGTGATCGTCGCAGTGCTCGGGGAGCTCGTGTCGATGTCCGGCGAGGCCTCGTCGAGAGCGGACATCTCCCTCCCGGGCCGTCAGCGCGAACTGCTGGAAATGCTGCTTGAGACGGGGAAACCGGTCGTGCTTGTCCTCATGAACGGACGTCCGCTCGCGCTCGAATGGGAGAACCTCTATGTTCCCGCAATCGTCGAGGGCTGGCAGCTCGGCATCGAGATGGGACACGCCGTCGCGTCGGTTCTCTCCGGGGAGTTCAATCCCGAAGGCAGGCTGTCGTCTTCCTTCCCCGCGGTCACCGGCATGTGTCCGGTCTACTACAACCACATGAACACGGGGAGGCCCGCGTCGAAGAGCAAATTCACGTCGAGATACCTGGACGCGCCGTTTGACGCGCTGTACCCGTTCGGATACGGGCTGTCATATACACAATATGAGTATTCAGATTTAGAGGTGGCAGATGCCGGGGACAGGCTGGAAATCTCCGTCACGGTGAGGAACACCGGGAGCCGGGAGGGCAGGGAGACCGTGCAGCTCTACATGCAGGATGCGGCCGCGTCGCTTGTCCGTCCCGTGAAGGAGCTCCGGGGATTCCGGAAGGCGGAACTTGCGCCGGGACAGGCGAAAACCGTGCATTTTGAGCTGAAGAAGAGCGACATGGGCTTCTACGACAACGAGAGGAATTATCATCTGGAAGACGGTCTCTTCCGCATCTTCGCCGGAGGCAGCTCGAGAGACTGCCTGGCCGCGGAGATCCGGCTGAAGTTCTGAGAGAGCCCCTTGCGGAACCCGCTATCTGTGCTCTATAATTAGGTTCCGGGTACAGGTGTTTCCCGGGGCAGGGGTCCTGCCTTGGAAAACCGGTATTTAGTCAGCAACAGTTCTTTGGTAAAGGAGGAATCAGGATGGCTTGTTTTCTTGTACCGGCCGCTGAAGCGGTCGTCGTGGAGATAGTGAAGAAAGTGCAGGAGTCAAAGGCCGAGAGCGGAGAAACCGCGGTGGAAGAGGCGGTGACGTTCGCCGACAAGCTCGGCTGGCTCTTTAAGATGCTGATCGGCGGCGCGCTCCTGCTGGCGTTCGAGCACATCTGGCACGGGGAGGTCGTCCCGTTCCCGCCATTCCTGACAGCGATGTATGATCCCGCGGACACGGCGGAGATGCTTCACGAGATGGGTACGGTCGGCGTCACGATGGCGGTTATCATCACCGCGGTCTGGATCGGCATGGTCGTCATCTCGGGCATGATCGCGAAGAGGCCGGAAAGCGGGAAGGAGGCAAAGGTATGACCCTTCTTCTTACAATTTTCGCCGCGGTCGTGAGCACACTCGTCTGGTACACGAGCGAAAAGGCAAGGGCCATGAAGGTCGGCATCCTGAACTGGATGTTCTGGGGCGCATCGCTCATGTGGCTCGGAGACGCGATCTTCGGCTTCGCCGAGGACGGCGCGGCATATTTTACGCCGGCGGCGGAGGAGATGCTGAATGACGCATTTCTCGGGCTGGCCGTCATCGCGCTCGCGCTTGTGATCTGGGTTGTCTGCATCCTGGTCAGTGATCCGAAGGGGGTTGTGAGGAACCGTCTCCGCAACAGAAAAGCGGTCTGACAGGGTATGAAATTCACAGGAGGTCAAAAATGATAAGCCATTTTTGACCTCCTTTTTTTATTTATGTCTGAAAAAGGTCATTATATGTGACCAAGTAATCCGAGAAGAAGAAGAAGGGAGGCGGGGATCGCTGATAAAATCAGGGCATGTTCTAAAACACATTCCAACATAAAGGAGGAAATGAAATGAGTTTTAAGAAAATGCTCAGCTTAGGACTTGCGGCTCTTCTGACGCTCTCCTGCGCGGCGACCGCGTTCGCAGTCCAGGATGCCAACCAGGACCCCGCCAACACGGAAGTCACGGACGAGACCCTGGTGATCGGGCTCGCCTCCGAACCGTCGGCTCTCTGGGGCGGCGGATCCGGCAAGGTGGAGAACGAGATGCAGATCATCGGCAACGCGCTCATGGACACGCTGGTCGTCGTCGACCGCAACACCTATGAGGTCAAGCCGAACGTAGCGACGGCCTGGGAGTGGGTCGACGGAACCCACTGCAAATTCACGCTCCGCGACGACGTAAAGATGAATGACGGCAACATGCTGACCGCTGACGACGTCGTCTATGACGTCAACACATGGATCGAGTACTGCGCGAACAGCGACACGGGCCGCTTCCTTGTCGGCGCCGAGGCGAACGACGAGCACACTGTGACGATCGAGTTCACGTCGTCCGCTCCGGACAACATCTACCTGATCGCGTGGTCGAACTTCGGCGTCTTCAACGAGAGCGGAATCGAAGCGGCCGGCGGTATCGAGGCAGCCGCCAAGAACCCGATCATGGGTTCCGGCAAGTACAAGTTCAAGGAGTGGGTCTCAGGCCAGTCGATCACGATCGAGAGAAACGACGAGTACTGGAATCCGGATTACAAGGGTTATTTTAAGGAGATCAAGTTCACCTTCACGAACGACGCGGCCGCGAGAGCCATGGCTGTCCAGTCCGGCGACGCCCAGGTGGCCTATGACATGCCGATCAGCATGGCTTCAACCTATGAGGGAAATGACGCCGTCAACCTGATCGCCCACACATTCGGACAGAACACGAGACTTTGGTACAACATGGGACCGAAGGCCGGCGCGACGGCTGACATCAAGGTCCGCCAGGCGATTGACAAGGCTCTCGACTTCAACGCGATCGCTCTTGTCGGCACAGCCAACATGGGCACGGAAGTCCACGGCTACTTCCCGGATAACAGCAGGTTCTACAACGAGACCTTCACCGCCGAGGAGCGCGCGGTCGACATCGAAGGCGCGAAGGCACTCCTCGCAGAAGCCGGTTACGCGGACGGCCTTGACCTGACGATCGTCGGCATGCAGGACCAGAACCCGATCTTCGTCGTCATGCAGGAGAATCTCCGCCAGGTCGGCATCAACCTCAACATCAGCATTCTCGACACGGCGTCCTTCGTCGGCTGCGCCGCGGGCGGCGACTACGATCTGATCCACGTCGGCGACCTTTGCGATGCCAGATACCCGGCGATCATGACCTTCTTCTTCCAGAGCAACATCGACACCTTCTGCATCGGCGGCCCGAAGTGGACGACACCGGAGATCGAGTCGGCGATCCTTGAGTTCATCGCCGAGCCGGATGAAGCCAAAGCGAAGGAAGAGCTTGCTGCTATCGAAAACAATTTCAAGGAGAACATGGTCTACTCGAACACCTACGGCGAGATGCACGCGTCCCTGACAGCCAAGGACATCAAGGGCTACACGACAATCGAGCGCGGATTCCTTGACTGCACGAACTTCTACAAGTAAGAAGTGACGTTTTGAAAAACATAAGGAGGAGGGAACCGTCCCTCCTCCTTGTCTTTCAGGACATTCATATAGGAGAGGTAAAAGAATGAATATACTGGGAGTTTCATTTGGGAAAAAGAACGCGAATACCGACATCCTGGTGAAGGAAGCCCTGTTCGGCTGCCGTGAAGCCGCGCCCGACGCGGAGATCCGCTTTGTCAACACCTGCAGTCTCAACATCGGGCGGTGCAGGGGCTGCGGCGCGTGTTCCACACAGCTCGAGAAGGGAAAGGATAACGTCTGCATCTTCAAGGATGATTTCCAGGCGCTCGAGGATGAGATACGCTGGGCGGACGCCCTGATTGTCGGAGCTCCCGTGTACGTCCTCCAGCCGGTCGGCCAGTTCAAGGATTTCGTGGACCGCTTCGGCTGCAGGCACGACTACTCGGCGATCACCTGGGTGCTCGACAGGCGCAGGAGCGGGGAGATGCCCGGTGATCCCGACGCCTTCCCGATGGAAAGACTGAAGAAGAGGACGGTCTCCTACATCTCGGTCGGCGGCGCGAGTACCGAGAACTGGACGTCCATGGGAACGGCTACGCTGCATTTCCTCGGGTTCCCGGCGATGATGAAGGTCATGGGCAACTACAACGCCAACAGCATGGGGACGATCGGAAATCCGTATATTGACCCGGACCTGATCGGGGATATGCACGAGATGGGGAAGAGGACCGTCGAGGGCTACTATGACGATTCCGTGCAGTTCTTCCAGCCGGCGAACAAGCCCGAGGGCGTCTGCCCGGTCTGCCACCAGAGGATCATCACGATCCTTCCGGGGACGACAAAGGTCGAATGTCCGGTCTGCGGCATAGAGGGAGACCTGAGCATCGTGGACGGCGCCGTGAAGGTGGAGTTCTCAGAGGCGCAGCAGAACCGCGCACGCGGGACTTTTGCGGGGCTCCGCGAACACACGACCGAGATCCAGGGATTCGGCGCGATCTGCGGGCCGAAGATCATGGCCAACAAGGAGATGCTTGACCAGAAGATGAAAGAGCGCATCAAGGGGTTTGAGACGGCGATCGGCAATCCGAAGGAGTGAAGGCCGCATCTCCCATGACGCGATGAACCGGGCGGGATGGTCATAATCAGCCGATGAATCCTGATCCCCAAACCCGGAGAACAGTTTTTGCTGGAACATATGTGACGGAACTTGTTAATACCAAAAGTAATGCAGGAGAGAAATTATGCTGAGATATATCGTCAAGCGTCTGCTTCTCCTTATACCGATTATCCTCGGCGTGTCAGCGATCATTTTCATTCTGAAGACGTTCACGCCGGGCGATCCGGCGCGCCAGATCCTAGGAAATGACGCGACACAGGAGCAGGTCGACGCCAAGAGAGAAGAACTTGGACTTAACGACCCCGTAATCGTTCAGTATGTCCGCTACATCGGAGGGGTTGTCCGCGGTGACTTTGGCGAATCCTACAGAACCGGCGAGCCGGTGCTCTCGGAGATCGTCCCCCGTCTCGCGACATCCGCCAAGATCACGCTCGGCGCGGTCGCGATCGGTGCTGTCCTCGGAATCCTTCTCGGAATCCTGTCGGCGCTCAAGAAGTACACGTGGGTTGACTCTCTCGTACTCGTCATCTCGATGTTCTTCCAGTCGGTGCCTGAGTTCGTCGTGGCGCTGGTCCTGATCATGATCTTCTCGGTCAAGCTGCACCTCTTGCCGGCGACGGGAATCGAGACGGTCAAGGGCTACATCCTTCCCATGGTCTGCGTCGGGCTCTCGTCGGTCGCCAGCTATACCCGTATCACAAGATCCTCGATGCTTGAGGTCCTGAGCGAGGACTACATCCGGACCGCGAGGGCGAAAGGACAGACCGAGGGAAATATCACCTATCATCACGCGCTCCGCAACGCGATGATCCCGGTGGCACAGTCGATCGGAACCAACCTCGGCAACGCGATCGGAGGCGGCATGGTCCTTGAGACCGTCTTCGGCGTACCCGGCGTCGGCAAGTACATCGTCGACTCGATCACACAGAGAAATTACCCGTCGGTCCTGGGCGGCGCGCTGATCATCGCGATCGTGCTCACGATCATCAACCTGGTCGTCGATATCAGCTTCGTCCTGATCGACCCGAGACTGAAGACCACGATTATCTCCGGCGGCTCCAAGGCACCGAAGAAGGCGAAAGCCGCAGCGTAAGGGAGGGACGGATTATGGCAAAAATGCATACTCCCGCGATGGAGAGAATAGAGAAGAAGAACGCCAGAAGAAAGAAACCGGTCCAGTCGACCCCGGCATATGAATCATGGAAGCGGTTCAAGAGAAACCCGACGGCCCTGATCGGCCTCGCGGTCGTCATCATCCTGATCCTGATCGCGATTTTCGCCCCTCTGATCGCTCCCTATGACTACCAGGCCCAGGACTACCTGTCGATGATGCAGAAGCCGAGTGCCGCGCATCTCTTCGGAACAGACACGTTTGGCCGCGACATTTTCAGCCGCTGCATCTACGGGACGAGATATTCCCTTCTGATCGCGCTCTTCTGCACGATCGCCGCCTTCTTCAGCGGCGGCCTGCTGGGTATCATAGCGGGTTATTTCGGCGGAAAGGTCGACACGATCATCATGCGTATCATGGATATCTTCCAGGCAATCCCGATGATCATGATGGCGATGTGCATCGTGGCGGTTCTCGGCAACGGCATTCCGCAGCTCGTCGCGGCGATCATGTTCGCGTCGATGCCGACGATGGCCAGGAACAACCGGGCAGCGATTCTCCGGGTCCGCGGGGCGGACTATATCGAGTCTTCGGAGGCGATCGGCGTCGGCCAGTTCAAGATGATCATCAAGCACATGATTCCGAACGCGATCGGCATCATGATCATCTACTTCGTCGGATTCCTGGCGGTTTCGATCCTGATGATGTCCTCGATGAGCTATATCGGCGTGGGCCTTGCGGCACCGACGCCTGAGTGGGGCCTCATCCTGAATGACGGAAAGGCATACCTGACGAACGCCCCGTACATGACCCTGTTCCCGGCGATGATGATCATGATCACCTGCTTCGCGTTCAACCTGATGGGCGACGGTCTTCGCGACGCGTTCGATCCGAGACTTAAGTAAGGAGGCACGGCGCAAATGAGTGAGAATATACTGGAAGTCAAGGATCTCGTGATCCACTACGAGACGGACGAAGAAGTCGTGGAGGCGGTCAACGACATCACCTTTACCCTGAAAAAGGGTCAGGTCATGGGCCTCGTCGGCGAGACCGGCGCGGGGAAGACGACGACGGCACTCGGCATCATGGGTCTTCTGCCCTCCAAGGTCGGCCATGTGATCCAGGGCTCGATCAAACTCGAGGGGGAGGACCTCCTCCGGAAGTCCCCGAGGGAGATGCGCGACGTCCGCGGCAAGCGGATCAGTATGATCTTCCAGGATCCGATGACAGCCCTGAACCCGGTCAAGACGGTTGGCGACCAGATCGCCGAGGTCGTCCTGCTCCACAACCGCTGCTCGAAGGCGGAGGCACTGAAGCGCGCCCAGGAGATGCTGGCGATGGTCGGCATCGTTCCGGAGCGCTACAAGGATTATCCGCACCAGTTTTCGGGAGGAATGAAGCAGAGAATCGTCATCGCGATCGCACTGGCCTGCGAGCCGGACCTTCTGATCGCGGACGAGCCGACGACGGCGCTGGACGTCACGATCCAGGCGCAGATCCTCGACATGATGAGGAAGCTGCAGAAGGACCACGGGACATCCATGATCCTGATTACGCACGACCTCGGCGTCGTCGCGGAGATGTGCGAGACCGTCGCGGTCATGTACGCGGGCCAGCTCGTAGAGTTCGGTTCGCTGGAAGAAGTATTTGACAACCCGAAGCATCCCTACACGAGAGCCCTCTACCAGTCGATCCCGTCGCTGGACAAGGATGTGGAGAGGCTCCACGTGATCCCCGGCATGGTCTCCGATCCGTCGAACCTGCCGCCTTACTGCAGCTTCTTTGAGAGGTGCGACGAGAAGTGCGACAGGTGCAGGGATTTTGAGCCGTGGGCGGTTGAAGTGGATCCCGGGCACGTCGTGAGATGCCTGCAGTACACACCGGAATGGAACGGAGGAGAAAAGTAATGGCTGAATTATTACTTGAAGTCAAAAACTTAAAGAAGTACTTCTCCACGCCGAGAGGGATGCTGCACGCGGTCGACAACGTCACGTTCAACATCGAGAAGGGCAAGACGATCGGCATTGTCGGCGAGTCGGGCTGCGGCAAGTCGACACTCGGCAAGACGCTGATGCGGCTCCATACGGCGACGTCCGGCCAGGTCCTCTACAAGGGGGCCGATATAGCGGCGATGCCGCTCAAGGAGTTCAAGCAGAAGTACCGGTCGAATATCCAGATGATCTTCCAGGACCCGTACGCGTCCCTGGATCCCCGCATGAGCGTGCTTCAGCTCGTCGAGGAGCCGATCCGGGTGCAGAATCCGAAGATGAGCAAGAGCGAAGTGACCAGCCAGGCGAAGAATATGATGGAACTGGTTGGACTGGCCAAACGTCTGGAGGGGTCCTATCCGCACGAGCTGGACGGCGGCCGCCGCCAGAGAATCGGCATCGCGAGGGCGCTGTCGCTGCACCCGGAATTCATCGTCTGCGACGAACCGGTGTCGGCGCTGGACGTCTCAATCCAGGCGCAGATTCTGAACCTTCTTCAGGACCTGCAGAGGGACCGCGGGCTGACCTACATGTTCATCACGCACGACATGTCGGTCGTCAAGCATATCTCCGACGACATCGCGGTCATGTACCTGGGCCAGATGATCGAGAAGTGCAAGGCGGACGAAATCTTCAAACACACAATCCATCCGTACTCCCAGGCATTACTGTCGGCGATCCCGATCCCGAACGCGCATGTGAAGCACGAGCGGATGGTCCTGAAGGGCGAGCTGACGAGCCCGATCAATCCGAAGCCGTGCTGCCGCTTCGCGGCGCGCTGCCCGTACGCGACGGATAGGTGCTTCGGTGAGGAGCCGGTGCTACGGGAGCTTAAGCCGGGCCACTCGGTCGCCTGCCACTTCGCGGAGCAGTTCGTGAAGGAATAGGCTGCGAATGATAAGTAACAGAAAGAGAGGACAGCTATGACGAACAAGGAAGTGATCAGGGCATTTTACAAGGAGTTCTTCAATGACCACATCATTGAGAGCGCGGAGAAATATGTCAGGGAGGACTACATCCAGCACAATCCGGGGGTCGCTCAGGGCCGCCAGGGAATCATGGACGGGTTCAGGGAGAAATTCAGGACCGATCCGACATTCCGGCTCGAGATCAAGATGATCATCGCTGAGGATGACATGGCGGCGGTCTATCTTAAGAACGTGGATCCCGAGGGCAGGACGAAGGCCCGCGTCGTCGACATCTACAGGCTGGAGGACGGAAAGCTCGCCGAGCACTGGGACGTCCTGATGCCCTGCTGAAAAGAAGAGGTCAAAATCAGACAATCATTTTTGACCTGTCGGCGGAAAGGCGGACAGGCGGGTCAGATTTGGACAGGATGAAGTGGTGAATCACCGGGAATTAGAAAACCGGCATTGAGCATATGATAGTTCTTAGTCAGACAGCATCGGCGGGCCTGCGCGTCCGCCTGTATCCGCCTGTCCCTGGAGGGACGCGGCAGCTACAATCCGGCAGAAGCCGGGGAAAGAGGTAGAATATGGCAGATTTTGAAACTCAGATCGTCGTGATCGCGGGTGGTCCCGCAGGACTTTCCGCAGCGGTTCAGGCAGCCGAGGACGGCGCGGATGTCATCCTCATCGAAAAGAACGCCGCGGTCGGCGGCGCAGCCAACATGGGCATGGGCCCGCTGGCGATCGGTTCCCACTATCAGAAGAGACAGATGATCGATCTGACGGTTGAAGAAGCCCTCAATATGTACATGGAGTATACCCACTATAAAGTAGACGGCCGCCTCGTCAAGAGGTATTTCGAGCAGTCCGCCGAGACGATCGAGTGGCTCGAGGATATGGGCGTCGAGTTTGAGGGCGCTTTCAAGTACTTCACAAAGGCCCAGCCGACGTGGCATATCGTCAAGACGGACCAGGGTATCGGCCCGAGAGCCGCCTCCTTCATGAACAAGGCTCTCTACGCGAGGGCCCAGGAGCTCGGCGTAAAGATCATGCTGGAGACCCCGGGAAAGAAGATTCTCAAGGACGACGAGGGGAAGGTCTGCGGCGTGATCGCCGTCGACAAGGACGGCAAAGAGATCGAGATCGCCTGCAAGGCAGCGATTATCGCGACGGGCGGCGCGGGAGCGAACCCCGAGTTCATCCTGGAGCAGACCGGCTACAAGTTCGGCGAGGATATGTTCAATTTCGCGATCCCCGGAAATGTCGGCGACGGCATCAGGATGGCCTGGGAAGCCGGTGTTGACCGCGTCCCGGTCAGAATCGAGCAGGCGGCGAACTTCGAGGGCATCGACGATCTTCCGACCAGCGTCGCGAACATCATGATGCAGCCGAACCTTCTCGTCAACCTCCACGGCAAGCGCGTCATGGACGAGGAGCAGATGCAGAACACGACGTACCTGAGCAACGCCGCTTCCCGCCAGAAGGGACGCCTCCTGTTCAGCATCGTCGATTCCTCGATCGCGAAGTACTACATGAGGAACGGCGTCGACGAGATCTGCCTTGTCCGCATGAATCCGGACTGCTCCGACTTCATCGAGGGCATCGAGCAGGCGAAGAAAACCGGGAACAAGGGACTTTTTATCGCGGATTCGCTCGAAGAGCTGGCTGAGATGACCGGAATCGACGAGGAGAACCTGCTCGAGACCGTCGACGATTACAACGACTACTGCGACGGCTACGACGAGGAGTTCTTCAAGAGGAAGAAGTACCTGCGTCCGCTGACAAAGGCCCCGTATTACGCGGCGGCGGTCCATCCCGGCGGATATGGCACAGTCGGCGGCATCCGCATCAATGAGAACTGCGAGTGCTGCGACAGCGAAGACGAGCCGATCCCGGGTCTCTACGCGGCGGGAGCCGACGCCTGCAACATCTATGACGACTCCTACATGTTCCTGCTCCCGGGCAACTCCATGGGATTCGCGGTCAACACGGGCCGCATCGCGGGAATGGAAGCTGCGGAGTACGTGGAAGGCGAGGACGACTGACCAGGCTCTGGCTGAATGAATACGTATGGTGGAACTCTCGGATGTTCCACCATACTTGCATCAGAAGCAAAGTGACCGGATAGCATGGAGGAAAAGAATATGGCTGTAATAACCGTTGACGGCGTCAGACTTGAAGTGCCGGACGGAAAGAATGTACTTGAATGCGCGCTGGACGCCGGAATCTATATCCCGCACCTCTGCCACCACAAGGATCTCGTTCCGCTCGGCTCGTGCCGCATGTGCATCGTGGAGGTTGAGGGTGAGGACAAGCCTGTTCCGTCCTGCAAGCTCGCGGCGAAGGACGGCCTCGTGATCAGCACGCAGACAGAGGAGGTGAAGCGCCTGCGCATGCTGGCGCTTGAGCTCCTGCTTGCGGGACATCCCGAGGACTGCTCCACATGTCCCAAGTACGGCAAATGCGAACTGCAGATGCTGATCCAGTACATCGGCCCGAAGACAGGACGCCTCAAGATGAGGACCAAGGGTTTTACGGAGGACGACCGCAATCCGCTGATCCTTCACGACATGAACCGCTGCGTGCTCTGCGGCCGCTGTGTGCGGGCCTGCGGTGATCTCCGCGGCGTCAATGTCCTGCAGTACCAGAAGAGGGAGGACCTCGAGGTCTATACGGGGGCGCTCCACCAGAAACTTCTGAAAGACGCGAACTGCCGCTTCTGCCAGGCCTGCGTGGAGGTATGCCCCACCGGAACGATCCGCGACAAGCTCGCGGACTCCGAGGCGCTGAAAGAGGACGTCGTCGTCCCGTGCCGCAAGGGATGTCCCGCGCACATCGACGTGCCGCGCTATATCCGCTTCATCAACCAGGGCGACTACGCGTCGGCGAACGCGACCGTGCGCGAGAAGGTTCCGTTCCCCCACTGCCTCGGCTATATCTGCGTCCACAACTGCGAGACCGAGTGCAAGCACAGCTACCTGAATGAGCCGGTCTCGATCCGCAACCTGAAGAGATTCGCGGCCGGGCACGACGACGGCGAGTGGAAGAAGAGGGCATTTAAGAAGCCCGCGACCGGAAAGAAGATCGCGGTCGTCGGAGGCGGCCCCGCCGGCCTCACGGCGGCCTACTTCGGCGCGAAGCTCGGACACTCCGTCACGGTCTTCGACGAGTCCGAAAAGCTCGGGGGCCAGCTCCGCTACGGCATTCCATCCTACCGTCTCCCGCGCGAGGTTCTCGACCGGGAGATCGCGGACATCCTTGAGGCGGGCGACATCACGGTGAAGACGGAGACGAAGGTGGAAAATGTCCCCGCTCTCCTCAAAGACGGCTTCGACGCGGTCTTTGTGGCCGTCGGCACCCATCAGGGCGCGAGGCTTCCCCTTCCGGGGAATGACCTGGAGGGCGTGCAGGTCAATACGGACTTCCTGCGGAAGTTCGAGGAGGGGACAGCGGGCGTCGGGGAACACGTTGTGATCCTCGGCGGCGGAAACGTCGCCATCGACTGCGCCGGAGCCGCGTTCCGCCTCGGAGCGAAGACCGTCGACATGGCCTGTCTCGAGGCCTACGACGCCATGACCGCGACCGACGAGGAGCGCGCGTGGGCGGAGGAGGAGGGAGTCGTCCTTCACAACTCAAAGACATTTCCCGAGATTCAGGGCGAGAACGGCCATGTGACCGGCGTCGTGATCAAGAGCGTCGGCAATTTCCGCAAGGAGAACGGCCGCATGATGTTCGACGTCCT
>CACYEN010000003.1 GCA_902773435.1 uncultured Lachnospiraceae bacterium | reverse complement strand
TCATCGAGATCGGCGACGGCGTCATCGAGGTTCTCGCGGTGAACGGCGACAGCCTTCTGGGCGGCGACGACTTCGACAACGTGATCGCGAACTACATGATCAGCGAGTTTAAGAACAAGGAGGGCATCGATCTCTCCAAGGACAACATGGCGCTTCAGAGAATCCGCGAGGCGGCAGAGAAGGCCAAGAAGGAGCTCTCCACAGCCACGACCACGAACATCAACCTTCCCTTCATCACGGCTACGGCCGAGGGACCCAAGCACTTCGATATGGACCTCACGCGCGCGAAGTTCAACGAGCTCACGCATTCACTCGTCGAGCGGACGGTGACGCCGGTCCAGAAGGCGCTCTCGGACGCCGGCCTTACGGCGGGCGACCTCACCAAGGTCCTTCTCGTCGGCGGATCCACCAGAATCCCGGCCGTGCAGGAGAGGGTGAAGACCCTGACCGGCAAGGAGCCGAGCAAGAACCTGAACCCGGACGAGTGCGTCGCTCTCGGCGCGGCTGTCCAGGGCGGAAAGTTCAGCGGGGAAGAGGGAAGCAGGGACATCCTTCTTCTGGACGTCACTCCGCTTTCGCTCTCGATCGAGACGCTCGGCGGCGTCGCCACGAGGCTGATTGAGAGAAACACCACGATCCCGACGAAGAAGAGCCAGATCTTCTCGACGGCGCAGGACAACCAGCCGTCGGTCGAGATCAACGTTCTCCAGGGCGAGCGCCAGTTCGCCAGGGACAACAAGTCCATCGGCATGTTCCGTCTGGACGGGATCCCGCCGGCAAGGAGAGGCGTCCCGCAGATCGAGGTCACATTCGATATCGACGCGAACGGCATCGTCAACGTCTCCGCGAAGGATCTCGGAACCGGCAAGGAGCAGCACATCACGATCACGGCGAGCTCCAACATGTCCGACGCGGACATCGAGCGCGCGGTGCAGGAAGCGCAGCAGTTCGAGGCCGAGGACAGGAAGCGCAAGGAGGGAATCGACGCGAGGAACGAGGCCGACAGCATGGTGTTCCAGATCGAGGACGCGCTGAAGACGGCAGGCGACAAGCTTGACCCGGCCGACAAGTCCGAGGTCGAGGCCGACCTGCAGGCGCTGAAGGACATCGTCGCGAGACATTCGGACGCGAACGCGCCGCTCAGCGACGCGGACGTCGACGAGCTGAAGGCCGCAAAGGAGAGACTGAGCGGCAGCGCGCAGAAGCTGTTCGCCAAGATGTACGAGCAGACCCAGGGCGCAGGCGGCGCCGGCCCGCAGGGCGGTTTCGGCCAGGGACCGACATCCGGCGGTTCCGATTCCGGGGACGACGACGTCGTGGACGCGGACTACAGGGAAGTCTGATCAAGAGCAGTAAGATATGGTAAATCCGGTGGCTGCCGCGGGGCGAAAAAGAAAGTTTTTCGCCGCGGCAGCCGCTTGCAAGGTGAATTATGGCAGAAAAACGTGATTATTACGAGGTTCTCGGCGTCGACAGGAATGCCGGCGACGAAGAACTCAAGAAGGCTTACAGAAAACTCGCCAAGAAGTATCACCCGGACGTCAATCCGGGCGACGAGACTGCCGCCGAGAAGTTCAAGGAGGCGTCCGAGGCTTACTCTGTGCTGAGCGACCATGACAAGCGGGCCAGATACGACCAGTTCGGCCACGCCGCGTTCGAGCAGGGCGGAGCGGGCTTCAGTGATTTTGACTTCAGTTCGTCCGGCATGGGCGATATCTTCGGCGACCTGTTCGGCGACCTCTTCGGGGGCGGCGCCTCCTCGAGGAGGAGCGCGAACGGCCCCATGCGGGGAGCCAACGTCAGGACGGCGGTCAACATCACGTTTCAGGAGGCGGTTTTCGGATGCACCAAGCAGATCGACCTGAACCTGAGGGAACCCTGTCCGACCTGCGGGGGCAGCGGCGCGAAGCCTGGGACGACACCCCAGACCTGTACGAAATGCCGCGGAACCGGGCGCATCGTCACGACGCAGCGCTCGATCTTCGGCATGATGCAGTCGGAGACCGTGTGCCCGGACTGCCGCGGGACCGGCAAGGTGATCAGGGACAAGTGTCCGGACTGCCGCGGGACCGGTTCCGTCACGCGCAGAAACAAGCTGAGCGTCGACATCGTGCCCGGAATCGACAACGGGATGTCCGTGCGGATCCGCGACAAGGGGGAGCCCGGCATAAACGGAGGGCCGCGCGGCGACCTGATGGTCGAGGTGAGAGTGGCGCGGGACCCGGTCTTTGAGCGGGACGACATGAATATCTTCTCCACCGTGCCGATCAGCTTCCCGGTCGCCGCCCTCGGAGGCAAAGTGCGGATCCGCACGGTCGACGGGGAAGTGGAGTACGACGTGAAGGCGGGGACGCAGACCGACACGAGGATCAGGCTCCGCGGCAAGGGTGTGCCCTCCATCCATGACAGGAAGAAGAGGGGCGACCACTATGTGACGCTCGTCGTCCAGGTTCCGACCAAGCTGACGAGGGAGCAGAAGCAGGCCCTGAAGGCGTACGCGAAGGCTTCGGGGGCCGACGTCTGACGGGGGCCGCGGAGACAGGCAGGGAGAGGCTGGCACAGATATGAAGTGGAATAAGTACACGATCCATACGACGGAGGACGCCGAGGACGCCGTGATCGCGATGCTCTGCGGTCTCGGCTATGATAGTGTCGAGATTGAGGACAGGAGGCCGGTGACCCCGGAGGAGAGCGGGGGCCTTTTCGGCGACGTCGTTCCGGAGATGCCGGAAGATGACGGGAGCGCGGCGGTGATATTTTACACCGAGGACCGCGCGGACCGCGGAGCGGTGCTGGAATCGGTCCGCGAGGCGCTCGGGAACCTGCGTAAGACGATGGATATCGGCAGCGGCGAGGTGACAGTCTCGACGACAGTCGAGGAGGACTGGATCAACAACTGGAAGGAGCATTTTCACAGTTTCTTTGTCGACGACATCCTGATCGAGCCGACCTGGGAGGAGACGGAGCCGGAACCCGGGGAGGCCTCGATGGTGCTGCACATCGATCCCGGCACCGCGTTCGGGACGGGAGCGCACGAGTCGACGAAGCTCGCGATCAGGGCGCTCAGAAAGTACCTGAAGCCCGGTGACCGCGTGCTCGACATCGGAACCGGGAGCGGCATCCTGGGGATCATCGCCCTTAAGAGCGGGGCTTCCCGCGTCTTCGGGACGGATATCGATGACAACGCGTTTCCGGCCATCGCGGAGAACCTGGAGGTCAACGCGGTCTCGGAGTCGGATTTTGTGACCGTTCTCGGAAATATCGCCGACAGCCCGGCCCTGCAGGAGCAGATCGGCTTCGGGTGTTACGACATCGCGGTCGCGAACATCATCGCCGAGATCCTGGCGGAGATCACCCCGGCGATCCCGGCCCACCTGAAAGAGGGCGGAATCTACATCACGTCGGGGATCCTGACCGACAGGGAGGACGTGATGCTCGAGGCGGCGGGAAAAGTGGGTTTTGAGGTCATAGAGACGGAGAGGATGGGCGAGTGGTCCTCGATCGTGTTCAGGAAGGGATCGGCCTGAGGCCGGTTCCGGCAGGATGAGTTTAAAGGGGCGCCCCGGCGGGGCGCCCCTTTTTTTGAGACGTCATTTTCAGCTGTAGCGCACCTCGACGAGCGTGAGCCCCTTCGCGGGCGCCGTCGGGCCGGCCAGGCGCCGGCTCCGTGCCTCGAGAAGGGCCGTCATGGACTCCGGATCGCGGCGGCCCTCGCCGACCTCGATCAGCGTCCCGGTGATGATGCGGACCATGTACTGGAGGAATCCGTCTCCGACGAAGCTGATGTCGATCTCATCCTCCGTCTCTGTGATCCGGATCGTGCGGATGGTGCGGACCGTGGATTTGTTCATGCGGGGATTTCCGCAGAAACTGCGGAAGTCGTGGGTGCCGATCAGCTGCAGCGTCGCGAGCTTCATCGCCTCGGTGTCGAGTGTGCCGTTCAGGTACTCGTAGATATACTTGCGGGAGAAGATATGGGCCGCCTTGTTCTTCCCGATCCGGTAGAGATAGAATTTCTCCGACGCGTTGTATCTGGAATGGAAGCGGGGCGCCGCCTCGGAGAGGCTTAAGACCCCGATGTCGTCCGGTAGATAGCGGTTCAGGTAGTCCCGGATCTCATCCGTCGTGAACTCCGTGTCCGCGCGGAACTGCGCGACCTGGCCCTTCGCGTGGACGCCGGCGTCGGTTCTTCCCGCCCCGTGCACGTCGACTTTCTCGCCGGTCATCCTGAAGATGACCGTCTCGATCTTGTTCTGTATCGTGTTGTCGGTATCTCCCTGCTTCTGCCAGCCGTTGTAGCGCGTGCCGTCGTACTGGACAACCATGCGGTAATTCTTCATCATCGAAGAGGATCCTCCGTTTTCGTGTATTATACCGCGAAAGCGGCGTTTTCCGCAACACGGGCGAATTCCTGTTTCCTTAAAAATCAATCTGTGGTAGAATGTCGGGGTTATGAGAGAGATATATCTTGACAATTCGTCGACAACAAGACCGTCTCAGCGCGTGATCGACATCATGCTCGAAACCATGACCCGGGATTACGGCAATCCGTCGTCCCTCCACAGGAAGGGGCTCGACGCGGAGCACTATGTGAAGGAAGCGGGCAGGCAGATCGCCGCCACGCTGAAGGCCCAGGACGGGGAGATCTTCTTCACGTCCGGCGGGACGGAATCCAACAACTGGGCGATCATCGGGACCGCGCTCGCGGCCGGAAGACGGGGGAAGCGGATCCTCACAACGGAGATGGAGCATCCCGCCGTGGCGGAGCCGTTCAAATTTCTGGAAAAACGCGGCTTTGAAGTGCTGAAGATCCCCGTGACCGCGGGGGGAATCCCGGATATGGACGCCCTTGACGGCCTTCTCACGGACGACACGATACTCGTCTCCGTCATGTACGTGAACAATGAGATCGGCTCGGTCTCCCCTGTCAGGGAGATCGCGTCCCTCGTCCACAGGAAATCCCCGGAGGCGCTGTTTCACGTGGACGCGATCCAGGCCTACGGGAAGTTCCGGATCTGCCCGGCGGCGGACGGAATCGACCTCATGTCGGCGAGCGCGCACAAGTTCCACGGGCCGAAAGGCGCGGGTTTCCTCTACATGAGGAGCGGCGCTCACGTCGTACCGCTCATCTACGGCGGCGGCCAGCAGAAGGGGATGAGGTCGGGGACGGAAAATGTCCCGGGCATCGCGGGGATGGGCGCGGCGGCCGAGGAGGCCTACACGGACTTCGAGGAGAAGACCGCGAGAATGAAGATGCTCCGCCTGCGGCTCGAGGACGGCCTCCGCGGCATGGAGGACGTCGTCATCCACGGTCCCGGCGAGGAGCAGAGGGCGCCGCATATCGTCAACGCCGCGTTTATCGGCGTCGGTTCGGAGGTGCTGCTCCACTCGCTGGAAGAGCGGGGAATCTACATCTCGGCGGGGTCGGCCTGCTCCACGCACAAGCGCGCGGCGAGCCCGACGCTCACCGCGATCGGGGCCCCGAGGGAGGAGCTCGGTTCGTCCGTGCGGTTCAGCTTTTCGGAAACCAATACGGCCGAGGAAGTCGATGAGACGCTGAAGGTGCTCGGGGAGCTTCTGCCCAGGCTGCGCAGATACAGGCCCCGCTGAGATTTGTCGGTAAGGAGAACGGATGTACAGTACATTTTTGATCAAATACGGAGAGATCGGGATCAAGGGAAATAACCGCCACGTCTTCGAGGACGCGCTCGCGAAGCAGATCATGTTCGCGCTCAGGAGGATCCCCGGGGAATTCAGCGTCCGGAAGGAGCGGGGCAGGGTTTATGTAAACTGCTCCGGGGACTGGGACGAGGGCGAGACGATCAGGACGCTCCAGCACGTGTTCGGAATCGTCGGAATCTGCCCGGTCCACGAGTATCCGGCCGGGGATTACGAGGCGCTCGAGAAGAATATGCTTGAGTACGTGGGCACGGAGTACCCGGATTCGCACGCCACGTTCAAGGTGAAGGCGAAGCGCGTCAACAAGGAATTCCCGAAGCCCTCCATGGAGATCGACGCGGATCTCGGGGAGGCGATCCTGGAACATTTCCCCGGGATGAGGGTTGATGTCCATCACCCGGACATCCTGTTCGACCTTGAGATCCGGGACCGGGTCTACATCTACTCCGAGGTGCTTCCGGGACCCGGGGGCATGCCGGTCGGCACGAACGGGAGCGCGATGCTCTGCCTCTCGGGCGGCATCGACAGCCCGGTCGCCGGATGGATGATCGCGAAGAGGGGCGTCTCGATCGACGCGGTCTACTTCCATGCCCCGCCCTACACGTCGGAGAGGGCGAAGGAGAAGGTCGTGGACCTGGCGAGGGAGGTCGCGGCATACGCCGGGCCTATCCGCCTCTATGTCGTGAACTTCACGGATATCCAGCTCGCGATCTATGACACGTGCCCCCACGAGGAGCTGACGATCATCATGAGGCGGTACATGATGCGCATCGCGGAGCATTTCGCGAAGAAGAACGGCAACCTCGGGATCGTGACGGGAGAGAGCATCGGCCAGGTCGCGAGCCAGACGATGCAGTCGCTCGTGACGACGAACGCGGTCGCCACGATGCCGGTCTACCGCCCGCTCATCGGGTTTGACAAGAGCGAGATCGTGGATATCGCGAAGAAGATCGGGACCTACGAGACGTCGATCCTGCCGTTTGAGGACTGCTGCACAATCTTCGTCGCGAAGCATCCGGTGACGAAGCCGCTGCCGGAGATCATCGAGAGGTCGGAGAGCAAACTGAAGGGAACGGTGGAGCAGCTCGTGGAAACCGCGATTGAGACGGCCGAGCTGATCCGCGTGAGGTGACGGCCGCCGGGCCCGGGCCTCAGCACAAAAAAAGCCCCACCGGATCGTCATGTCCGGCGGGGCGCGGTTATCTTATCGGATGAAGCTCACTGCTCGACAATATAGGGCTTGAGGACTTCCATGACTTCGTCGAGATCCTCCTCGCCGGCATGGATGTTGAGGTCGATCGCCTTGGAGAGGTCGAGGCTGAAGATTCCCATGAGGGACTTCGCGTCGATCACGTAGCGGCCGGAGACCAGGTCGAAGTCGAAAGCGAAGCGGCTGATGTCGTTCGTAAATGTCTTCACCTTGTCTATGGAATTGAGAGATACTTTCACAGTCTTCATATACTGCCTCCTTCGTCAATCACTTTCTCATAGCTCGTTTCGAAGTGTATAATAGCCTGAAACACAGGGCAAGTCAAGCCCATTTGAGAATACATGGCAGGGGAAAACAGCATGGCCGGAAAAGCCGCGTTTCACACGCTGGGCTGCAAGGTGAACGCCTACGAGACAGAGGCGATGGCGGAGCAGCTCAGGAGGGCAGGGTACACAATCGTTCCGTTCGAACCGGGCGCGGACGTCTATATTGTCAACACGTGCACGGTCACGGGGATTGCCGACAGGAAATCCAGGCAGATGCTGCGGCGGGCGAGGGAGATGAACCCCGACGCCGTCGTCGTCGCGGCGGGCTGTTACGCGGAGGCCCCGGAGGTCCTCCCTGCGGACCCGGTCGCGGACATCCTGGTCGGGAATCACGACAAGGGCCGCCTCGCCGAGGTGCTCGCGGAGTACCTCTCCGGGAGGGAGCGCGCGTGCGGCGGGGATTCCGCGGGAATCGCGGGCGTAAAACTCTATGACGAGACGCCGGTGAGCGGCGCTTTCGGCCGGACCAGGGCCTATATCAAGATCCAGGACGGCTGCAACCAGTTCTGCTCCTACTGCGTGATCCCCTATGTCAGGGGCCGCGTGAGGAGCAGGAGGAAAGAGGCGGTGGTCGCTGAGGCGGAGACGCTGGCGGAAGCGGGTTTCCGCGAGGTCGTGCTCACGGGGATCCACATCAGCTCCTACGGACTGGATTTCGAGTACCCGGGGGAGAACCGGAGGACGCCGGAGGCGCGGGAAGCGGTCACGAACCGTCGGCTTCTTTCGCTGATCCGGGAGATCGCCGGCGTCCCGGGGATCACGAGGATCCGCCTCGGCTCGCTCGAACCCGGAATCATGACGGAGGAGTTTATCGCCGGCATCGCGGACATCCCGGAGGTGTGCCGGGCGTTCCACCTGTCGCTCCAGAGCGGGTGCGACGAGACTCTGAGACGCATGCGCAGGCGGTACACGGTGTCCGATTATCGCAGGATCTGCGGCCTGATCAGGCGGTACTGCCCGGATGCCGCGATTACGACCGATATCATCGCCGGTTTCCCCGGGGAGACGGAGGAGGAGTTCCTTCGGACAAAGGAATTCGTGAGGGAGATCCGCTTCTCGAAGACGCATGTCTTCCAGTACTCGAGGAGGCGCGGAACGGCCGCGGCGGCGATGGAGGACCAGGTCCCGGACCGGGTCCGGAAGGCGAGAAGCGCGGAACTCATCGCGATGGACCGGGAAGCGCGTCGGGCGTACGCGGAGACATTTTCCGGCAGGGACGTCGAGGTGCTGTTCGAGGAACCGTCCGGGACGGAGGGGTTCATGCGCGGCCACACCCGCGAATATCTCGAGGCAGAGGCCCGCGCGGGGGAGGAGACTGCGGGCCGGATCCTTGTCTGCAGGGTCACTTCGGTTGGCGCCGACGGCACCCTCGGAGTGTGCCCCGTTCAAGAAAACATTGAATAAATGTTCGATACGGAGTACAATAAAGAGCGGCTCTTATAAACTGTGACCCGTTTCAGGCGGCAGGGACGGTCTGAATCCCGGATGAGGCCTGTTGTGGTCAGGCGGACAGAGGTAAGGATACTATGGCGAATAATCTTGGAAATACTCAATACTTCAGCGTAAAGTCCGGACCGGAGATCCTGGTCAAGGACGTCATCAGCGTCGTCTATAACGCGATGGCTGAGAAGGGGTATAATCCCGTGAACCAGATCGTCGGTTACATCATGTCCGGAGACCCGACCTACATCACGAACTACAAGGGAGCCCGCAGCATGATCATGAAGGTCGAGCGCGACGAGCTCGTCGAGGAACTCCTGAAGGAATACATAAGGAACAAGCAGTGGGATGAGAAGTGAGCAGGGCAGGCTGCTTTCGCTCGACTACGGTTCCGCGACGGTCGGGGTAGCCGTCTGTGATCCCTTCCGCATTGCGGTGAGGGGAATCGAGATTATAAGGCGGGACCGGGAGAACCATCTGAGACAGACGATCAGGAGAATCGTCTTCCTCGCGGAGGAACAGGAGGCCGTCGGGATCGTCCTGGGTCTTCCGCTCAATATGGACGGATCAGCGGGGGAGCGGGTCAGGAAGACGGAGGAGTTCCGCGATCTGCTGGTCAGGAAGACCGGACTTCCGGTGTACCTCCAGGACGAGCGGCTGACGTCTGTGGAGGCCGAGGAGATCATGAGGGATAGAGGGATCCCTGCCAGGGATTTCAAGAAGTACGTCGATATGATCGCCGCCGAGATCATTTTAAGCGACTACCTCAATATGGACGCTTAAGGGCAGGATATAATTCCGAATGAACGACACACTGAGACTGACTGCCGACGACGGCACCGAAACCGAATTTTATATTGAGGAGCAGACCCGCGTTAACGGAACTGACTATCTGCTTGCCGCGGATTCAAGGGAAGGGGACGCGAATGCACTCATTTTAAAAGATATTTCCGAAGAGAACGAAGAGGAAGCGTGTTATGTTCCCGTGACGGACGAGGAGGAACTGGCTTCCGTGATGAAAGTTTTCGAGGAAATGCTTGATGACACAGATATCCGGATGTGACGGAAGCATCCGGATTATTATCGCGGGCATAAGGAGGGCAGGCCGGCGCGGTCGGACGGCCCGTCTGACTGTCTGCGCCGAAACGGAAAGGAGTTGTTTTTTTGAAGGACCAACTGAATAGCGGAAGCCTGAAAATCATTCCGCTTGGCGGACTTGAACAGATTGGAATGAACATCACGGCAATCGAGTACGGGGACAGCATCGTGGTCATCGACTGCGGGCTCGCGTTCCCGGAAGACGACATGCTCGGAATTGACTTCGTCATTCCGGACGTCACTTATCTTGTGGAAAACTACAGCAAGGTGAAGGGCTTTAGCATCACCCACGGACATGAGGACCATATCGGAGCGATCCCCTATGTCTTCAAGAAGCTGAATGTTCCGATTTATACAACAAAACTGACGATGACGCTGATCGAGAAGAAGCTCGAGGAGCACGACCTCCTCAATTCCGTGAAGCGGAGAGTCGTGAAATACGGACAGTCGATCAATCTCGGGGACTTCCGTATAGAATTTATCAAGACAAACCACAGCATACAGGACGCCGCGGCGATCGCGGTCTACTCGCCCGCGGGCATCATCGTCCATACGGGCGATTTCAAGGTCGACTACACGCCGGTCTTCGGCGACGCGATCGACCTGCAGCGCTTCGCCGAGATCGGAAAGAAGGGGGTCCTCGCGCTCCTCTGCGACAGCACGAACGCGGACAGGCCCGGCTTTACGATGTCCGAGAAGACGGTCGGCGCCGCCTTCGAGAGGATTTTCTACGAACACAAGAACCAGAGGCTCATCATCGCGACGTTTGCCTCAAATGTCGACCGGGTCCAGCAGATCATCAACACCGCCGCGAAGAACGGGCGGAAGGTCTGTCTCGAGGGACGCTCGATGGTCAACGTCATCGGCACTGCCGTGGAACTCGGCTATATCGACGATTCCGGCCACACCCTGATCGAACTCGAGGACCTGTACAACTACCCGCCCGAAAAGGTTGTGCTCGTGACGACGGGCAGCCAGGGCGAGTCGATGGCGGCTCTCTCGAGGATGGCGGCCAATATTCACAAGAGGGTGAAGATCATGCCGGGCGACGTCATCGTGTTCTCGTCGCACCCGATTCCCGGCAATGAGAAGGCGGTCTCGAACGTGATCAACGAGCTGTCCGACATCGGGGCGGAGGTGATCATCGAGGACACCCACGTCTCGGGACACGCCTGCCAGGAGGACATCAAGCTGGTCTACACGCTGGTCAAGCCGAAGTACGCGATTCCGGTACACGGGGAGAGACGGCACCTGATGGCGCAGGCCCAGATCGCCGAGTCGCTCGGAATCCCGAAGGAGAACATCCTGCTGCTTCACACCGGGGACGTCCTGGAACTTACGGAGGACTCCGCGAGGACGATCGGGAAAGTCCAGACCGGCGGGATCCTCGTCGACGGACTCGGGGTCGGCGACGTCGGCAACATCGTCATCCGCGACCGGCAGAGACTCGCGGACGACGGCATCATCATCGTCGTCATGACGCTGGAGAGAGGCTCCAACGCGCTCCTCGCCGGACCGGATATCGTGTCGAGGGGATTTGTCTATGTCAGGGAATCCGAAGACCTGATGGAGGAGGCGAACCGGGTTGTGTACGACGCGACCCAGAACTGCCTCGACCGGTCCATCTCGGACTGGTCGAAGATCAAGGGCGACGTCAGGGACGCGCTGAGCGACTTTGTCTGGCAGCGCACGCAGCGCAGGCCGATGATCCTTCCGATCATCATGGAGGCCTGAATCACATCCGCGAGACAGGAAACAGGTACGGCAGACTTTGGAATGACATCATGAAACCGGAGAGGTTATGGACTATTCAGTAAGAGAATGTACAGAACAGCTGATCCGTTCGATCAGGAGCAGCGAGGACTACCGCAGGTATGAGCAGTGCCTCGCCGCGCTCGATGAGAAGCCCGGGATTCTCGGACAGATCATGGAACTGAGGAAGCAGGAGATCGAGCTCTATCACGGAGATGACGAGGAAGCGATGCTCGAGGAGACGCAGCAGCTGGGGGACGCCTACGAAGAGATCGGCAAGGTTCCCGGCGTGAACGCCTTCCTCGAGGCGGAAGAAGCCGTCGTCCTGATGCTCCGGGGCGTGAGCCGCCGGGTTGTGTCGGAGATGAGGCTCCTCACCCCCGACCTGTAAGGAGGGAGACGCGCATATGGGAAGACCGGGACGTGACGAGAGAAAGTCTGCCGAGGGTGTGAGGGCGCTGGTGCGCCTGCTCGTCAATATCCTCACGGTCATGCTGCTCGTCTTTGCCGGCCGCATGGCCTATGTGTACGGCTTTTCGGTGTTCGCCGAGCTCAGGGCGGAACCCGCTCCGGGCAGGGACGTCGAGGTCGTGATTCCCCCTGAGGCCTCCCTCGCGGAGACGGCCCGCATCCTGAAGAAGGCCGGGGTGGTGGAGAGCGTCGGCATCTTCATGGCTGAGGAGAAGCTCTCCGCGTATCACGGGCAGATCCGCCCGGGCACCTATCTCCTCAACACATCGCTCGCCCCGACGGAGATCCTGGCCGTCCTGTCCGGATCGGCGGGGTACACCGCGGAGGAAGGATATACGGAAAATGACGGATCCTGACAGACTCGGGGTATTCCTGAACAGCTTTTACGCCGGCAACGGAGATTTTTCCGACAGGCTTGAGGCCGGGGCGGTCCGGGACGGCGTACCCGTCATAAGAAAGGGAACTCAGAGCGCCCTGAGGGCGCTGCTTGCCATAAAGAAGCCGGGGACGGTCCTGGAGATAGGGACCGCCATCGGCTTTTCCGCTGTATTTTTCTGCAGGTGGTCCGGCGCGCGCGTCACGACGATCGAGCAGGATGAGGAGCGGATCAGGATCGCCCGGAAGAACTTCCGGGAATCGGGGGATGAGGAGCGGATCACGCTTCTTGAGGGGGACGCGGCCCGGATACTGCCCGGGCTCACAGAGCCTTACGACATGATCTTCATGGACGCGGCGAAGGGCCAGTACATCGCTCTCCTCCCCGAGCTCCGGCGCCTTCTCCCCGAGGGGGGCGTCCTCGCGGCGGACAACGTGCTGCTTGAAGGGGACGTGCTGGAGTCGAGATTCGCGGTCGGGCGGCGCGACCGCACGATCCACGCGAGGATGAGGGAATATCTCGAGGCGGTGTCGTTCGGGGAGGATTTCGTGACGACGATTCTGCCGGTCGGAGACGGGCTGGCCGTATCGGTGAAAACCGGAGGAGACTGGCGCGGCGCGCCGCCTTCTGCCTGAGGGCGCCGGCGGCTCTTGGAGGGACATGCAGGATGAACAGGAAACCGGAACTTCTGATACCGGCGGGATCGCTTCCCGTGCTGAAGACTGCGGTGCGGTACGGCGCGGACGCGGTCTATATCGGCGGGGAGACGATGGGGCTCCGCGCGAAAGCGGCCAATTTTACCCGCGAGGAGATGTGGGAGGGGATCCATTACGCCCATGCCCACGGCGTTAAGGTCTATGTGACCGCGAACATCTTCGCCCACAACGGGGATATCCGGGAGGCGGAGACCTATTTCCGGGAGCTTGCGGAGACCGGGCCTGACGCCGTCCTGATCTCCGACCCCGGGATGTTCGCCGTCTGCAGGAGAACCGCCCCCGGGCTTGAGATCCATATCAGCACGCAGGCCAATACGACCAACTACGAGTCCTGCCTCTTCTGGTACGGCCTCGGGGTGAAGCGGATCGTCATGGCGAGGGAGCTCAGCCTCTCCGAGATCCGCGAGATCCGGGAAAAGGTTCCAGGCGACCTTGAGATCGAGACGTTCGTTCACGGCGCGATGTGCATATCCTACTCGGGCAGGTGTCTCCTCAGCAGCTACCTGGCGGGCCGGGACGCGAACCGGGGGGCCTGCACCCATCCCTGCAGGTGGAAATACGCCGTCGTCGAGGAGACGCGGCCGGGCGAATATATGCCCGTCGAGGAAAATGAGAGAGGGACCTATATCTTCAACTCCAGGGACCTCATGATGGTCGACCGCCTCCCGGATCTCTATGAGGCGGGGATCGACAGCTTCAAGGTGGAAGGGCGGATGAAGACGGCCCTCTACGTCGCCACCTGCGCGAGGACCTATAAACTCGCCATGCGAGACTACGAGCGGGACCCGGAACTCTATGCGTCGCGCCTCGACCGCTACCGGGAGATGATCTCGGACTGCACGTACCGCAGGTTCACGACCGGATTCTTCTACGGGAGGCCGGGAACCGGGGACCAGATCTACGACAGCAATACCTATGTACGGAATTCCGTCTACCTTGGCACGGTGTCGGGGTTCGACCCGTACGGCCTTCCGCTCGTCACCCAGAAGAACCGGTTTTTCAGGGGCGACACGATCGAGATCATGAAACAGGACGGCAGGGACGTGGAGTCCGTCGTGAGGGAGATCAGGAGCGACGACGGGACGTCCATGGAGTCGGCGCCCCACCCGGGACAGACGCTGCACCTCGACCTGAGCGTGATGCCGGAGGAGGGGGATATCCTGCGGATGAAGGCCGGCGATTAACCGCCGGACCCGGGGGAGCCGAGGGCCCGGAACCGGCCCCTTCCGATCTCCTCCGCCCAGCCGCCGAGGACGAGCTCCATGAGGGCGGCGGAGGCACAGGAGACGGGAATTTCAAGACATTCGGCCGCGGCGTCGACGGTTATATCCGCGCCAGGGCGCATGATGCCGCGGATGGCGAGAGCCCCTTTCGAGAGAAGCTCATTTCTCGGGAGGGGATTTTTCTTTTTCCCGGTGCCGCCCTGCGCGGCGGGGGAGGCCGCCGGATGTGGACTTCCCCCCGGGTGCTTCCCGGAGAACGTGTTCCTGATCCGCTCGAACTCCTCGGCGACGGTCGCGGGGGAGCAGACGATGCCGGCCCCCTGGGAGATGAGCCTGTTGCAGCCCTCGGAGAGGGCGTCCCCGACCCTGCCCGGGACCGCCAGCACGGTCTTTCCCTGGTCCAGGGCAAAATCGGCGGTGATCAGGGAGCCGGACCGCTCCTTCGCCTCGACGACGATCACGACGTCGGCAAGGGCGCTGATGATCCTGTTCCTCGAGGGGAAATAGGGTGCGAGCGGTTTTGTCCCCGCGCCGTGCTCGGAGATGACGCCGCCTTCCCTGAGGAGGCGCTCGTAGATCGGGTAATTCGTGATCGGGTAACAGACGTCCGGGCCCGAGGCGAGGACAGCGAACACGCGCCCGCCCGCGTCCAGCGCGCCCTGCTGGGCGTGCCCGTCGATCCCGACGGCCATGCCGCTGATGACCTGGATCCCCCGGGAGGCCAGATAGAATCCCAGGGAGTAGGCGGTGTCGCGGCCGTAACCGCTGCACATCCGGGCTCCCACGATCGCGGCGCAGGGTTTGTCGTCTTCGGGAAGGCTTCCTATTAAATACAGGGCCTTCGGCATGCCGGGGAGCATGCTCATGCGGCCCGGGTAGCCGGGACCGCCCCTGCCGACGACCTGTATCTCCCTGTCGGTCTCTTTCCCTCTCTTTCCGTTCATAGCGTTCTCCGTCCTCCTCCGGTGAGATGGCTGTTCTTCTAGAGTTTCCAGTATTTTCTGTCGATGACCCTGTAGAACAGGGCCTCCGAGATGTGGGGCGCCAGGATGATGTCGCTGCCCGCGAGGTCCGCGATGGTCCTCGCGACTTTCATGACTCTCCGAAGACTCCGCGCGCTGAGCCTGAGCGAGCCGTAAGCCGAGGCGAGCGCGCGCTCCGCCGCTCCGTCCATCCGGCAGAACTCCCCGCACGCCGACGAGGAGATGTCCGAATTAAAGCGGAACGGCGTCCCAAGGAAGCGCCGGGCCTGGATGTCCCTCGCTGCCTCGACGCGCCGCCTGATCTCAGCGGAGGAGGGAGCCTCGTTCGATTTTGTCGTGAGTTCCTCGTAGGAGACCGGGGGACAGTCGGCGCACAGGTCGATCCGGTCGAGGAGAGGCTTGGAGATCTTGCCGATATAGCGCGTGACGTCGCCGGGGCGGCAGGAGCACCGGTTCATGTCGGGATAATAGCCGCACGGGCAGGGATTCATCGCGGCCAGGAGAAGGAAATTCGCCGGAAAGCGGAAGGAACCGGACGAGCGGGAGATGACGATCTCCCTGTCCTCGAGAGGCTGGCGCAGGATCTCGAGCGCTGTTCTTGAGAACTCCGGGAATTCGTCGAGAAAGAGGACCCCCCTGTGGGCGAGCGTGATCTCGCCGGGGCGGGGGATCTTCCCGCCGCCCGCGAGCGCCTGGGGGGTGACCGTGTGGTGGGGATGCCGGAACGGCCGGGACCGGACGACCGGATCGTCCGGGGAGAGAAGGCCCGCGATGCTGTAGATCATCGCGATCTCGAGGCTCTCCTCCTCCGTGAGCGCGGGAAGAATGGACGGGACCCTGCGCGCGAGCATAGTCTTCCCCGAACCGGGGGGCCCGATCAGCAGAAGGTTGTGGAAGCCTGCGACCGCGATCTCCGCGGCCCTGACCGCGGCCTCCTGGCCGTGGATGTCGGACATGTCTCCGCCGCTCATCTCCCCGGTGATCTCCGGTCCGGTGCCGTCTCCGGGCGGACCGGGGGGATCCTGCTCCGGGGCCGGATGTCCGCGCAGGCAGTCGATGGCCTCCCGGAGAGAGGAGAACCCGACGACGCGGATGCCGGAGACCCGGCGGCCTTCGGGTTCATTTTTCTTCGGAAGAAAGACCGTCCGCATACCGAGCTCCTTAGCCCTGATGACGATCGGCAGGATCCCGGTCACGGGATTGATCTCCCCGTTCAGGGCGAGCTCCCCGACCGCGAGAACCCCGTCGAGCGCGTCCGGGGAAATCTTTGCCGTCCCGGCGAGTATCGACAGGGCGATCGGCAGGTCGAACCGCGACCCCTGTTTGGGAAGGTCGGCCGGCGAGAGGTTGATGGTAATCCGCTTCGGAGGAAGGGAGATGTCGGAATTGCGGAGAGAAGTGCGGACGCGGTCTTCGGCCTCCCTGACCTGCGCGGAGAGATAGCCGACCATGATGAACTGGGGGAGGCCGTCGCTGATATCGGCTTCCACACGGATCGGCACCACGTCGAGACCGTACACCGCCGCCGACAGCATGCGGTAGAACATAGAGGGAACCTCGCTTTCGTGCGTAGTATGTGTGAGCTTGGAGAAATGGTTTATGTTTGAGCCTGGAGAAATGATTTTCCCGGACGGGAAGAGAGGTGAAACATGGGGCGCCGGACTTCTCCGAAGTGCGGCGTAGAGCCATTATAATACCTCCCCGGCCCGAAGTAAAGACCGGGGGAACCGAATACTTTTCAGGAAATGTCTTGCGGGATATTTTGTTTTGAGGTATAGTCAGGTTTACTTTGATTGATTACTCCTCCCCCCGTAAGGGGAGGAAAGTTCAGGATGGTGAATAAATTGGCAAAGAATCTCGTTATTGTTGAGTCGCCGGCGAAGGTGAAGACGATCAGGAAGTTTCTGGGTTCCGGCTACGGGGTCGAGGCGTCGATGGGACACGTGCGCGACCTTCCGAAGAGCCAGCTCGGAGTCGACATCAAGAACGACTTTGAACCGAAGTACATCACGATCAGGGGCAAGGGGGAGCTGCTCGCGAAGCTGAGGAAAGCCGCGAAGAGCGCCGACCGCGTCTACCTCGCGACCGACCCGGACCGCGAGGGGGAGGCGATCGCCTGGCACCTGATCTCGGCTCTCAATCTCGATGAGAAGAAGATACGCAGGATCACGTTCAACGAGATCACGAAGAACGCGGTCAAAGCCTCGATCAAGACGGGGCGCGAGATCGACATGAACCTGGTCGACGCCCAGCAGGCGAGGAGAATCCTCGACCGCATCGTCGGGTACGAGATCAGCCCGGTTCTGTGGAAGAAGGTAAAGCGGGGCCTCTCCGCCGGGAGAGTCCAGTCCGTCGCGGTGCGCATCGTCGCGAAGCGCGAGAAGGAGATCGAGGAGTTCGTCCCCTCAGAGTACTGGACGATCGAGGCGGAACTCGCGATCCCCGGGAAGAAGAAGCCGTTCGTCGCGAAGTTCTCCGGAATCGAGGACGAGAAGATCGTCCCGGCGTCAAAGGAGGAGACGGATGAGATCCTCGCCCGGCTCCAGGGAGCCTCCTACGTCGTCGAGGACGTCAGGCACGGCGAGCGGAAGAAGAAGCCGCCTCTTCCCTACACGACAAGCACGCTGCAGCAGGACGCCGCGAACCTGCTCGGCTTCTCGACGTCCAAGACAATGCGCATCGCGCAGCAGCTCTACGAGGGCGTCGACATCAGCGGGGAGGGCACCGTCGGTATCATCACCTACCTGAGGACCGACTCGACGCGCGTGTCCGATGAGGCGATGGCTGCGGCCGCCGACTATATCGGCAGCGAGTACGGGGAACAGTACAGAGGTTCCGAGAAGTCGGGGAACCAGAACAGGAACTCCCAGGACGCGCACGAGGCGATCAGGCCGACCGATATCAGGCGGACGCCGGTGAAGGTGAAGGAATCGCTCTCGAGGGACCAGTTCAGGCTCTACCAGCTGATCTGGAGGCGTTTCACGGCGAGCCGCATGGCTTCGGCCGTCTACGATACGATGAACGTCAGGATCGTGGCGGGAGAGTATCTATTTACGGCGTCCGACTCCAGGGTTGTCTTCCCCGGCTTCCTGGATGTCTACAATCCGGCCGAGGGAGAGGACGAGGAGAAGGGTATTCCCGTCCGGGACATCCCGAAGGATCTTGAACTCGAGCTCAAAGACCTTATGCCCGAGCAGCATTTTACACAGCCTCCGGCCCACTACACCGAGGCCTCCCTTGTGAGGGCCCTCGAGGAGAAGGGCATCGGAAGGCCGAGCACCTACGCGCCGACGATCGCGACGATCCTCGGGCGGCACTACATCGCGAAGGAGAAGAAGAACCTGTTCATCACCGAACTCGGCACGGTCGTGGACGGGATCATGCAGCAGGCATTTCCCCAGATCGTGGACGAGGATTTCACGGCGAACATGGAGATGCTGCTCGATGGGATCGCGGACGGAAAGATCGCCTGGAAGACGATCGTAAGGAATTTCTATCCCGACTTCGAGGAGGAGGTCCTGAGAGCCAACGAGGAGCTCGGGGAGGTCAAGGTCGCCGACGAGGTCACCGACGTCGTCTGTGAGAACTGCGGGCGCAACATGGTCATCAAGTACGGACCCCACGGGAAGTTCCTCGCCTGCCCGGGATTCCCGGAGTGCCGCAACACGAAGCCCTTCTACGAGAGGATCGGAGTCGCCTGCCCGGAGTGCGGCGGGGATGTGGTTCTCCGCAGGACGAAGAAGGGAAGGCTGTACTACGGCTGCGAGAACAATCCCGGCTGCGGCTTCATGTCGTGGTCCAGGCCGCTCGACAAAAAATGTCCGAAATGCGGGAAATATATGGTCCGCCGCGGCAGCAGGGACGTCTGCTCCGATGAAAAGTGCGGATATTCGGAGAATTGAGGGGGATAAGCGCGAAATTATCAGACGACTTGCGGGACGCCTTTTCATATGTTATAATATTGTGAACGTATTGATTAATTGTTAAAGTACATGGCGCAGATTACAGATACAGCCGCTGACGCAGAATATGAACGTCTCATCGGAGAGTCTCCGGTGCGCGCCCATATAACCAGACAGCACATTACTGATAATACGGTGATCCTGTCGGAAAGGAGATTGGGATGAGCGTACAGTTACTTGATAAGACGCGGAAGATCAACAAGCTTCTGCACAATACGAGCACATCAAAGGTGGTCTTCAACGATATCTGCAATGTTCTTGTGGAGACACTCGCATCGAATATCCTTGTGATCAGCAAGAAGGGAAAAGTTCTCGGGGTCGGAAACTGCAGCGGCGTCGAGCCGCTCGAGGAGATGATCACCGGCGAGATCGGAAGCTTCGTCGATCACCTTCTCAACGAACGGTTCCTCGGGGTCCTCTCAACGAAGGAGAACGTCAATCTCGCGACGCTCGGCTTTACCGGGCCGAACATCGAGGGCTACACCGGGATCATCAATCCGATTGACATCGCCGGTGAGCGGCTCGGAACGGTTTTCTGCTACCGGTCCGCCTCCCTCTATAACATCGAGGACATCATCGTGAGCGAGTACGGGACCACGGTCGTCGGGCTCGAGATGATGAGGTCCGTCGACGAGGAAAATGCCGAGGAGAGCCGCAAGAGACAGGTCGTCAAGTCCGCCTTCTCGACGCTCTCGTTCTCGGAGCTCGAGGCGATTATCCACATCTTCGATGAGCTCGACGGAAATGAGGGTATCCTGGTGGCCAGCAAGATCGCCGACCGCGTCGGCATCACAAGGTCCGTCATCGTGAACGCGCTGCGGAAATTCGAGAGCGCGGGGGTCATCGAGTCCAGGTCGTCCGGAATGAAGGGGACCTACATCAAGGTGCTGAACGACTATATCTTCGAGGAACTGGAAGAGATCAGGAAACACAGGGCGAAGAAGTAAACATCCCGCGGCCCGCGCCGCCGGCGGAGAAGCCGGAGGGGAGGAAAATGAAGAGAGAAGGGACGGATTCCCGGCCGGTTTTTCAGCCGCCGCGCGGATCCGTCCCTTTTTTTTATTTACCCTTGACATTGTGAAAAACGGGGTATATATTATGCTTTAGATGTTAGCACTCCGAATAAATGAGTGCTAACAAATCATTTGAGAGTTTTGCGACAAAGGAGGCACTGCTTTATGAAATTAGTACCGCTCAGTGACAGAGTTGTTCTGAAAGAGATGGAAGCGGAAGAAAAGACCGCGTCCGGCATCATCCTTGCCGGGCAGGCGAAGGAGAAGCCGCAGCAGGCGGAAGTGATCGCAGTCGGACCCGGCGGAGTGATCGACGGCAAGGAAGTTGTGATGAACGTCAAGGTCGGCCAGAAGGTCATTTATTCCAAGTACGCCGGGACGGAAGTCAAGCTCGGTGAAGACGAATTCATCGTCGTCAGACAGAACGACATTCTCGCAGTGGTAGAGGACTGATAAGGAGGAACAGGAATCATGGCAAAGGATATCAAGTACGGAGTAGAGGCCAGGGAAGCGCTCCAGGCCGGTGTTGACAAGCTCGCTGACGTCGTGCGCGTGACGCTCGGCCCGAAGGGAAGAAATGTGGTTCTCGAGAAGTCTTACGGCTCTCCGACCATCACGAACGACGGCGTGACGATCGCCAAGGAGATCGATCTTGCCGACGGTTTTGAGAATATGGGCGCCCAGCTCATCAAGGAAGTCGCGTCCAAGACGAACGACGTCGCCGGTGACGGCACAACGACGGCGACGGTTCTCGCCCAGGCGATGGTCCACGAGGGAATGAGAAACCTCGCGGCGGGCGCCAACCCGATTATCCTGAGGAAGGGCATGCAGAAGGCCACGGAAGCGGCCGTCGAGGCTCTCGTCCGGATGAGCAAGCCGGTCGACGGGAAGAAGCAGATCGCGCGTGTCGCGGCTGTCTCTTCGGGCGACGAGGAAGTCGGAAGCATGGTCGCCGACGCGATGGAGAAGGTCTCCAAGGACGGCGTCATCACGATCGAGGAATCCAAGACGATGCAGACGGAGCTCGAGCTGGTCGAAGGTATGCAGTTCGACCGCGGCTATATCTCCGCTTATATGTGCAACGATATGGAGAAGATGGAAGCCCGTCTCGACGAGCCGTACATCCTGATCGTCGACAAGAAGATCAGCAATGTCCAGGATATCCTTCCGCTGCTTGAGCAGATCGTCAAGTCCGGATCCCAGCTCCTCATCATCGCCGAGGACGTCGAGGGCGAAGCCCTTACGACCCTGATCGTGAACAAGCTCCGCGGCACGTTCAACGTCGTCGCCGTGAAGTCACCGGGCTACGGCGACAGAAGGAAAGAGATGCTGAAGGACATCGCAGTCCTCACGGGCGGCACTGTTGTCTCCGATGAGCTCGGCATCGACCTCAAGGAGATGACGATCGATCAGCTCGGCCGCGCCAAGGCGGTCAAGGTTCAGAAAGAGAACACTGTCATCGTTGACGGCTACGGCGACAAGAAGGCGATCTCCGACAGAGTCGCGCAGATCAAAAACCAGATTGCCGAGACGAAGTCCGATTTCGACCGGGAGAAGCTCCAGGAGCGTCTCGCGAAGCTCGCGGGCGGCGTGGCCGTTATCCGCGTCGGTGCCCCGACCGAGACGGAGATGAAGGACAAGAAGTACCGCATGGAGGATGCGCTCAACGCGACGAGAGCCGCTGTTGAGGAGGGCATCATCGCCGGAGGCGGCTCCTGTTACGTCCACGCGGCGGAGGAGCTTGATGACCTGATCGCGTCCCTCGAGGGCGATGAGAAGACCGGCGCGAAGATCGTGCAGAAGGCCCTGGAAGCTCCGCTTTACAGGATCGCTGTGAACGCCGGGCAGGAGGGCGCCGTCATTGTCAACAACGTGCGCAGCGCGAAGCTCGGAGAGGGCTACAACGCACTGACGGACGAGTACGTCAATATGGTAGAGGCAGGGATCCTTGACCCGGTGAAGGTCTCCAGGTCCGCGCTTCAGAACGCGACATCCATCGCGGCCACGCTGCTGACCACTGAGTCCGCGGTATCCATTATCAAGGAGCCGGAACCGGCGGCACCGGCGGCCGGGGCAGGCATGGGGATGATGTGAGCGATAAACGCCGAGCAAACAGAGGCAAAAAAGAAGAGCAGGCATAGCCTGTTCTTCTTTTTTTGCCTCTGTTTGCGAGGCTAACGGCCATGAGCATGGAGCGCGAAGCGCGGAATGCGAATGGGCGTCGGATTGCGGAGCAATCCGTGTTTATCGCTGGCAGGAGGAGACGCCTCCTCCCCTTCACTTGCCACATCACACACTTGGTGCTAAAATTATTGAATCTGCATCCACAAAAAATCCATATCAAGGAGCTATCTGCCATGAACAACGACAACTCTGACATGATTCAGACAAGCTCGTACCGCACCAGCGTCTACTCGGACGAGACCTTCTCCGAACTCATCGTCGAACGCGTGCCCCGTCCGCTGGACGCGCTCCTCAAGGCGCTGCTCATCGTCGCGCTCGTCGTGTCGGCCGCCGCGACCCTGCTGCTCGGCCCGGTCTTTCTGGTCGTCTTCATTGTCCTTGCCTTCCTGACCTATTACCTCTGGCCGAGGTTTAAGGTCGAATACGAATATTCATATGTCAACGGCCAGATCGATGTCGCCAGGGTCTTCTCCAAGCAGAGCAGGAAAGACGTGGCAAAGATCGACACAAACGACGTGGAGTGCATCGCGCCGCTCGGATCCCACCAGCTCGACAGCTACGGATCCACCTACAAGGAGATCGATTACTCCTCCGGCAATCCGGAGATGAAGACTTACGTCCTCGTGAAGGGGGGACAGAACCCGGGCAGGATCCTGCTTCACCTGGATGACAGGATGCTCTCTGACCTCAGGAGACGTCTGCCCAGAAAAGTATTTACGGATTAATCCCGTTCGCTTATAGTTGATAGTAGTTGAAACCAGGACCGACGCGGCGTTTGCTCTAAGGAGGGATTGAATGGCTTCCATCATCAGAGACGGCATCACTTTCGACGACGTTCTTCTCGTACCCCAGTATTCCGAGGTCACACCGAATCTTGTTGACATTTCCACGGATCTCACGAATTCCATCCGCCTCAACATCCCGATGATGAGCGCCGGGATGGACACGGTCACCGAACACCGGATGGCAATCGCCATGGCGCGCCAGGGCGGAATCGGCATCATCCACAAGAACATGTCGATTGAACAGCAGGCGGAAGAAGTGGATATGGTCAAGCGTTCCGAGAACGGCGTCATCACGGATCCGTTTTTCCTGTCGCCCGACCATACGCTCGGAGACGCGAACGCCCTGATGGCGAAGTACCGCATCTCCGGCGTGCCGATCACGGAGGGAAGGAAGCTCGTCGGAATCATCACCAACAGGGATCTTCAGTTCCAGACGGATATGACCCGCCCGATCAGGGAGCAGATGACGTCCGAGGGCCTGATCACGGCCAGGGAGGGCATCACGCTCGAGGAGGCGAAGGAGATTCTCTCCGGAGCGAGAAAGGAGAAGCTCCCGATCGTGGATGAGTACGGCAATCTGAAGGGACTCATCACGATCAAGGATATCGAGAAGACCATCAAGTACCCCAACTCCGCGAAGGACTCGCAGGGAAGGCTCCTCTGCGGCGCGGGGGTCGGGATCACCGCCAACGTCATGGACAGGGTCGAAGCCCTCGTCAATTCGCATGTCGACGTGATCGTCGTCGACTCCGCCCATGGGCACTCGCTCAACATCCTCCGCACGACGAGGGAGATCAAGAGCGCTTACCCCGATCTTCAGGTCATAGTGGGAAATGTCGCCACAGAGGAAGGCGCCGCAGCCCTCTTTGAGGCCGGTGCGGACGCCGCGAAGGTCGGCATCGGGCCCGGTTCGATCTGTACAACCCGCGTGGTCGCCGGAATCGGCGTCCCGCAGATCACTGCGGTGATGGAGTGTGCGAAGGCATCCGCGAAGTACGGAAAGCCGATCATCGCGGACGGCGGAATCCAGTATTCGGGCGACATGACGAAGGCTCTTGCGGCCGGCGCCAATGTCTGTATGATGGGCAGCCTGTTCGCGGGCTGTGACGAAGCTCCGGGCAGCTTTGAGCTGTTCCAGGGAAGAAAATTCAAGGTGTACAGAGGCATGGGAAGTATAGCCGCCATGGAGGCCGGCAGCAAGGACCGCTACTTCCAGACCGACGCGAGGAAGCTTGTCCCCGAGGGCGTCGAGGGGCGTGTGGCCTACAAGGGGTCTGTGGAGGACACAGTGTTCCAGATGGTCGGCGGCATTAGGTCCGGAATGGGCTACTGCGGGGCGAAGGACATACCGACGCTGCAGAGGACGGCGCAGTTCGTGAAGATCTCTGCCGCGTCGCTCAAGGAGTCCCATCCCCATGACATCCAGATCACGAAGGAAGCGCCGAACTATTCGGTCGAGAACAGCTGAGGGATCTGATGTCCGGAGCAGGGGTATTTTTCTAAGGATAAGTGAGATAAACGGAGGATCCGTCTGTCAGGATGCGGGCGGATCCTGTTTTTTGGGAAGGTTCCGGCCTGTCCGTAAGAACTCGGGATGTGCGGGCGGCCCTGTTATCGGAGAGGATCGGGGACACCCCGGCGGCTGGCCCATTTTAAGCGGCCCCATGACGGAATCGGCGGTGAGCGATGAGCACGGATACCACCAGGGAAAGAGAGAGAAGAAGGAGGCAGAGGGAGCGTCTCCGAAGGCGGAGAAGGCGAAGAAGGATCGCGGCGGCTGCAGCCGGCGCGGTGGTGCTGCTTGGCCTTGTTTTCGTCGTCTGGACAGTGAGAGAGCGGATGGAAGCGGGAAAGAGAGCCGGGGAATCCGGCGATATCATCGTGCTGACGGGATCCGGGGCGGAAACCGCTGCCGGCTTATTCGGGGAGGGACCGGGAGAGGTTCGGCCCGACGTTGCTGCCGGGGGTGAAACGGCGCTTCGCGACGGGGAAGACGGCTCCGCGGATCCGGCGGCGGGGGAAGGGAACCCGCAGCTGACCTACGTCCCGTCGACGACGGTTCAGCTGACCGAAGGGCAGAAGCATACCGGAGACCTGATTCTTGTGAGCAGCAGTTTCGGTTATGATTTTGAGGCCAACGAGGAGACGATCCACCTGGTCAGGATCGGGGACAGTCAAAGCTGGACCTACCCGGTCGACAAGGAGGAGTTCATGGTTGCCAGGCACATCATGAAGAGCCTCGACGCGATGATCCATGACTGCGACCAGACGATGGGAACCAATGAGACCGGAATCTCCAGCGCGTACCGGTCGATGGAGTACCAGCAGAACGTGTGGGATGAGGCGGAGGAGGAGTACGGGGAGGACTACGCGAAGAGCTACGTCGCCACTCCGGGGTACAGCGAACACCACACGGGACTCTCCGTCGATCTCGGGATCTTCTACGACGACGGGAGCTACGGCTCGTTTACGGGCAGCGAGAACGCCGCATGGATGGCGTCGAACTGCTGGAAATACGGGTTTATCCGCCGGTACGCCGAGGATAAGACGGCGATCACCGGGATCAGCAACGAGTCCTGGCATTTCCGGTATGTGGGGCTTCCCCACTCGGCCTATATGGCGGAACACAACCTGTGCCTCGAGGAATATCTGGACTTCCTGAAGAGCTCTACATCCGCGGTCAATCCGCTGGTGTACACCTGCGAGGGCACGGAGTACAGCATCTACTGCACGTCTGAGAGCGTCATACAGAAGCCCGCGGGGAGGTTTGAAATCTCCGGGGACAACAGGGGGAACTACATCGTGACCGTATCCGGCTGAGGAATCCGCGCCCGGAAGACGCGCCGGGAGCTGTGAAAATGCCCGGGAAAACGTCAGGTTAATCTGTTTTATGACGAGACAGAAACAGTTGAAAAATAAAGCTTCATAAGGTAGGATAATAAACGGTGTCAGTCAATAATTATGAGGGGGAATATTATGATGCCGAAGATTTCACTGAAGGCAGCCCGCGTCAACGCGGAGATGACGCAGGATGACGTCGCTCACCGGCTGCACAAGACGAAACAGACCATTGTCAACTGGGAAAATGGAGTGACAGATATCAAGTTTAACGATCTCCGGGCGCTCTCCGAGCTGTACGCGATGCCGATCGAGTACCTGAACATACCGGAGAAGAGGGAAAAGACGAAGAAGAGCTGACAGGCTGATCCGGGGACGGATCCGGGACGCGAAGGAGGACGAATGCAGATTCGGATTATCGAAGAACTGCTCAGGGGATGCAGTTATCCGGGCAGGGGTATCATTGCAGGGAGGTCAGAGGACGGGAGATCGGCTGTGACCGCCTATTTTATTATGGGGAGAAGCATCAACTCCAGGAACAGGATCTTTGTCCCGTCCGGAGAGGGAATCAGGACGCAGGCGTTCGACGAGTCGAAGATGGAGGATCCGAGCCTGATCATCTACGCGCCGGTGCGGCTCTCCGGGAACCTGACCGTGATCAGCAACGGGGACCAGACGGACACGATTTGCGAGGGACTCGCTGGCGGGCTGACGTTTGAGCAGTCGCTGAGGAGCCGGCGCTTTGAGCCCGATTTCCCGAACTGCACGCCGAGGATCTCCTGTGTCGTGGACGCGGCGGGGGGAAAGCTTGATTTCTCGATGTCGATCCTGAAGAGCGCGGACGGGAATCCGGATTCCGATATCCGCTGCACATTTGCCTACAGCGGCGTTCCCGCCGGAGAGGGGCGCTTTATCAGCACGTATATGGGAGACGGCGATCCGCTGCCGTCCTTCGAGGGCGAGCCGGTCAGGATCCGGATCTCGGGGGACCAGGACGGGTTTACGCGGTCCCTCTGGGAGTCCCTCAATGAGGACAACAAAGTATCGCTGTTCACAAGGTACATCAGCCTTGAGGACGGCCGGTACGAGACGCGGATCATCAACAAGAACAGCTGACCCGGAGAGAGGAGGGCATTTTCCGCAGATGAAAGAACTTGAGCTGAAATACGGCTGCAACCCGAACCAGAAACCTTCCCGGATCTTCGTCAACGACGGCAGGGACCTTCCGGTCCGCGTCCTGAACGGGCGGGCCGGCTATATCAACTTTATGGATGCCCTGAACGGCTGGCAGCTCGTATCCGAGCTGAAGGCGGCGACGAAGCTTCCGGCGGCGGCCAGTTTCAAGCATGTGTCCCCGGCCGGGGCCGCGGTCGGGATCCCGCTCAGCGAGACGATGCGCAGGATCTGCTTCGTCGACGACATGGGCGACCTGTCCCCGCTCGCCAGTGCCTACGTGAGAGCGAGGGGCGCCGACAGGATGAGCTCGTTCGGTGACTTCGTCGCGCTCAGCGACGTCTGCGACGCGGACACCGCGGCGGTCATCCGCCGGGAGGTGTCGGACGGGGTCATCGCCCCGGGATACACGGATGAGGCGCTCGCGATTCTCCGTGAGAAGAGAAAGGGCGGCTATACGGTGATCGAGATCGACCCCGATTACAGGCCTGCGGTCATCGAACACAAGGATGTGTTCGGGATCACCTTCGAGCAGGCGAGAAATGAACTCCCCATCGACGAGACGCTTCTCGTAAACATCGTGACGGAGAACAGGGACCTGCCGGAGAGCGCGAAGAGGGATCTTCTCATCTCCCTGATCGCGCTGAAATACACGCAGTCCAATTCGGTCTGCTACGCCGCGGATGGCCAGGCGATCGGCATCGGCGCCGGCCAGCAGTCGAGGGTTCACTGCGTCAGG
>CACYEN010000002.1 GCA_902773435.1 uncultured Lachnospiraceae bacterium | reverse complement strand
TTGCCCCGAGAAGCATTGCGGTATTCCGCTACCAGGGTAGATGATAAGATGAGAAGAGCGAAAGCTTTAGGCCTTGTTTTAGCGCTTCTCCCTGTGCTCGCGGGATGCGGGACCGTCCGGAGAGGCGACGGCCCCGCGAATGAGAAGGTCATTGATCTCGGATCCGAAGTATACGCGATGGTCTTCTCCGGCGCGTCCGGTGTCTACGACGACATCGAGGCCGCCGGTTTCTCGGAGATCATGGAGAAGGCGAACCGGGAATACAGGATCCTGAAACCGGGGATGAACGCCGCGAAGGACCAGCGCGATATGATCAGGGAGCTGACGGAGGAGGGAGTCTCCTGCATCGCCGTCGCGCCCTATGACGCCGATGCCCTTGAGGATGTCCTGAAGGATGCCATCTCCAGAGGCATCGACGTGTGTTCCTTCGAGAGGCCGGCGACCCCGGCTTCGAGGGAGATGCACATCAATCCCTCGGGAAACCCGGAGATCGCCGAGACGCTGATGGACGCCGTCCTTGACCTGACGGGCGGGGAGGGGAGCTGGGCAATACTGTCCGCCTCCTCTACGCAGGACCGTCAGAACGGATGGATCGGCATGATGAAGGAAGTGATGAAGGCGGACCGGTTCAGCGGCCTGGAACTTCTCGAGATCGCGTACGGAAATGACTCCTACCAGACCTCCTACGACCAGACGAGGGCGCTTCTTTCGACCTACGCCGATCTCAGGGCGATCTTATGCACGACCGCGACCGGTCTTCAGGCCGCGTGCGATGCCGCCGCTGATCTGGAGGCACAGGTCCGGATAACGGGATTCGGCCTGCCGTCCGCGATGAAAGAGAAGATCGGAGATGACGGCAGCTGTCCCTATTTCTTCATGACGAACCCGGAAGATGTCGGGAGACTGACCGGCTACATCTCCGTCGCGCTGCATGAGAACCAGATCTCAGGCGAGGCGGGAGAGTCCTTCAGGGCTGGCGACATGGGGACCTTCACCGTGACGGAGGCGGCTGACAAGGGGACGGAAGTGATCGCCGGGACGCTGTTTAAGCTCGACAGCGGCAACATAGATGAATGGTCAGGGATTTTCTGAGGACAGAAAGGAGAATTATCATGGAACAGGGCACTCACTTAAGGCATGAGGATCTTCTCAAGAAAGTGAAGCTGATAACGATCATCGTCGGCGCGCTGTATATCCTGATCGGAATCGGGATGATCGCCGCTCCGGAACTGCTTCAGACGATCATGGGCCTCGTGCTCGGGATCGCGCTGGCCGCGATCGGGGCGCAGAGGCTGTATGTCTATTTCAAGGTCAAGAGGGAGACATCCCTGCTCGCGACGGATCTCTACGTCGGCATCATCCTCGTCATCCTCGGCGTCGTGTTCATCGCCAAGAGGAAGGGCGTCATGGATTTCGCGCACGTCGTCTACGGGATCCTGATCGTGTTCGGCTGCATCATCAAACTGCAGAACGCGCTTGACCTGAAGCACGTGCACTACTTCCGCTGGTGGATTGTCCTGATCCTGACCGCAGTCAGCACGGTGATGGCCGCGCTGCTCATCATACGCCCGCAGTTTATCGCGGAATCCTCCGTCTTCATGCTCGCGGCGGCCCTGTTCATGATCTATGACGGGGTATCCGGAATTGCGGCCGCGGTGCTCTCTGAGCTCGTCGGCAGGAAGATCAAAGCCGGTGTGCCGGTTGACCACCAGGTTAAGAAACCCGCCTCCGGTCCTGCACCCGCCGGCGCGCCGGGCGGAATGCCCGGACAGAATTTCGGCGGGAATGGGAATCCGGGCGCTTATCCGCCGCCGCAGGGCGGAAATCCCGGGAGCGGCGCGGCAGCTCCGGGGGGCACTCCGGTCCAGGCGAACTTTGATCCGGAGACAGGAGAACCGATCAACAGGGGCTGAACCGGTTTAAGGACCGGCATCCCGTGCGGTCAATCCGGGTCTATATCATTATCCTGACTTAAGTGACAGAAAGAGAAGGAGTAGTTAAATGCCTGAAAATTGTACACACGACTGCAGCACATGCGGAGAGAACTGCGCTGACAGGGATCCGAAGAGCTTTCTTGAGAAACCGAACAAAGGCACCCATGTCGGAAAGGTGATCGGTGTCGTGAGCGGGAAAGGCGGGGTCGGGAAATCCATGATCACGTCGCTTCTCGCGGTTGGTGCCGCTGCCGCCGGAAAGAAGGCGGGTGTTCTTGACGCCGACATAACGGGACCTTCCATTCCGCGCATCTTCGGCGTGGAGGGATCAGAGGTGCTCGGAAATGACGAGGGGCTCGTGCCCGTGACGACGGCGGGCGGCATCAATGTGATGTCCGTCAACCTGCTTCTCGCGGACCGCGAGGACCCTGTGATCTGGAGAGGCCCTGTCATCGCGGGGGCGGTCAAGCAGTTCTGGACCGACGTGATCTGGGGCGATCTCGACTACCTGTTCGTCGACATGCCCCCCGGAACCGGAGATGTTCCACTCACCGTGTTCCAGTCGCTGCCCGTCGACGGCATCGTGATTGTGACGTCGCCGCAGGACCTCGTGTCCATGATCGTCGGAAAGGCGGTCAGGATGGCGGAAGCCATGAACATCCCCGTTGTCGGTCTCGTTGAGAACATGAGCTATGTCGAATGTCCGGACTGCGGGAGGAAGATCATGCTCTTCGGCGAGAGCGGGGCCTCCTCGATTGCTGAGAAATACGGGATCCCGAAGACGGTGTCGCTCCCGGTCAGGCCCGAACTCGCGCGACTCTGCGACGAGGGCAGGATCGAGATGGCCGACCCGGGGACCGCCGCGGACATCTACGGACTGATCGGGGGCTGAAGCCCCCGGAATTTCAGCAGATTCTTAAAATAGTTGTTGATTTCCAAATCGAAATGTGTATAATAGGTTAAGTGGCCTGCCGATGTGGCTCAGTTGGTAGAGCAACGCATTCGTAATGCGTAGGTCATCGGTTCGAGTCCGATCATCGGCTG
>CACYEN010000001.1 GCA_902773435.1 uncultured Lachnospiraceae bacterium | reverse complement strand
GACCCCGTCGCGAGGACCGCCAGGTACTCCCCGTCCTTTTCCGCCTTCAGCGTGAGGCCGGCGGAAAGAAGGGCACTGAGCTCTGTCTCGCCGATGCTTACATCGACCCCGTTCACCGTAATGACCGGCATGGGGACCGGCGCCTCCTTCTCCGCGGGCTCCGGCGCCGGAAGCTCCTTCTCCGGGACCAGGTACAGGTACGCCGTGAGGCAGAGCAGCGCGGCTGCCAGAAGGTACATGGCGCCCCAGAAAAACTTTTTCATGTTTAAACTTCCTCCCGGGAATAATTTCCGGAAACAGCAAAACCCCTCAAGCCGCGCGGGCCTGAGGGGTTTGACGTGCGTAAGAGGATTCGAACCCCCGACACCTTGGTCCGTAGCCAAGTGCTCTATCCAGCTGAGCTACACGCACTAACCTGTTGCGTTTGAAATAATAGCGCAGACCCGAAGCTTTGTCAAGCGCTTTTCTTCCCCTGCGGATAAGAACTTTCCGGCGGGAAATGCCTACTCCGCGCGGACGATGCGGAAATCCCCGCTCTCCATGGAAAGCTGGAACATAAGCTTCCTCAGGTTTTTATCCTTCAGGTTCCCGAGGACCGTGAGCTCGAAGGTGACCTGCTTTCTGTCCTCCGGATAACCGGTCAGCTCCATCCTTTCCATATTATATCCATGGTCGCCGATCATACAGAGAATGGAGGACATCGCGTTCGGACAGTTCGGCCTTGTGAGGCGGAAGACCACGCGCTTTGTGTCCTGCGCGGGGCTTACGCCCTCCGGGAGGCCCGGAAAGAGGTCCGGATCCCATTCGAAGAGGCGCCCGTACTGGTACATGCGGCTTGCCTCCATGATCTTTTTTACGACCGCCGCGTAGGCCGCCGCCCGGTCCTCCGGGACGCCCTCCAGAAGACGCCTTATGATCTCAGCCTCACGTTCAGGGCGGTATATGGCCGTTTCCCCCGCTGCTGCCTTCGCTTTCGCGACCTCGAGGGAGCAGTCGAAGCGCTTCATCAGAAGGTCCTTCAGCTGCAGGTCCAGTCCGTCGATCATTTCCCTGACTTCCTCAAGCCTCATTTCCCCGTACCTCCCCGATCTATCGATTTCGTTTATCATTATAATGCTTAGTATGTATTTTACGCAGATGTTTTTTGTTTTTTCGTTGCTATAATGAAAGAGGAAGACATCCGGCCGGGTCCCTCCGGGGGCGCCTGTGCGGATCCTGACAATAAACGAAAGGAAGATCTGATCATGGCTGAAGTAAACGTTGCAAAGAGTTGCCCGCACTGCGGCACCGAGATGACACTTAAAATTGCTGCTTATCCGATGGGCAGCGCTTTCATGAAAGAGCGCTTCCATGTCGATATTTACAGCTGCCCGAGCTGCAAGCTCGTCAAGCTCTTTGAGTCTGAGACTGTAGAAGATATGGTCGTCTGCCCGAAGTGCGGCAACCGCCACAGCGCGAAGGAGTGCTGCTCCATCTGCGCGCTGAACTCCGCGTTCGACGGCACCTTCACGAACTGAGGCGCAAGGACTGACACGTCAGAACTGAGGCGTAAGAACCGATGCGCAGGAACTGACGCGCAGGAACCAACGTGTAAAAACTGGCACGTAAGCGGGGAGCTCCCTCCCCCCGCCTGCGTGCGGGAACAGCAGAAGCAAGGCCTGCATCCACCAGGATGCAGGCCTTGTTTTTTCATCTCAGCGGGAATACGCACGCCCGCGGTACGGAATATGCTGCCTGACGGCAGCCAGCGGGCGGCCGGCATCGTCCGCTTCTCTTTTTAGGCATGGATGACCAGACGCTGGTCCGTGTTCGCCTCGATCAGCCCGTGGCTTAAGAAGTACTCCTCGACCACGTCGGTCACCTTGGTCGCGACGACGCGCGGGATGTGGGAATTCTTCTTCACCTCCTGCTCCGTGATGTCGAAGCTCGTTTTCATATTCAGGAAATGGTATTTTTCGAGACAGACGCGGATCTCCTGGTCGTCCGCGATCTCCACGCCGTCCAGCTTCATGCTGAGCATGGTGCCGGTCTTCCTGTCCCACTCGGCGCGGAATCCCTTCGACGGCTGATAGAATTCCGTATGGCAGTCCTCGTCGAAGGCTTCCTCACGCAGCATGTAGGAGATCATGTGCTT